>NZ_JBLUPW010000007.1:0-175968 GCF_048068175.1 Pseudomonas sp. NY15356 | reverse complement strand
GGCGTAAGCCTGAACGATACGCAGCGGTAGTTCAGTCGGTTAGAATACCGGCCTGTCACGCCGGGGGTCGCGGGTTCGAGTCCCGTCCGCTGCGCCATCTTCGCCTCGAGGTCCCTTGAACACCTCGAAGCCTACGAAAAAGCGACCCTCGGGTCGCTTTTTCGTTTTCTGCACCCAGCCCGGCATGCAATGATGAATTTTGCTCGATCAGGCCAGCGCCGCAGTTTCAGTGAGCGTTCTTGTGTTGCACAATACACACCGTTTGTCCTTTTCTCCGGAATCCAAGATGTCCAGATCTTCCGTCTTCGGTGCGCTCGGGCTGGCCCTTGTGCTGGCGGGCGTGTCCGGTTGTTCCTCGAAAAAGCCCGCCATCTACGAGCACGAAAACTTCGATGATTCGGGCACCTTTTCGCGCAGCTTTCCGGTGAGCGAGGCGGGCTCCTGCGAGGCCGCCCGTCGTGCGCTGCTCAGCCAGGGTTACATCATCACCAGCAGCGGCCCCAACCAGATCGCGGGCAACAAGAGCTTCCAGCAGAACAGCGACAACCATCTGCAGATCAGCTTCAATGTTACCTGCGCACCGGACACCAATGACGAACAGCGTTCCACCATGTTCGCCAACGCCTTGCAGGACCGCTACGCCCTGAAAAAATCCAATACGTCGGCCAGCCTGGGGGTGGGGGTGCTGGGGTCGGTGTCCATGCCCATTGGTTCGAGCGACGATTCGATGGTCAAGGTGGCCAGCGAGACGGTCACTGCGCCGCAGTTCTATGAGCGCTACTTCGCGTTGGTGGAAAGCTACCTGCCCAAGTCGAAGAAGGTGGAGAAGGCCGAGCCGAAGGTGGAAGCGCCCAAGCCCGCGCCTGAGCAACCGGCGCCTGCCCTGGGGTTGCCTGAGCAGGCGTCCACTGCCCAGCCGGCCCCGGCACCGGTTGCCGTCGAAGCACCGGCTCCTGCGCCTGTGGTCGAGGCACCCGTCACGACTGCGCCTGCCAGCGAAGTACAGGCCGCTCCGGTCGTGGACGACAGCCAGGGCTCCCAGCCCATCGCCCCGCCTGCCGAGCCTGCGCCGATCGAAGTGCAGCAAGAGGCGCCTGTGACCGAGGCGCCACCCGCGCCGTTGTAATTGTCCATTCCTGTAGGGGCGGGTACTCATTGGCCTTTATGGGCGCGGGTAAATCCGTTCCCACAGTGCTCATCGTCTACCACGTTGTCATGATGCGTTCATCCAATGCGCTTAGCGTGGCGGCATGACCCGACCGATGAATGACTGACGAGGATGCAGCGATGGACGATTACCAGGAAGAACTGCTCGAATTCCAGGCCTACGAATTGGACCCGATGGAGCCGGCAGACGACGCTACCGAGCTCTGACCCTCCCGCCGCTGGTTGCGGCGAAACGCGCCGGGCGTGATGCCGGTCCAGCGCTTGAATGCGCGCTGGAAGGCCTCGGCCGAGGCAAACCCCAGCAGATAGGCGATTTCGCCGAAGGCCAGCTGCGTATCGCGGATATAGGTCTCGGCCAAGTCGCGGCGTGTATCGTTGAGCAGGTTGCGAAAGCGTGTGCCTTCTTCGGCCAGCTTGCGCCGCAGCGTCCAGGTCGGCAGCTGCAGGTGGCGCGCCACCGCTTCCAGATCCGGTTCCTGGCCGCCATTGAGTAGGGGGCCCAGCAGGTGGGTGATGCGTTCACCCAGGCTGCGCACGCGCGTGCGCTGGGCCAGCTCTGCTTCGCATAGCTGCAGCAGGTGGTGCCAGGTGCTGGGGCAATGCTCGGGGTTGGGCAGCTCGAGGGTCGCGCGGTCCAGCCGCAGCTGGTTGTTGACGGCTGCGAACTGCACGGGGGTCACGCACAGGGGTTGGTACTGCGCGGCATAGCTGGGCGCCTCGAACTCGATGTCCATCCGCTCGGCCTGTACCGGCACGCCCGCCAGCTGCGACAGCTGCGCCAGCCAGCCGGCCAGCAGCGAATCGACCACGAAACGGTTGTAGGCGTTGTAGGGGCTGATCGAGTAGAAGCGCAGCCAGGCGCCCTGGCGGTCTTCGAGAAAACTCGACTGGCCACGGTAGTTGGCCGCATATAAGGGTTCGAAGCGCAGCAGCGTGCGCGCGGCATCGCCCAGGGTCGGGGCCTGGGCCGCGGTTATGCCCGCCAGCCCCGCCTGGGCCAGGCGGCTCGCGCGGCCCATGCGCAGCCCCAGTGCCGGCTCGCCACACAGTTCGATAGCGGCATGGCCCAAGTGCATGTAGCGCGGAATCGACAAACGTGCACCGGCCTCGGCCAGGCGGGAGGCGTCCAGGCCGTAGCGGCGCAGCAAGGGCGCCGGGTCGTGCCCCAGCTGCTCCAGCGCCTCGCCCAGGGGCTGGACGAAGCCTACCGAGAGGTCACCCAGGCGCACGCGTGGCCGGGCCATCGATCACAGCCAGAGGTTGAGCAGACGGGCACCCTGGCTGGGGTTGCCGGCCAGGTGCTGGCCTGCCTGGTTGGCAAAGCCCTGGCCGTCGCTGCCCTGCTCCCAGAACTGGCCGCGCAGGAACACGCTCAGGCTGGGCGTGCTGGCGTTGGCAGTCAGGGTCAGGCGCTGCCAGGCAGCCTGTTCATCGACCTCGCCGCGCTGCAATGGCAGTGCACTGGCCGCATCCTGGTGGCGATTGCCACGCCAGGGAGCATTCCAGGTGTGCTTGCCGGTGAGGAACACCGGGTTGGCGATCAGCTCCACCGATTGGCGGGCCAACTGCTGGTAGTTTTCCGGGTACCAGCTGTCGCTGCCCACCAGCACGCCCAGGCGCCCGGCCGGGGTCTGGATGACCTGCAGCGGGTGCTGGCGGCCATCATGGATGTAGCGACGCACTTCGCTGTCGGGATACTGCTGGCGCTGCGGTTGGCCGAGCACGGTGCCGTCGGCCCCGAACACCAGGCTGCTGTTGAACAGCGGGCCGCTGCCAGGGTGCAGGATGCCGCGGTCCACGTATGGAGCGGGAAGTACGATGGAGCCTGCCACCAGCGTTACACCGAATTCCTTGGCCAGGCCACCGAACAGTTGTTGATAGTCGCGGGCCATCTGCTCGGCTTTCATGCGCAGGTGGGCGTCGGCGCGGCGGTCGTCGCCCGTGGCGGTGAGCATGGCCAGGCCGTAGCGCAGTGGGTTGCTCAGCTCCAGCCATTGCCAGGCTTCCCGGCGCTGGGTCACCTGGTACAGCTCGTTCTTTTCGCCGCGGGCCCACAGCCAGGTGCCGATGTGTTCGGGCAACACGACCACGGTGCGCGGCCCCACCAGGCCCTGGGCCCGGGCCTGCTCCAGGTAGGCCGACAGCTTGCGGTGCAAGCGCTGCAGGTTCTGGTAGTCGCCCGGGTAGAGCAGGGGTTCGACCCCCAGCAGGTTGCCATGCTCGCCCGGCACGCCATGGTTGAGCGCCAGTTCGATGCGCAGGTCGGACAGGTAGTGGCCTTCCGGCCGCTGCAGGGTCCAGAAACCGTAGCCGCAGAGCGCGGCGATCATTACCAGCGCCAGGGCGCTTGCCAGGAGTTTTCGCATGAGGCGGCCAGGGCACCTTTCTAATCAAGGGTGTCCTAGGGTAGACCTGCTGTATATCAGGATCAACAAGTTGTCACTTTCGATCATTGAGCACGATCAAACGCCCGTTTAATGTCAGGGCCAGACAAACGACGGGGCCTGCGAGGCGCCCGCATACCGTGATCACGCCTGATAGGGAGTTCATCCATGGCTGCCGACCGTTACCCGCACTTGCTGGCCCCGCTGGACCTGGGCTTCACCACCCTGCGCAACCGCACCCTGATGGGCTCGATGCACACCGGCCTGGAAGAGCGCCCGGGCGGCTTCGAGCGCATGGCGGCGTATTTCGCTGAACGTGCCCGCGGCGGCGTTGGCCTGATGGTCACCGGTGGTATCGCGCCGAACGACGAAGGCGGCGTGTATTCCGGCGCGGCCAAGCTCAGTACCGAGGAGGAGGCCGACAAGCACCGGATCGTCACCGAGGCCGTGCATGCCGCGGGTGGCAAGATCTGCCTGCAGATCCTCCACGCCGGGCGTTACGCCTATAGCCCCCGCCAGGTCGCGCCCAGCGCCATCCAGGCGCCGATCAACCCCTTCAAACCCAAGGAACTGGACGAGCAGGGCATCGAAAAGCAGATCGCAGACTTCGTCAACTGTGCCACGCTGGCCCAGCGCGCGGGCTACGATGGCGTCGAGATCATGGGGTCGGAAGGCTACTTCATCAACCAGTTCCTCGCCGCCCATACCAATCAGCGTACCGACCGTTGGGGCGGCAGCTACGAGAACCGCATGCGCCTGGCCGTGGAAATCGTGCGCCGGGTGCGTGAGGCAGTAGGGACCGAATTCATCATCATCTTCCGCCTGTCGATGCTCGACCTGGTGGAAGGGGGCAGCACCTGGGACGAGATCGTGCAACTGGCCAAGGCCATCGAGCAGGCCGGGGCTACCTTGATCAACACCGGTATCGGCTGGCACGAGGCGCGTATTCCGACCATTGCCACCAAGGTGCCGCGCGCGGCTTTCACCAAAGTGACCGCCAAGTTGCGTGGCGCTGTGAGCATTCCGCTGATCACCACCAACCGCATCAACACCCCCGAGGTGGCCGAAGCAGTGCTGGCCGAGGGCGATGCTGACATGGTGTCCATGGCCCGGCCTTTCCTGGCTGACCCGGAGTTCGTCAACAAGGCCGCCGCAGGCCACAGCGACGAGATCAACACCTGCATCGGTTGTAACCAGGCCTGCCTGGACCACACCTTCGCGGGCAAGCTCACCAGTTGCCTGGTCAACCCTCGTGCCTGCCACGAGACCGAGCTCAACTACCTCCCAGTCACCCAGATCAAGCGCATCGCCGTGGTCGGTGCGGGCCCCGCAGGTCTGGCCGCGGCTACCGTGGCCGCCGAACGCGGCCACCAAGTGACGCTGTTCGACAGTGCCAGTGAAATCGGCGGGCAGTTCAATGTCGCCAAACGTGTGCCTGGCAAGGAAGAGTTCCATGAAACCCTGCGTTACTTCCGCAACAAGGTGGCGCGCACCGGTGTCGACCTGCGCCTGAATACTCGGGTCGGGGTCGATGAGTTGGTGGCGGGCGGTTTTGATGAAATCATTCTCGCCACCGGCATTAGCCCGCGTACGCCGGCGATTCCGGGCATCGAGCATGCCAAGGTGTTGACCTACCTGGACGTGCTGCTCGAGCGCAAGCCGGTGGGCAAGCGGGTGGCGGTGATCGGTGCGGGGGGGATCGGCTTCGACGTGTCCGAGTATCTGGTGCATGAGGGCGTGGCCACCAGCCAGGACCGCCAGGCGTTCTGGAAGGAGTGGGGCATCGATACCCGTCTCGAGGCCCGGGGCGGCGTCGCAGGCATCAAGGCCGAACCGCACGCGCCGGCCCGCCAGGTGTACCTGCTGCAGCGCAAGAAATCCAAGGTGGGCGATGGCCTGGGCAAGACCACCGGTTGGATCCACCGCACGGGCCTGAAGAACAAGCAGGTGCAGATGCTCAACAGCGTCGAGTACCTGGCGATCGACAACGATGGCCTGCATGTACGCATCGGTGAGGGCGAGCCGCACGTGCTGGCGGTGGACAACGTGGTGATCTGCGCGGGCCAGGAACCGTTGCGCGAGTTGTACGACGGGTTGGTGGCGGCGGGGCAATCGGTGCATTTGATCGGCGGCGCCGATGTGGCGGCGGAGCTCGATGCCAAGCGGGCGATCAACCAGGGGTCGAGGTTGGCTGCGCAGTTGTGATCGGCCGGTTGGAACGGGCCGCTGTGCGGCCCAATCGCCGGGCCAGGCTGTTGATATACTCGCCCGATGTCCGAAACCTTCGCCAACCTTCCCCAAGCTCCGTTGCAACCATTGCCCTTGCCCTGGCTCGACCAAGCCGGTGTCGAGGTCGCGGTGCTGCGCCTGGACCTCATCGACCCGCTGGTCAGTGGCAACAAATGGTTCAAGCTGCGCCATCACCTGCTCGAGGCCCAGGCCGCCGGCGCACCGGGCCTGATCAGCCTGGGGGGCAATCATTCCAATCATCTTCATGCCCTGGCAGCAGCAGGCAAGCGCTTCGGCTTCGCCACCGCCGGGCTGTTGCGTGGCCACGCGCAGGACACCCCCACGGTGCGTGACTTGCAAGCCTTGGGCATGGAGTTGCACTGGCTGGGCTATGGCGGTTACCGCGAACGTCACCAGGCAGGCTTTTGGGCGCCCTGGCAAGCACGTTACCCGGGCTGGCACTGCATTCCCGAAGGCGGTGCCGGGCTGGCCGGTGCCGAGGGCTGCCGGTTGATCGTCGAGCAGGCGAGGGCGCAGCTGGGAAGCATGGGCTGGGCAGGCCATGACGGGTGGTGGCTGGCGGTCGGCACGGGTACCACTCTGGCGGGCCTGGTGCTCGCCGAAGCTGGCGGCCGGACGGTACATGGCGCATTGGCAGTGCCGCGTGGCCATGGCGTCGAGCAGAACCTCGCCGGGTTGGTGTACGGCGGCCATGAACTGCACGACGCCTGCCGGGGCGGGTTCGGTCGCTTCGACGATGAACTGCTGGCCTTCATCGACGAGAGCGAGCGTCACAGCGGCGTGCCGCTGGAGGCCGTATACACCGGCAAGGCCTTGATGGCCTTGCGAGACCAGGTCGCGGCCGGGCGCTTTGCGCCTGGCACGCGCCTGATCTTCCTGCATACCGGTGGGCTGCAGGGGCGTCGCGGCTACCGGTGAGGCAGCATGCGCACCAGCGTGTTGTCGCGCTGGACGTAGTGATGGTAGAGGCCGGCCACGGCGTGCACGCCGATCAGCCAGTAACCCCAGCTACCGATGCGTTCATGCCAGCCTTTGATGAACTTGGCCAGGTCTGTATCCGGGGCGGTCAATGCCGGAAGCTCGAGGCCGTAGAAGGGGATCGGCTTGTCGGCGGCGCTCAGGATCAACCAGCCTGCCACGGGCAGGCCGATCATCATCAGGTACAGCAGTACGTGCACCAGGTGCGCCAGGCCCGTCTGCCAGGCCGGTGGCTTGGGCAGGATCGGCGGGGCAGGGCGGATCAGGCGCATGGCCAGGCGCAGCCAGACCAGGATGAACACCGTCAGGCCCAGCATGAAGTGCATGTCCTTCATCAGGTTGCGTTCGGCGCTGTCCTTGGGAAACAGGCCGCGCAGCTCGATGGTGGCATAGACGGCGGCCAGCAGTACCAGCATGAGCCAGTGCAGGGTGATCGAGAGGCGCGCGTAGTGCGTCGAGGGGGCGGGTGAAACCATGGGTAGTCCTCATCATCAGGGCGGGGGAGCGCTCTTTGTGGCGCTTGATTGCAACTCTAATCGTTCGCTGAGGATTTTTCTTTGAGCCAGGTCTTTGAAATTGATCTTGGCAATGCTGGCCCAATCGCAGGCCAAGCCCGCTCCTACAGGAGCAGTGACAGCCATCAAGCCGGTAGGTAGGGCCAATCATCCGCGACCAGGAACAAGCGCTCGGCTTCCTCCCAGTTACCGTTTCCGGCGTCTTCCAAACGGACCAGCATGTGCGCCGGCGCCTGGCTATCCAGTTCGCCAAGCCAAGCGTCGAATTGCATAGGCGACCAGCACGCGTGCGCCTCGATCCGCGCAGGCGCCAGCCAGGCATGCCGGGCCAGAGGCTGCCAGCGCCCGGCGGGGCTGGCTTGCCGGTAACTGTCCCAATCGCTTCGATGCAGCCAGCGCCCACGCAGATGGTGTGGATCGGCGCCGACCGGCGCTTGCGCATGCCTCGGCCAGGGGTAGAACAGGTAGCCACCGAGCCAGGCATGCGCATGAACCTCGCTCACGCCCAGCAGCGCCAGGGCCGTGCGGCTCTGGGCACTGGCCGAAATGGGCAGTTGGTGCCCGGCCAGGTGGTTCAGCTTGCGGTCCAGCCGGTCGTGGCAGCCCGGGCCCAGCCAATGCGCCGGGTCGTGGCCATCCCCGCCAGGTGGCCCGAGGTAGAGCTTGATGGCCAGTTCCAGATGGTGCACACCCTCTCGGTCACGCAGGATGATATCCAGCTCCCCGAGGGTATGCCCGCCTTCACGGATCGGCAGGTTGGCCGCCAGCAACTCGATGCCGGGCGCCTGGCCCAGGGCGAACTGCCACAGGCTTTCGTAGTACTGGCCCAGGCGGTGGCTGGTGAGGCGGGCGAGCCAGTCGCGCAGCGGCCGGTCGTTCTGATCCAGCGCCAGCAACCATTGGCGCAGGCGCGCGGGGTCATGCGCCCAGGCACTGGCGGCCAGCGGGTGGCGTTGCGCGCAGGGCGGCTGGCCGAGCAAAGGTGGCGACACCAATACCCATGCCAGGTCGCGCACCGCAGGGCGGCGCAGTTGGCAGGGCAGGGCGTGAAGATCGGCGAACGGCATCATCCCGCGAGCATAGCCGGTTTGCCGCTGGCCGGTCGTTTCGCCCATAATCCCCGAGGCCGCACCGGCCACCCGTCACCCGCCGCAGAGCCTCGCAGGAGCCCCATGGAGCAATTTCGCAATATCGGTATCATCGGACGCCTTGGCAGCTCCCAGGTGCTCGACACCATTCGCCGGCTGAAAAAATTCCTGCTCGAGCGCCACCTGCACGTGATCCTCGAGGACACCATCGCCGAAGTGCTGCCCGGCCATGGTCTGCAGACCTCCACGCGCAAGCTGCTGGGCGAGGTGTGCGACCTGGTCATCGTGGTCGGTGGCGACGGCAGCCTGCTGGGCGCAGCCCGCGCCCTGGCCCGGCACAACATCCCGGTGCTGGGCATCAACCGTGGCAGCCTGGGGTTCCTCACCGACATTCGCCCCGATGAGCTCGAGGTCAAGGTCGCCGAGGTGCTCGACGGCCATTACCTGGTGGAAAACCGCTTCCTGCTCCAGGCCGAGGTGCGCCGCCACAACGAGGCCATAGGCCAGGGCGATGCGCTCAACGACGTGGTGCTGCACCCGGGCAAGTCGACGCGGATGATCGAATTCGAAATCTACATCGATGGCCAGTTCGTCTGCAGCCAGAAGGCCGACGGCCTGATCGTCGCCACCCCCACCGGCTCCACCGCCTACGCGTTATCCGCTGGCGGGCCGATCATGCACCCCAAGCTCGACGCCATCGTCATCGTGCCGATGTACCCGCACACCCTCTCCGGGCGGCCGATCGTGGTGGACGGCAACAGCGAACTGAAGATCGTGGTGTCGCAAGACCTGACGATCTACCCGCAGGTGTCCTGCGATGGCCAGAACCATTTCACCTGCGCGCCGGGCGATACCATCACGGTGTGCAAGAAACCGCAGAAGCTGCGCCTGATCCATCCGCTGGACCACAACTACTACGAGGTCTGCCGCACCAAACTCGGCTGGGGCAGCCGTTTGGGTGGTGGAGGCGACTGATGCTCGATCCGGCGCGAAGTTTCGACATCATCGGCGATGTCCACGGTTGTGCCCTGACCCTGGAACGCCTGCTCGACACCCTTGGCTACAAGCGCATCGGCGGTGTCTGGCGCCACCCGTGGCGCCAGGCGCTGTTCCTGGGCGACATCGTCGACCGCGGCCCGCGTATCCGCGAGGCGCTGCACATCGTCCATGACATGGTCGAGGCCGGCCAAGGGTTCTGCATCATGGGCAACCATGAATACAACGCCCTGGCTTGGGTCACCCCGGCGTTGCCCGGCAGTGGCAAGGCCTACGTGCGCGAGCATACGCCCCGCCATGCCCGCCTGATCGACGAAACCCTGACCCAGTTCGCCCAGCACCCGGGCGACTGGCATGACTTCCTCGAGTGGTTCTACACCTTGCCGCTGTTCGTCGACGCTGGCCGTTTCCGCCTGGTGCATGCCTGCTGGGACCCTCGCCTGATCGAGCCGCTGCGCCGGGAATACCCCGACGGGTGCATCGACGAACACTTCATCCAGGCCTCGGCGGTGTCCGGCAGCTTCGCCGCCACCGTGTGCAACCGCCTGCTGCGCGGCACCGACATGCGCCTGCCGGACGGCCTGACGCTGACCGGTGGCGATGGCCTGACCCGTGCCTTCTTCCGCACCAAGTTCTGGGAAGAAGACCCACAGACCTACGGAGATATCGTGTTCCAGCCCGACGCCCTGCCCGAGGAAGTGGCCCGCACACCCTTGAGCCACAGCGAGAAGAATGCCCTGCTGCGTTACGGCGAGGACGAGCCTTTGCTGTTCGTCGGCCATTACTGGCGCAGCGGCCGACCCGCGCCGATCCGCGCCAACCTGGCCTGCCTGGACTACAGCGCGGTGCTCTACGGCAAGCTGGCGGCCTACCGCCTGGACGACGAAACCCGCATCGACCCGCACAAGTTCGTCTGGGTCGATGTCGACCGCCCGCAGGCCAACCAATGAACGTGGTCGAGGCGATGCGCCTGCCGCTGGCAGTGGACCTGGGCGGTTTCGTGCGGATGCTGCGGCGCCTGCAGGTGCCGCACCGGGTGGTCGAGGAGGGCCAGGAGCAGGTGCTCTGGGTGCCCGAGTCGCTGGCCGACGACGTGCGCCAGTTGTACCAGCGCTTCCCCGAAGGCAACGATGACCTGGACATCGAAGGTGCGGGCCTACCCGCGAACGGCCCGGCCCAGCCATCCCTCGCCGATCAGGCCCACGCCTGCAAGGTCACTGCCGCCATATTGCTGTTGTGCCTGGTGGTGGCCGGCGTGACCGGCCTGGGTGACAATCTGTCGACCATCGGTTGGTTCACCTTCCTGGAATTCCGTGTACAGGGCGAGTACCTGTACTTCACCCCGCTGGCCCAGGGCCTGGCCGAAGGGCAATGGTGGCGCCTGGTATCGCCCATGCTGCTGCATTTCGGCGTCCTGCACCTGGCGATGAACGCCCTCTGGTACTGGGAGCTGGGCAAGCGCATCGAACTGCGCCAAGGCCCATGGATGCTGCTGGGCCTGACCCTGGTGTTCAGCCTGGTCTCGAACCTTGCCCAGCACTACACCAGCGGCCCCAGCCTGTTCGGCGGTTTGTCCGGCGTGCTCTATGGCCTGCTCGGGCACGTGTGGCTGTACCAGTGGCTGGCGCCCAACCCCCTGTTCAGCCTGCCCAAGGGCGTGCTGGTGATGATGCTCATCTGGCTGTTGGTGTGCCTGACGGGTGTGGTCGGCCAGCTCGGCTTCGGCCAGGTCGCCAATGCCGCCCACGTCGGCGGGCTGCTCATCGGATGCCTGACCGGGCTCTTGGGCGGGGCGCTGGCACGGCGTAAACTGTCGGCCTGATTGAGGAGACGCTATGTCCACGTTCGCGCAAATGATCCAGAACATCACCCCCGAAATCTACGAAAGCCTGAAGCTGGCCGTGGAAATCGGCAAATGGGCCGACGGCCGCAAGCTGACCCCGGAGCAGAAGGAACTGTCCCTGCAGGCGGTGATCGCCTGGGAGATGAAGAACCTGCCCGAGGAGCAGCGTACCGGCTACATGGGCCCCCAGGAGTGCGCGTCGAAGTCGGCACCGGTCCCCAACATCCTGTTCAAATCGGACTCGGTACATTGATCGAACTCGCTCGTGGCTCTTTGAGCAAGATGGCGGTGCGCCTGGAAGCACCGGTCGTTCAATACAGTTTCCGCCTGGGTGAGGAGCAGGTGCCGGTCAACCCGCTGATCGGGTCCACCGTGCGCCTGGAATACCTTGGCGCCATCCATTGCACCCATTGCGGCAAGCGCACCAAGACCAGCTTCAGCCAGGGCTATTGCTACCCCTGCATGACCAAGCTGGCCCAGTGCGACGTGTGCATCATGGCCCCGGAAAAATGCCATTACGACGCCGGCACCTGTCGCGAGCCGTCGTGGGGCGAACAGTTCTGCATGACCGACCATGTGGTGTACCTGGCCAACTCGTCGGGTATCAAGGTCGGCATCACCCGTGCCACGCAACTGCCTACGCGCTGGCTCGACCAGGGCGCCAGCCAGGCCCTGCCGATCATGCGCGTGGCCACCCGGCAGCAGTCGGGCCTGGTCGAAGACCTGCTGCGCAGCCAGGTGCCGGACCGCACCAACTGGCGCACGCTGCTCAAGGGCGATGCCGAGGTGCTCGACCTGCCGGCCATCCGTGAGCAGATCTTCGATGCCTGTGCCGAGGGCCTGCGCGGCCTGCAGGCGCGCTTCGGCCTGCAGGCCATCCAGCCGGTACCCGATGCCGAGGTGGTCCAGATGCGCTACCCGGTCGAGGCCTACCCGAAAAAAATCGTCAGCTTCAACCTCGACAAGGACCCGGTGGCCGAAGGCACGCTGCTGGGCATCAAGGGCCAGTACCTGATCTTCGACACCGGCGTGATCAACATTCGCAAGTACACGGCCTACCAGTTGGCCGTGCACCAGTAAAAGGACCAGCACTATGCGTACCGAACAACCGCAAGTGATCTACCTCAAGGACTACCAGGCGCCCGAGTACCTGATCGACGAGACGCACCTGACCTTCGAGCTGTTCGAGGACCACAGCCTGGTCCATGCGCAGCTGGTCATGCGCCGCAACCCGGCGCGCGGCGCCGGCCTGCCGCCACTGGTGCTCGACGGCCAGCAAGTGGAGCTGCTGAGTGTGCAGCTCGACGACCAGGCCCTGGCCGCCGGCGACTACCAGCTCGACGACGACAGCCTGACCCTGCAGCCCAAGGCCGAGCGCTTCACCCTCGACACCAGCGTGCGGATCCACCCGGAAAGCAACACGGCCCTCGAAGGCCTGTACAAGTCCGGCAAGATGTTCTGCACCCAGTGCGAGGCCGAGGGGTTCCGCAAGATCACCTACTACCTCGATCGCCCGGACGTGATGAGCACCTTCACCACCACGGTGATCGCCGAGCAGCATCGCTACCCGGTGTTGCTGTCCAACGGCAACCCCGTCGGCAACGGCCCGTCGGAAGATGGCCGCCACTGGGCCACCTGGGAAGACCCGTTCAAGAAGCCGGCCTACCTGTTCGCCCTGGTCGCCGGTGACCTGTGGTGCGTCGAGGACACCTTCACCCGCCAGTCCGGCCGCGATGTGACCCTGCGTATCTATGTCGAGCCCGAGAACATCGACAAGTGCGACCACGCCATGGTCAGCCTGAAGAAGTCCATGCGCTGGGACGAAGAAGTCTATGGCCGCGAGTACGACCTGGACATCTTCATGATCGTTGCAGTCAACGACTTCAACATGGGCGCCATGGAAAACAAGGGCCTGAACATCTTCAACTCCAGCTGTGTGCTGGCCCGGGCCGAGACCGCCACCGATGCCGCCCACCAGCGCGTCGAAGGCGTGGTGGCCCACGAATACTTCCATAACTGGTCGGGCAACCGCGTGACCTGCCGCGACTGGTTCCAGCTGTCGCTCAAGGAAGGCTTCACGGTGTTCCGCGATGCCGAGTTCAGTGCCGACATGAACTCGCGCACGGTCAAGCGCATCGAGGACGTGGCCTACCTGCGAACCCACCAGTTCGCCGAGGATGCTGGCCCCATGGCCCACCCGGTGCGCCCGGACAGCTTCATCGAGATTTCCAACTTCTACACCCTGACTGTGTACGAGAAGGGGGCCGAGGTGGTGCGCATGGTGCGTACCCTGCTGGGCGCGGAAGGCTTCCGCAAGGGCAGCGACCTGTACTTCGAGCGCCACGATGGCCAGGCGGTGACCACCGACGACTTCATCAAGGCCATGGAAGACGCCAACGGTGTCGACCTCACCCAGTTCAAGCGCTGGTACAACCAGGCCGGCACCCCGCGCCTGGAGGTCAGCGAAGCCTTTGACGCCGCGGCCCAGCGCTACAGCCTGACCTTCCGCCAGAGCTGCCCGCAGACCCCGGACAAAGCCCAGAAACTGCCGTTCGTGATCCCGGTCGAGCTGGGCCTGCTCGATGCCCAGGGCAACGACCTGCCGCTGCGCCTGGCCGGCGAAGCCGCGCCACAGGGCACAAGCCGCGTACTGTCGGTGACCGAGGCCGAGCAGACCTTCACCTTCGAAGGCATCGCGGCCAAGCCGCTGCCCTCGTTGCTGCGCGGCTTCAGCGCGCCGGTCAAGCTGAGCTTCCCCTACGACCGCGACCAGCTGATGTTCCTCATGCAGCACGACAGCGACGGTTTCAACCGCTGGGAGGCGGGGCAGCAACTGTCGGTGCAGGTATTGCAGGAGTTGATCGGCCAGCATCAGCGCGGCGAGGCGCTCAAGCTCGACCAGCGCCTGATCACGGCGCTGGGCACCGTGCTGGGCAACGCGTCGCTGGACGCGGCGATGGTCGCCGAGATGCTCTCGCTGCCAGGCGAGGCGTACCTGACCGAGATCAGCCAGGTGGCCGACGTCGAGGCCATCCACGCTGCCCGTGAGTTCGCCCGCAAGCAAATCGCCGAGCAACTGTTCGATGCCCTGTGGGCGCGCTACCAGGCCAACCGCGAGGTGTCGGCGAAAACCGCCTATGTCGCCGAGGCCGAGCACTTCGCCCGGCGCAGCCTGCAGAACATCGCCCTGTCGTACCTGATGCTCAGCGGCAAGCCAGAGGTGCTGGCGGCAACGCTGGAGCAGTTCGACCAGTGCGACAACATGACCGAGCGCCTCACCGCCCTGGCGGTGCTGGTCAACTCGCCGTTCGAAGCCGAGCGCGCCAAGGCCCTGGACGCCTTCGCCGAGCACTTCAAGGACAACCCGCTGGTCATGGACCAGTGGTTCAGCGTGCAGGCGGCCAGCCCCCTGCCGGGCGGCCTGGCGCGGGTCAAGGCGCTGATGCAGCACCCGGCCTTCACCCTGAAGAACCCGAACAAGGTGCGTGCGCTGATCGGTGCCTTCGCCGGGCAGAACCTGGTGAACTTCCATGCCGCCGACGGCTCGGGCTACCGCTTCCTGGCGGACCTGGTGATCGAGCTCAACGCCCTCAACCCACAAATCGCTTCGCGCCAGCTGGCGCCGCTGACCCGCTGGCGCAAGTATGACGATGCACGCCAGGCGTTGATGCGTGGCGAGCTGGAGCGAATCCTGGCGTCTGGGGCGTTGTCCAGCGATGTGTATGAAGTGGTGAGCAAGAGCTTGGCATAAGGCCCAGGGGGCCGCTTGGCGGCCCTTTCGCGGGGCAAGCCCGCTCCTACAGTGGTACAGCGCGGCCTTCAGGGTGGTGCGGTCCGGTGTAGGCGCGGGCTTGCCCCGCGATGCTTTCGAGTGCTTAACAAAACATAACGTCCCGCTCGTTGTCTTCCCGCCGATAACCCCGATACGATGGCCCCAAAGCTATTGCAGGGCTCTGGAACAGGCTTTTCGCAGTACCTGGCAATAGATTGACCCACTACAAGAACACAACAGGGGGCGATCATGACGGATCGGGTGATGGCGCAAGCCAGGCGCGGTGCCTGGCCGCTGGCGGCCAGTGCGCTGCTGGCGTTGGCGTTGGCGACAGGAGCAGGGGGTGCACGAGCCGCGGCGGCCGAGGAGTATTCGGTGGAGTCGGCGCGGGCCAGCCAGAGCCTGCTGATCGATGTCGCCCATGCCGGCAAGCGGCTGGTGGTGGTCGGCGACCGGGGCCATATCCTGTTCTCCGACGACCAGGGCAAGACCTGGGCCCAGGCCCGGGTACCCACCCGTCAACTGCTCACCGCCGTGTTCTTCCTCGACGACAAGCGTGGCTGGGCCGTCGGTCATGACGCTCAGGTGCTGGCCAGCAACGATGGTGGCGCCACCTGGAGCAAGCAGTTTGAAGACCTCGCCCGCGAGGCGCCCCTGCTCGATGTCGCCTTCCTCGACGCCCAGCACGGTTTCGCCGTCGGCGCCTATGGCGCATTGCTCGAGACCACCGATGGTGGCCAGCATTGGCAGGACATCGGCGAGCGCCTGGACAACCCCGACCAGCTGCACCTGAACGCCATCGCCCAGGTCAAGGATGCCGGCCTGTTCATCGTCGGCGAGCAGGGCAGCATGTTCCGCTCCAGCGATAACGGCCAGAGCTGGTCCGTGGTCCAGAGTCCCTACGAGGGGTCGCTGTTCGGCGTGATCGGCACCACCCAGGCGCGCACCCTGCTGGCCTATGGCCTGCGCGGCAACCTGCTGCGCTCCACCGATTTCGGCGATACCTGGCAACCGATCCCGCTCAAGACCGCCCGCGGCCCATTCGAGTTCGGCCTGGCAAGCGCTACGCTTCTGGAAGATGGCAGCCTGGTGCTGGTGGGTAACAGTGGCAGCGTGTTGCGCAGCCAGGATGACGGCCAGAGCTTCTCGGTCTACAACCGCGCCGACCGCATCGCCTTGTCGGCTGCCACGGGCCTTGCCGACGGCGGCTTGCTGCTGGTCGGGCAGGGCGGGGTGCACCTGGCCACTGCCCAGGGCGCCGAGGAGGTGCAGCCATGACCAGCCGGGAGAGCTTCGACATGCACCAGCAACACCATCAGGACAAGGCCACCCTGCTCGAGCGGCTGATCTTCAACAACCGGCCGGTGGTCATTGCCCTGTGCCTGCTGGTGAGCATCTTCCTGTTCTGGCAGGCCACGCAGATCCGCCCGTCCACCAGCTTCGAGAAGATGATCCCGCTGCAGCACCCGTTCATCGAACAGATGATCGAGCACCGCAACGACCTGGCCAACCTTGGCAACACCGTGCGTATCTCGGTGGAGGCGGTCAATGGCGATATCTTCGACAAGGACTACATGGAGACCCTGCGCCAGATCCACGACGAGGTCTTCTACATTCCTGGCGTCGACCGTGCGGGACTCAAGTCGCTGTGGAGCCCGGCGGTGCGCTGGACCGAGGTCACCGAAGACGGTTTCGCCGGCGGCGAGGTGATCCCCAACACCTACAACGGCTCGGCGCAAAGCCTCGAGGAGCTGCGCGACAACGTGCTCAAGTCCGGCCAGGTCGGGCGCCTGGTGGCCAACAACTTCAAGTCCAGCATCGTCGACGTGCCGTTGATGGAGAGCTACCCGGACCCACAGGACCAGAGCAAGCAGGTCAAGCTCGACTACCAGCAGTTCTCCCACCAGCTGGAAGAGAAGATCCGCGACAAGTTCCAGGCCCAGAACCCCAACGTGAAGGTGCATATCGTCGGCTTCGCCAAGAAGGTCGGTGACCTGATCGACGGTCTGGTGATGGTGGTGATGTTCTTCGGCGTGGCCCTGGCCATCACCTGGGCCTTGCTGTACTGGTTCACCTGGTGCATCCGCAGCACCATCGCGGTCCTTATCACCACCCTGGTGGCGGTGGTCTGGCAACTGGGGTTGATGCATGCGGTGGGCTTCGGGCTGGACCCGTATTCGATGCTGGTGCCGTTCCTGATCTTCGCCATCGGCATCTCCCACGGCGTGCAGAAGATCAACGGTATCGCCTTGCAGTCCAGCGGTGCCGACAATGCTCTGACCGCAGCTCGGCGCACGTTCCGCCAGCTGTTCCTGCCGGGCATGATCGCCATCCTGGCCGACGCCGTGGGCTTCATCACTTTGCTGGTGATCGACATCGGGGTGATCCGCGAGCTGGCCATCGGTGCGTCGATCGGCGTGGCGGTGATCGTCTTCACCAACCTGATCCTGCTGCCGGTGGCGATCTCCTATGTGGGCATCAGCCAGAAGGCCATCGCCCGCAGCAAGAAGGACGCGACCCGCGAACATCCGTTCTGGCGCCTGCTGGCCAATTTCGCCAGCCCCAAGGTGGCGCCGGTGTCCATCGCCCTGGCCCTGGCGGCCTTCGCCGGTGGCCTGTGGTACAGCCAGAACCTGAAGATCGGCGACCTCGACCAGGGCGCGCCGGAGCTGCGTCCGGACTCACGCTACAACCAGGACAACAACTTCATCATCAACAACTACTCCACCAGTTCCGACGTGCTGGTGATCATGGTCAAGACGCCGTCGGAGAGCTGCTCGATCCATTCCACCATGGCGCCGATCGACGAGCTGATGTGGACCATGGAGAACACCCCGGGCGTGCAGTCGGCGATTTCCCTGGTCACCGTGTCCAAGCAGGTGATCAAGGGCATGAACGAGGGCAGCCTGAAATGGGAGACCCTGTCGCGCAACCCGGACGTGCTCAACAACTCCATCGCCCGTGCCGACGGCCTGTACAACGCCGACTGTTCCCTGGCGCCGGTGCTGGTGTTCCTCAACGACCACAAGGCCGAGACCCTGGAGCGCGTGACCTCGGTGGCCAAGGCCTTTGCCGACAGTCACAACAAGGATGGCCTGCAGTTCCTCCTGGCGGCGGGTAATGCCGGCATCGAAGCGGCCACCAACGAGGTGATCAAGTCGGCCGAGCTGACCATCCTGGTGCTGGTCTACCTGTGCGTGGCGGTGATGTGCCTGATCACCTTCCGCTCACTCGCCGCGACCCTGTGCATCGTCCTGCCCCTGGTGCTGACCTCGGTGCTGGGCAACGCCCTGATGGCGTTCATGGGCATCGGCGTGAAGGTCGCCACCTTGCCGGTGGTCGCCCTGGGCGTAGGTATCGGCGTGGACTACGGCATCTACATCTACAGCCGCCTGGAGAGCTTCCTGCGTGCCGGCCTGCCGCTGCAGGAGGCCTATTACGAAACCCTGCGGTCGACCGGCAAGGCCGTGCTGTTCACCGGGCTGTGCCTGGCCATCGGCGTGTGCACCTGGATCTTCTCGGCGATCAAGTTCCAGGCCGACATGGGCCTGATGCTGACCTTCATGTTGCTGTGGAACATGTTTGGCGCGCTGTGGCTGCTGCCGGCGCTGGCGCGGTTCCTGATCAAGCCGCAGAAGCTGGCGGGCAAGGTGGGCGGGTCGATCTTCGCCCATTGATCCACACGGGGCCGCCTTGCGGCCCAATCGCCGGCAAGCCGGCTCCCACCGAGATTGCGCCGCTCTCAAGACTTGCGAAATCCCTGTGGGGCCGGCTTGCTGGCGATTGGGCTGCACAGCAGGCCCGGGGTTATACTGGCGCCCCACTTTTTACCTGGTGCTCCAATGTCTTCCCTCGCCACCGCCCTCGCAGCCTGCGACATGCTGCTGATCGACGGGCTCCACGCCTTCGACTTCACCTACGACGACTCAGGCCTTTCGATCGAATGCATGGACGGTCGCCAGCTGCGTCGCTGGCGCTTCACCCCCGAACAAGTGGCCGCTGCCATCGCCGAGGGCGACCAGTGGCGGCTCGCCGATGCCGAAGGCGAGCATCGGCTAGTCTGTATGGATGCCCTGCGCGCTTCGGAAGATGACGATGATGAAGACCTGGAAGAGCCTGCTGGCCGCTAGTCTCATGGGCCTGACAGTGAACAGTCATGCCGCGGTACTGCTCGTTGGCAGCTACACCGACGGTGCCAGCCAAGGGATCTACCGCTACCGCTTCGACAGCGACAGCGGCCAGGTCGATGCCAAGCCGTTGCAGGTGGTCAAGAGTGTCAGCCCGTCCTGGCTGGTGCTGTCCGCCGACCAGCGCCTGCTGTTCGCGGTCAATGAAACGCCCCAGGGCCAGGTGAGCAGCTTTTCGCTGAATGCCAAGGGTGACATCAAGCTGCTCAACCAAGTGGCCAGCCGTGGCGACGAACCGACCCACGCCAGCCTCAGCCATGACCAGCGTTACCTGTTCGTTGCCAACTATGCCGTCGCGCCGGAGCCGGGCGGCAGCCTGACGGTGCTCCCGGTGGCACGCGACGGCAAGCTCAAGGGCGTGGTCCAGCAATTGCGCCATGCGCCCAGCAAGGTCAACCCCGAGCGCCAGGCCGGGGCCCATGTGCATTCGGTGGTATTCTCGCCCGAAGGCCGTCACCTCTATGCCAGCGACCTGGGTGCCGACCAGGTGTTCATCTACCGCTACGACGGGGCCAGCCCCGAGCATCCGCTGAGCCCGGCGATTCCCGCGTCGGTCAGCCTGCCGCCAGGCAGCGGCCCGCGACATCTGCTGTTCGATGCCAAGGGCCGGCACGCCTACCTCACCCTGGAGATGAGCGCCGAGGTGGTGATGTTCGACGTGCAGGACGGCAACCTGGTGGAACGCCAACGCCTGCCCCTGACCGAGCGGCAGGAGGCCGCGGCCAAGGCCGCCGGCGGGCTGCACCTGTCGGCCGACGGGCGCTTCCTGTATGTCAGCAACCGCGGTACCAGCAACGAGATCGTGGCCTACGCGGTCGACAAGCACGATGGCCAGCTGACCCTGTTGCAACGCCGCTCCGTCGAAGGCGACCACCCACGGGAGTTCAGCCTCGACCCCAGCGGCAAATTCCTGTTGGTGGCCAACCAGAAGAGCAACCAGATCGTGGTCCTGCGCCGCGACCCGCGTAGCGGCAAGCTGGGCGAAACCGTGCAGAAACTGGCCCAGGATGCGCCATCGGATCTCAAGTTTCTCGAGTGACCCTCGATTGGATTGAAAAGGCTGGTAATAGCACAACGCCATGTGTTTGAATTTGACGCTGTATTTTTGACTCGCGAGAGGTGAAGCATGATGTGGCGTATCGCGGCGGTGGTGCTGTTGCTGTTCTCTTCGCCGATCCTGGCGATCTGAAATGCTCGAAACGCCAGGGGGTATACCTATAGGGCTGTTCAGCGCGCCATGATGGCCTTGAACAACGCCGATTCGAGCCACCCTTGCAACCAGCTGCGCAACCGGGGGTAGGGCGCTTCGGCGAACCAGTCAGGTTCCACCCCGGCAAACTGGCGCATCAGCGGGAGCAGGGCGGCGTCGACCAAGCTCGGATGGTCGGCCAAGAGGTAGGGCCGGCCTTCGAGCAACCCTTCGAGCTCGACCAGCCACGGTTCGGCCTGCTGACGATAGAACGCCCGCGAGTGGTCGGGGTAACGCTCGGCGTACTTGTACAGGTTCACGTGTACCTTGAAGTCCCGGTCGTTACGCGCGATCAAGGCCTCGGCCTGTTGCGCGCCGCCCGGGTCGGCCTGCAGGCGCCAGTCCTGTGGGTCGTTCTGGGCCAGCGCCCAGCGCATGATGTCCAGGCTTTCCTCCAGCACCCCGGCACCGGTATCGAGCACCGGCACCGTGCCTTTGGGCGACAAGGCCAGCAGCTCGGCCGGCTTGTTCTTCATTGCCACCTCGCGGACCTCCACCGGGCAGCCTGCATAGCGTAATGCCAGGCGTGCGCGCATGGCCCAAGGGCAGCGACGGAACGAGTAGAGAATCACCCGCACACCTCCACGTCACTCAAGCCATTGCCCTGGCGACGCACCTGGATCTGCACCGGGATGCGCTCGTGCATTTCCTGCACATGGGAAATCACCGCTACCTTGCGCCCCTGGGCCTGCAGCCCGTCGAGGGCATCCATGGCCAGCTGCAGCGATTCGGGGTCCAGGCTGCCGAAGCCCTCGTCGATGAACAGCGACTCGATGCGCAAGGTGCTCGAGGCCATGGAGGCCAGGCCCAGGGCCAGGGCCAGCGACACCAGGAAGGTCTCGCCACCGGAGAGCGAATGCACCGAGCGCAGCTCGTCGCCCATTTCGGTGTCCAGCACCAGCAGGCCCAGGGCACTGCCGCCGCGCTTGAGGCGGTAGCGCTTGGCCAACTGGCGCAGTTGGCTGTTGGCGTGGTGCAGCAGCAGGTCGAGGTTGTAGCCCTGGGCGATCTTGCGGAACACGTCCCCCGAGGCTGAGCCGATCAGGGCGTTCAGGCGTGCCCAGCGTTGCCATTGCTGGTAGGCCTGTTCGATCTGTTCGGCCAGGGCCTGGTGGGCCTGCTGGCGGCGTTGATCGTCGGCCTGCCGGGCGCGCAGCTCGGCGCACTGCTGTTCCTGCAGGGCCAACTGCTGACCGATTTCGGCCAGGGTCTGATGCAGGGCTTCGGCAGCCAGATCGCCCTGGCCCTGCTCGGCATGTTGCTGCAGGCGTTGTTCGCGTTCCTGCAGCAGCACGCGGCTCTGCTCGATGGCCTTCTCCGCGGTTTGCAGGCGCAGGCGCAGTTCGCCGAGCTGGGCATCGTCGATGGCCAGCAGGCGTTCCAGGCCGGTGTCGTCCAGCTCCGGGTGCTCGCTGCGCCATTGGCTGATCTGACCCTGCAGCTGCTGGCATTCCTGCTCCAACGCCTGTTGCCGCTGGTTGTTGGCCTTGAGTTCGCTGGCCAGTTGCACGCCCTGGGTGTGCAGCGCCTGGAGGCGTTGGGCCGTTTCGGCCTCGACCACCCGGGCCTGTTCCAGCTGGGTGTCCATGTGCTGTTGCCAGGCTTCGGCACTGGCCTGTTCGCCGAGCAGTTCACTTAAGGTCGCCAGGGCCTGCTGGCGCTGTTCATCCAGCGTGGCGAGCGTGTGCCGGAGCTGCTGTTGGGCAGCCAGGCGGGCCTGTTGCTGGTCGCGCAGCTTGTCCAGCTGCACCTGGCGGGCCTGCTGCTCCTGCTGTTCGTCCTGGCGTTGCTCGAGCTGCTGGCGACGCTGGGCGATCTGCTGGTCGAGGCCGAGGAAGGCCGTGGCCGGGTCGTCGCGCAGGGCCTGGAGGATATCCTGGGGCAGCACGTTGGCCAGGTCGTTCAAGCCCTGTTGCAGTTGCTGCTCGTCGGTGGACAGGGCCTGGTGCTGCTGCTCGAGGTGACGCTGGGCCTGTTGCTGGGCCTCGCTTGCCGCCTGCAGCTGCTGGGTGAGACGGGCGGCGTCCTTCTGCAGGGCCAGCAGGGCCGCCTGGCGTTTTTCGTCGCGATCGATCTCTTCGCCCAGGCGACGCAGCTGGCCGTCGAGCCAGGTGCGGCGGGCATTGTCGTCCTGCGGGGCGAGGGTCGGCCACAGGGTATGCGCCTGGAGCTGTTCGGCAAGGGGTTGCAACTGCTCGCCCAGTTGCACCTGCTGTTGCTGGAAGTCCTTGAGCTGGGCATTGACCACGCCCAGCTCGGTCCGCAGCTCCACCAGGCGGGTGTTGAGGCGCTCGACCTGCGCACGGGCAGCGTCCTCTTCGGCCTGGTCATGGCGGCCGAGGCTCTGCAGCAGGGCGTCTGGCTGGTGGAACGGGTGCTCGGCACTTCCGCAGACCGGGCAGGGTTCGCCATCGCGCAATTGCCCGCGCAGTTCTTCCACGCTGCTGGTGCGTGCCAGGCGCTGGCGTTCCAGCAATTGGCGGGTCAGGGCCAGTGCCTGCTCGGCGGTTTCCAGTTCGGCCTTGGCCGCGGTGCCTTCGCCGATGAGTCGCTGGCGCTGCTGCATGGCCTGCTGCTGGCGCTCGCGCAAGGTCGCGACGCGCTGGCGCAGTTCCAGTTCGCGGGCCTGCAGGCGCGACAGCTCCTCGACCGTGCGTTGCTGCTTGCGGTTGTCCTGGAGCATGGCGCCGAGCAGGTCGATCTGCTCGGCCAGGGCGTGGGGTTCGGCCCCGGCTTCGCGGAACAGCAGCTCGAAGGCGTCACGTTGGCTTTGCAGCTGGGCGTTGGCCTGGCTGGCCTGGGCCTGCAGGCCGGGCAGCTCTTCACGGCCCTTGGCCAGGCGCGCCCCGATCTGCATCACCTGCTTGAGTTGCGGCAGGTAGGCCTGCCAGGCGCTGGCCAGGCCCGCCAGGTGCTCGCTGTCGGCCAGCGCCATGTCAATCTGCGCCAGGAGCTGCTGGCTGCGTTGCTGGTGTTCCTCGAGCTGCTGCACCTGCTGCTGGCCGTCGGCGACGTCCTGGTCAGCCTGCTGGGCGGCGCTGCGTTGGCTGGCCAGCGCCTGGTCGAGGCGTGCCAGGCTGTCCTGGGCGGCAAAGGCCTGGCGCAGGAGAGGGGCGTTTTCGCTGTGCTGGGCCTGGTTATGGGCCAGGGCCTGGCGGGCCGCCTCCAGCGCTTGCTCCAGTTCGCTGGTGCGGACCTGCAGGTCGGCCTGCTGGCGCTGCTGGTCGGCGAGTTCTGCGGCCAGGGGCGCCAGTTGTGCGGTCAATACCTGCTGGCGGTGGAACTGGTGGCGTTGGGGGGCCAGGCGTTCCAGACGTTGCAGGTCCAGGCGCTGCTCGGCGAGTTGTTCCCAGCCTTGCTCGGCCGCTAGCAAGGCGGCCTGGGCCTCGGCGTGCTGGGCCTGCAGCTTGCTGTGTTCGTCGAACCAGGCCCGCTGCTGTTCCAGTTGGCGCTGGCGCGCCTGGCCGGCCTTGAACTGCTGTTGGGCCTGCGCCAGCTGCTGGTCGAGCTCGGCGCGGGCTTCGGCGGCCATCGGCACCAGGTGCTCGGCCTGTTTCTTCAGGTCGTTGTGCGCTTCGCCGGCCTCGCGGGCTTTGCTGAAGGCGCGTTGGCCCAGGCGGGTGTAGATCGCCGTGTTGGTGAGTTTTTCCAGCAGTTCGCTGCGGTCCTTGTCGTCGGCCTTGAGGAAGGCGCCGAACTCGCTCTGGGCCAACATCACCGCGCGGGTGAACTGCTCGAAGTTCAGGCCCAGGCGCGCCTCGACCAGCTGCTTGTATTCGTTCTTGCCGCTGCCCAGCAATTGCTCGGCGTCCAGGTCGTACAGGCTCTGGCGACTGAGCTGCAACTTGCCGTTGGCTTTTTCACGGGCGCGGTTGGCTTCCCAGCGGGCGCGGTAGCGGTGCCCATCGATGCCCACGAAATCCACCTCGGCGTACGCGCTGCCGGTGCCGCGGCGCAGCAGGTTGCGCGGGTCGTAGGTGGCGATCTCGCCATCGGCGTCGGGCACCTTGGCTTCCCGGCCGATATCGTTGAGCCGTGGCACGGTGCCGAACAACGCCAGGCACAGGGCATCGAGCAAGGTGCTCTTGCCAGCGCCGGTGGGCCCGGTGATGGCGAACAGGCCAGCGCTGGCCAGGGGCTCGGCGGTAAAGTCGATGTCGATCGGGCCGGCCAGCGAGGCCAGGTTCTTCAGGCGAATGGCAAGGATCTTCATGGCTGCACCTCCTCCTGCTGTACGTCCTGCAGGAGCAGGGCGAAGTCGGCCAGGGCCTGCTCGTCGACGGGGTTGCCATAGGCCTGCTCCCAGGCGCGGCTGAACAGGTCCTGCGGGGTCATCTGCGACAGCTCGACGAACGCCCGTTCATCCTCGTCCTGGCTGCCGCGCCCAGCGTACTCGGCACTGATGCGCACCAGGCGCACGGCCTTGCCCTCCAGGGCGCCTTCGATCTGCTGGCGCAGGTCCGGCTGCGGCTCGTCCAGGCGCACCCGCACCTCCAGCCAGGGCTGGCGGTTGGGGTCTTCCAGCAGGTCGACCACCGGCAGGTCGGCCAATTGCTGCAGCAGCTCGCCCAGCGGTGCCGGGCCGATACGTTGCAGGGCCACCGCACGAGGTACCAGGCGGGCCTCGACGCTGACCAGCTCGGCGCCATCGAGCTCCACTTCCAGCACCTGGTGCGGGTAGTTGATTTCGGCGAACGACAGCGGGATCGGCGAGCCGCTGTAGCGGATGCGTTCCTCGCGATTGACCCGCTGCGGCTTGTGCAGGTGGCCCAGGGCGACATAGCTGATGGCCTTGTCGAACAGGCGCGCCGGCAGGGCTTCGGCGTTGCCGATGACCAGGCTGCGCTCAGAGTCCTCGGACACTGCGCCGCCGGCCATGTGTGCATGGCTGATGGCGACCAGGGCCTGGTCCTTCTTGCGCTTGGCCTGGGCGGCTTCGATCAGTTGCTGGTGTACCTGGGTGATGCCTTGCAGGTAGTCGTCGCCCAGCTGCGGCCCGGTGACTTCCGCCGGGCGCAGGAAGGGCAGGGCCAGACACCAGGCGCAGACCTTGCCGCGTGCATTGGTCAGCGGGATCAGCAGTCGCTCGGCATCCAGCAGGCCTTCGTCGAGCCAGTGCACCCGCCCCAGCGCGTGGGTGCGCAGGCGCCGCATCAAGGCCGCGGGCAGCTCGATGCGCGAGCCGGAGTCGTGGTTGCCGGCGATCATCACGATGTCGAGCTTGGGCTGTTGCTCATGGGCCTGGACGATGAAGTCGTAGAGCCGCTCCTGGGCTTTGACCGGCGGGTTGACCGTGTCGAAGATATCGCCGGCGATCAACAGGGCATCGGGCTGGCGCAGACGCAGCTGGCCAAGCAGCCAGTCGAGGAAGCAGGCATGTTCGAAGTCGCGTTCCTGGCCGTGCAGGCTTTGGCCCAGGTGCCAGTCGGAGGTGTGAAACAGACGCATGGATGACCTGTCGAGTGGGGTCAAGCAAGCTTGTGCTTCGCTTGAATGATGAGCTTCTCAGAGGGGCGGCTATGGTAACTCAACACGGCGGGAGAGGGAGCAGGGTGAAGGTTGAGCCGCAGCGCCAGGTATCCGCCATTGCGTTTTGGAACGCCAGTCCACGTTATGAAACACTTTTCTTCGCGTGCGTGTCGGGCGCGGTAGGCGCTGGCATGAGCAGGTCGGAAACCACTTCTATTGTGCGCTGACGCGTAGCTGGAAACCGCTCTGCAGCAGGCGATTCACCGAAACCAAGTGTTATTCGGGAAGGGAAGAAAATGCATGGGTGGTGTCAAATTGACTTCACCTGGCCACTCTGCTTCGCCAATTGTTTACGGGCCGCAGCACGTTGACAGTGCAGCTTTTACCGGTGTTTTCTTTTGGCCTCTCTGCCGCGCGTGGCATATCGCCGTGTGAACCCATCGTGATGGCCGCTTCCGCTAGGCAGAGTGCGGGCTGGGATGTGCCCGCTGGATCGAAGCAGCTGAGCATCGCATAGGCGTGCTGGCCGTACTTTCAAGGAGATCTCGCATGACCATGGACCTGGCCGCAGCGCTGCTGTCGCCGCAGAACCGTCGCCTGTTCAAGTTTCACAACCTGGGCAACCCCGAACCGATCGAAGCAATCGCCACGGCGGTGACCGTGTCGATATCAACGAATGGGGCGTAGCGATGGCCACCAGGAGCATCTACGACAGGATTTCCCAAAAGCGTGAGGCTGCCGAAGCGCTCGCACGGCGACAGGCCGAGCAGGAGCGTGAGGCCGTCCAAGCCCTGAGCGCGATGCCCGCTCCTGTCCAGGCATTGCCCTTGAATGCGCAGAGCAATGCGTTACGTATCGCTGGGCTCGATATGCGGGTACCTGCAGCCTTTAGCTTTCGAACTCTCGAAACCACGTTGGAGTTCGCCGGCTGCGAGGTCATGTTCAGGGCGTGCCTGAGAGGCGCACCAGATGACCTGGAACTGCCCACGGCCATAGACGCGTGTGTGAAGAAACTGCGCGACTGCCATACCGAACTGACCTTGGTACGCCAGGCCGAATCGTTGTTGGCAGGGCACCCGGCAGTAGCACTCGACTATGAGTTCCAGCTTGGCCAAGCGCGCCGGCACGGGCGTACGGTGTGCACGATCATCACCCACGAGAGCGACATCCGCCACTGGCTCGAGGTGTCCACCCAGATCGACCCAGCCCAGGCGCCCCTGGCCGATTGGCTGATTGAGTTCGAGGCCATGCTGGCTGGAATGACTGCTCAGTAATTTTTTCTTTCAAATGGAATTTGAAACCCATGGACTATCAGCTTCAGGAAGGCAGCATCACGTTGCCGGAAGGCTTCCAGGATCGGACGGTGAACATGTTCATCTTGGGCAGCAATATCCCCGCACCGTTGAACATCACGATTTCGCGAGACAACGTTCTGCCTGCGGAGAACCTCGATGCCTATATCGACCGCCAGGTAAAACTGATCGCGTCCAAGCTGCGCGGCTACACCGTACTCGCCCGCAAGCCTGCGCAGTTATCTTCCAGCCAGCCTCTGATGGGCGTCCAGATAGAAGGTTATTACCTCAACGATGGCCGCCCCGTCTATCAACGCCAGGCCGCATTCGAGGTTGCCCCAGGGCGCATCCTGGTTTTCTCGACCACCAGCCAGGCCGACTTCAACGGGAAGCAGAACGACAGTTGGCTTGCACTATTGAACAGCTTCGAGCCTCGCCAGAGCAGCGCCACAGCAACCACACCGCAGGGTTGAACCATGTTCGAAGCTGCGCGTTGGGGTGATGAAATTGAGCATACCGGTGCTTTGGCCGGATTTCTTGCAGGGGCGGTGATTGGGCTTGCGATCGCGACGGCAGCAGCCTTTATGATCTGTACGGCTGGCTTTGGCGGTTTCCTGCTGGGCGCGGCGATCGGCTTGGCCGCTAGCCTGATTCCGATGATGGGCGAGCAATTTGGCTCAACGTTCAGTTCACCGGCTGGACAGATAGAACGGGCTGGATGTTCGACGAATGTGTTCATCAACCAGCGGAACGCGGCCCTCGCCACATCGAGTACTGCAAAGTGCGAGAAGCACCCTGCGACCGTGCGGGTGGCGGAGGGCTCCTCGAATGTGTTCATCAACGGTGTTGCTGCTGCGCGCAAGGGCGACAAGCTGATCTGCGGCGCCAAGATTTCGGGCGGGTCGAACAACGTATACATCGGTGGCGGCACCACGCGCTATTTGCCGGTGGACGAGGAGGTGCCCGAATGGTTACGGGTGACCGTCGACATATTGATGGTCGTGGCGTCCATGGGGCGCTCGGTCTGGTCGGTCGGCCGTCTGGGCCTACAGGCGGGCCTCAAGGCCGCCGGCCCTTGTGCCTTACGAGTAGGCGCCACGATTGCGGCAAGCTACCTTGCCGGGCGCTACATCATTGGCCCCGCCGTGGAGCGAGCGATTGGTGGCTTTATCGGAAACCCGGTAGACATGACCAATGGCCGTAAACTGCTGGGCGACGAAACAGACTTCGTGTTGCCGGGGTTGATGCCTATCGAATGGTCTCGTTTCTACGCTAGCGATCTTGCCGTAGAGCGCGCGCTGGGGCGGGGTTGGATCTTGCCCTGGGAGCAGAATCTGCGCCGCAAGGGTGGCTTTGTCTACCTCACCGACAACCAAGGCCGCAGCGTTCCGTTCATCGATCTGGAGCCCGGCGAAAGCATCTACAACCCCCATGAGCACATCCACCTCGTGCGTACCGCAGGTGGGCACTACATTCTGCAAACGCTGGACAATGTTTGTTTCTACTTTGGCGAAGTGCCGAACGACAATAGCAGAGTCCCTTTGCAGCGTTTGGAGAATGCGCTGGGCCATTATTTGCATTTTACCTACAGCGCAAATGGCAGACTGACGGATATCACAGCACCAGGCGCTGTGCGTGTCCACTTGCACTACGACCATCCATTGGGGCGCCTTACCGACGTCAAACGCGTGGTGGGCGACAGCGCTGTGGAAACCCTGGTGCGCTATCGCTATGACGATAACGGCCAACTGATCGAGGTCATCAACCGCAACGGTGATTCCGTCCGGCATTTCCACTACGCCGACGGCCTGATGGTACGCCACAGCAATGCGCTTGGCCTGATGTGCGAATACCGCTGGCAAACCCAGGACGGTAAACCGCGCGTGGTCGAGCACTGGACCAGCGACGGCGAGCATTATCATTTCCGCTACGACTTCGGCCAACGTACCAGTTGCGCGACCGACGTGTTGGGCCGCGAACTGGAGATCCAGTACAACGAGGACAACCGCGTCATCGCCAGCCGGGATTTCGGTGGCGAACGCTACAAGATCGATTTCGACGCGTTCGGCAACATCGTCGGCCTCACCTTGCCCGACGGTAACCCGCTGGCGCTCAAGTACGACGACTTTGGCCGCCTGGTCGAGGAAACCGACCCACTGGGCCGCAAGATCAGCTACAAGCACCACCTTGCGACGCCACTGGTGACCGAAACCCGTTTCCCGGATGGCAGCGTGTGGAAGTCCCGCTATGACGACAAGGGCAACCTGGTCGCCGAGATCGACCCACTAGGCAACAAAACCGAATACCTCAACGGCGAAGATGGCCTGCCGCACACCATCATCGATGCGAACTTCAAGTCCAAGTACCTGTGGTGGAACGCCTACGCCCAGGTCGAACGCTTCGAGGACTGCTCGGGCAAGAGCACCTACTACCGCTACGACGAGCGCCAGCACTTGGTCGCCGTCACCGACGCGCTGAACCAGACCACCACGCTGGAGCGCAAGCCGGACGGTGAGGTGCTGAAAATCATCCACCCGGACGGCACCTCGGAAACCTTCACCTACAACCCCCTCGGCCAGGTAATCGCGCACACCGACGGCAAGGGCCAGACCACCCGCCTGCAGCGCACTTCAAGAGGCCTGCCCAGCAGCCGCCAGGACGCCAAAGGGCAGCGGGTGCGCTACGAGTACGACAAAGCCATTCGCCTGACCGCGTTGGTCAACGAGAACAACGCGACCTATAGCTTTGCCTACGATGCATCGGACCGCTTGGTCGAAGAAGTGCGGGTGGACAACCTGACGCGGCGCTTCACCTACAACGAAGGTGGTCATCTCACCCGACTGGATGAGATGGGCTACGGCGAAAACGCCGAACGCCCGGAACGGCACACGCTGTTCGAGCGTGACAGCATTGGCCGGTTGGTCGCCAAGATCAACCGCGATGCGAGCCAGACCTTCGCGTACGACGATGCCGACCGGTTACTGAGCATCGAGCGGCAACCGACCGGGATCGGCAAGCAGCTTGGGGTCACGGAAGAGAAGCTGGAGTACGCCTACGATCTGCTCGGCCGGCTGACGAAAGAAATCACGCCCGCCGGCACGCTCGGTTACGAGTACGACCCGCTCAGCAACCTGACCACATTGACCCTGCCAGATGGCCGCAAGGTCAACCACCTGTACTACGGGAGCGGGCACCTGCACCAGCTGAACCTGGACGGTCAGGTGATCAGCGACATGGAGCGTGATGACCTGCACCGCGAGGTGTATCGGACCCAGGGCAAGCTCACCAGTTGCTTTGGCTATGACGCCATGGGGCGCAAGGCCTGGCAATTCGCCTCGACCTTGCCAGCCGACAAGCTCTCGCAGGTGCATAACACCGGCATCAATACCTCATTGCTGGTGGAGCATGCGTATAACCCCATCCACCGTCGTTATCAGTACGACCCTGCAGGCGAACTGGTACGTACCCTCGACAAGCTGCGCGGCGAGATCAAGTACGAATACGAAGCCAACGGCCAATTACGCAGCCGCGATACCGGCTCGCTGATTGGTAGCGAAGAGTTTCGTTACGACGCGGCGGCCAACCGACTCGATTTCAACGCGCGCCAGTTCGACAAGGTCAAGGACAACCGGATCAAGCAGTGGCGGGACCAGGAGTACCGCTACGATCCGTGGGGCAACCTGATCGAGAAGCGCTCGGGGCACAGCAAGCTGCAGCACTTTGCCTATGATTGCGAAAACCGGTTGGTGCGGGCGGAAACGCTGGTCAATGGCAAGCTGGAGAGCCGAGGCGAGTATCGCTATGACAGCCTGGGACGGCGGGTTGCGAAGCAGTCAGAAATCAACGGTGAAGTCGAACAGAAACGCTTCCTCTGGCAAGGGCTACGGATGCTGCGTGAGGAGACGCCGGGGCAAAACATCCTGTACTTGTACGAGCCGGGAAGCTATGCGCCCTTGGCGCGAGTTGATCAGGTGGTAGGTGAGGAGCAGAGGGTCTACTACTTCCATACTGACCAGATCGGCACGCCGCTGGAACTGACGGATAGCGAAGGTGAGATCGTTTGGCAGGCGACGTATCGATCGTGGGGAGAGATTGATCAATTAGCCGTCAATAAGGTTGAGCAGAATCTGCGCTTCCAAGGGCAGTATTTCGACTTGGAGATTGACCTATATTATAACTTATTTAGGTATTACGATCCGGAAGTCGGGCGTTTCGTTACACAGGATCCTATAGGATTAGAAGGTGGAAGCAATATATATGCTTATGTGCCCAGCCCGATCACATGGGTCGATCCTCTGGGGCTTTCTCCATGCTCAATGCGGGAAGTTAATGGAACCAAGATATTCGGAAAGGGTCAGAAAGATGGTACGCCTGGCCACAACCAGTTCTCTGAGGTTATCGCTAATAAGCTGGCCATGAGCGGGAGGTTCAAAGAAATCTATTTGAATAGATCATATAACTTCGCCAACGGTAAAGGAGTGTCAGGGCGACGACCTGATATCATGGCTATTGATAAATCTGGAAGGGTGCACGCCATAGAGCTTGCGTCTAAAACTGATATGGGAAGGAAGTTGCCGTCATTAACTGTGCGGAATCAGGCGGCAATGAATAATTTGCCAAGCACCGGGCAGGGAAGTATTGTTGTATTGAGACATCCTTATGATGCCTCGAAAGTAAAGAGTGCCTTGGATAATCTGATCGGTAGTATATAGGTGGAATGATATGGGCGCAGCTAAAGCAATGGCGGTTTACGGGATTGAAGAGGTTTCTGCTAAATTGGCATACGAAATCGGATTGCTTTTTTTTCGGGTTATAAAGCTTGAAGTAACAGCTTCAGGATATTATCGGTATCGTGAGGATAGAGCTGACGAGGATATTGACTTTATCGAAGTTTCAAGGGCTAAACTAAAAGGTAAAATTGAAGCTGGTAGGGCAACATCGTTCAGGCTTTATTGTACAAGCGAGAGCAGTAATCTCTGGGATGCCTCATTCGGATACACGACAAACGATTTCGGAGGTTTTTATCATTTCGATGCGCAATGCCTAGATCAACATTTTGGAAAAGATAAATTTTTAGAGTTTGTCGAGAAGTTGGGCGAGTTGAGCGAATTCAGGTACGCAATATTTTATTCGGTAGACGATGTCTCGGAAGGCTTTTATTATGCTGGCGGGGAAAATCTGAGTAGTGTGTACGATTACGAAAATCCAATACTATTCAACAAGGAAACAGGAGGGAGGTTTAAAGGGGCGGAACGGTACAAGGATAAAATGTTGAGGATGGTGTATCCGCTAAACGTTATAAATGAGGAGCACCTCAATCTACAGGTAGGGGATGGCAAGCTGCAGGACTGGATTCTTAGCGAAGAGCGGCGTGGGCTGTTAAAGCCAAGCTTAAATAGGATGTGGGTGTGGGAGGTCAAGGAGGAGAACTTGGAATATGTTAATGCCGAGCTTGGGGCTGCTGGGTTATTAATTGCATGGAAACCGTTGCGCTCTGCAAAGAAAAGTAAGTTAACGTTTTGATTTTCAGGCAAAATTCTTAGGGGCGTGATACTGTCTCTGCGTGTTTTTCCAGCTGAACCTGGATAGCCAAGCCATCAGCGACATGGAGCGCGATGACCTGCACCGCGAGGTCTACCGGACCCAGGGCAAGCTCACTTTGCGTTCCTTTACAGCTACCTCACCCACCGCGCGTATTACCTGAAGCAGACAACGGATCAGCAGGGCTGGAACCCGTTCGAGGGCCAGCGGATGATTTAAACCGAGTTGGTCGGCCCCGCCTCGATTACTTGGGGCCGCTGGAGGCTTGGAGATTTCAGGCGTGCCCTGTTTCAAGCCTCACTTCGGGTAGAGCGGAGGTAAGCTTGTGCTTTCACCTGCCGGCAACAGCACCTGCTCCGCCGGCGGAATCGTGCCAATCGCTCGCCACAAGTCCTCACCCTGCCAATACTGACCGCTCTCGCTGTACAGCGCCCCATTCAATCCATCCAGCGCGTCCGACAACGGCACGAAACGGGCGGCCATCTCGGCCAGGGTTTCCGGTTGCTGACGCGCCCAGGCATCCAGGGCCTGGCGGGTGGCCTGGGGGTCGTTGGCCTGGCAGGCGCGCTTGAGGTCGTCCAGCAGGGTGCGTGGGCTTGGCCCGCTCTGTGCGGCGCGCAAGATGGCCGGTTGCGAGCGTGCGCGCCACCATAGGGCAAAACCCAGCACGGTGGTCAGGGCCAGCAGCACCGTCGCCAATTGCCACGGCCAGAGCAGGGCCGTGCCGCTGCTGGTGTCGCTGACCGGTGTTTCGCCGCTCAGGGCCGGATTGTCCTGCACGGTCAGGGTGCGTGCCGGCAGGCTGCTGTGTTCCAGATGATCTTCGCGGGTGTTCCACCAGGTGACGTCCAGAGCCGGCAGGGCCAGGTCGCCGCTGTGGGTGGGGACCAGCGCCTCGCGTTCTTCACGGTTGGCGGTCATGCCGCGTTCGCTGATCTCGTTGCGCAGCAGTGGCTGGTCGGGGTAGCGGCGCAGGCCATGGATTTCGGTGGCCGGCAATTGAGGAAGCTGGGTGCTGGACAGCCCTTCGGCGCGCAGGGTGATGCTGCGGGTCAGGGAGTCGCCGATCTGCGTGGGCTGGCCGTTGGGTTCCGGGTTCCAGTGTTCCTCCAGGCTCAGGTTGCGGGCGGGCAGCCAGGGCTGGTCGGCTGGCCAGGCGCTGGGGATCGGCCGCACGCCAAGGTGCAGCGGCAGCGAGCTGACCTGCACCTGGCGGCCGACCCGGGGCGTGCCGGCTGGCTGCACACCGCTGTCGGCGGCGGTGGCGGTGAAGGTCAGTGCCGGGATGTCGAGGCTGCCGCTTTGTTGCGGGTAGAGCGCATAGCGGGTCTCGATCACCCCGTGGCGGACCCCGTTGATTTCCTTTTCATAGGTGCGCGACTCGCCCAGCGGCTCGACCTTGGCGTTGGGCAGCTGCAGGGGGCTCAGGCTGCTGTCGTCGTACAGCGGCACCGAATGGTAGATGCGCAAAGTCAGCACGGCCTGGGCCTGGACATAGACATCCTGGCGGTCGAGGGTGGCTTCGATGAACACCTGGGCGGCGCTTTCCGGGCGGCTGGCGTCAGCCTGCAACACCTGCAGCTCGATGGCCTGGCTCTGCGAGCGGCCTAGCTGCAGTTCAGGGATGCGCAGGCTGCCGCTGCGCCGTGGCAGCAGGGTGATGATCCAGCGGGTGCTGGCGCGGGTCTCGCCGTCCAGGGTGTGCAGGCTGTTGAGCTGGCGCGTGCCGCGCACTTCGAAGTCGCCTTCCAGGGCGCGCAGATCGGGCTTGCCGAACTGCGTGACATCCTGGCTTTCCAGGGTCAGTTCCAGGGTTTCGCCGGCCTGCAGGCGGGTGCGGTCGACGCTGGCCTGCAAGGTCGGTTGCGCCTGGGCCTGGAGAAGCCACAACAGGCTGAGTAGGAAGACGCCGAGGCGACTCATCGTGGGTTGTCCTGATGCAATTGCTGTTCATACCAGAATTTGCGCCGTAGCAGCTGGGCGGGGTTGTCGGGAATCTCCCGTAACCATTGCTCCAGCGCCTGGCGCTGTTCGGCATCCAGGCTGGTGGAAGCCGGCCGCTGTGGTGGCTGGGTCACCCCATCGTCAGCGCCGGGCTGGTTGCCGCCCTGGGCCTGCTCGTTGCTGGCTCCTTCGCCGGGTTCTTCGGCGGCGCCCTGTTCTTCGTTGCCGGGTGTGCCCTGGGCCGGGTTGGCCGCCGAGCTGCTGTTGCCTTCGGTCTCGTTGCCGGGTGTGCCTTGGGCATCGCTGTCGGCCGGTTGTTCCTCGGCCTTGGCCTGGCGTTGTTGCAACAATTGCTGGACCAAGGCCTGGTTGTCCAGTGCTGGTTGCAGGTCGGGCTGGCGTTCCAGGGCTTGTTCGTAGGCATCCAGCGCGGCCTCCAGTTCGCCGGCGCGGGCCAGGGCGTTGCCCCGATTGTAATGGGCCGCGGCACTGCTGCCCTGGGCGAAGGCCCGCGCGGCGCCTTCGTAGTCGCCGGCCTGGTACAGCGCCACGCCGCGCCATTGTGGGTCCTGGAAGTGCCGGGCGGCTTCGGCGGGGCGTTGTCGCTCCAATAGACGCTGGCCTTGTTGGTCAGGCCGCAGCCACAGGTCGTTGAGTTCGAAGGCCTGGCTTGGTTGTGGCAAGGCTAGCAGCAAGGGCAGGCAGAACAACCAGCCGCGTCGGCCGGCGCAGGCTGCCAGCAACAGCAGGGGCAGCAGCAGCCAGTGGCCCTGGTCGGCCCAGCTGTCGAGCTGCATTGTCTGGCCGTCGTTGCGCAGGGCGCGGGGAGTGTCGAACAGGCCCAGGCCACGCAGGTCCAGGTCGTCGATGCGGGCATGACGATAGCGCCCGCCGGTGCCGTTGATGAAGGCCTTGAGGCTGGCGCCGTCCAGGCGCGGCACGAGAATGCCGCCTTGTTCGTCCTTGAGGAACTCGCCGTTGGCCTGGCGCACGGGGGCGCCTTCGGCGCTGCCGACCCCCAGCATCAACAAGCTCGGGCCCTGGCGGCCGAGGGCCTTGAGAATACCGGTGCGTTCCTGCTCGTTCAGGGAGGAGCCGATCAGCAGCAGGCGACCCTGGCCCAGGCCGCTCTGGGCCAGCAGGGCCAGGCCTTTCTGCACGGCGAGGTCCGCGCGCTGGCCAGGTTGCGGCATGATCGACGGGTCGACGGCCTCGAGCAGGTTGCGCGTGGTGCCCAAGTCGTCGGACAGCGGCACCAGGGTATGTGCGCTGCCGGCATACACCACCAGCGCGGTCTGGCTGTCGCGGCGGTGCTCGAGCAGGTCCAGGACCTTGCGCCGGGCCTGTTCCAGGCGGTTGGGTGCGCTGTCCTCGGCGAGCATCTGTGGGGTCAGCTCGAGCAGGATCACCAGCGGGTCGGCAGGGCGCTGGCGGGTTTCTTCGAGGCGTTGCCAGCTGGGGCCCAGCAGAGCCAGGACCACCAGCAGCCAGGCCAGGCCCAGGGCTACCCAGGGCAGCTTGCTGGCCTGGCCCTTGCCGCCGCCGAGCAGCACGGCATGGAATTGTGGCGGCAGGATCATCTGCCAGCGCCCGGCACGCTTGCGCCGATGCCACAGCTTGAACAGCAGCCAGCCGAGCAGGGGCACTACCAACAGCCAGAGCGGGCGCAGCCATTGTGGCCAGAGTTCGATCATCGCCGCCTCCTCAGGCGCAGGCGCTTGAGGCGCTGGCGCCATTCCGGGTGCGGCTGCAGGAAGCGTGGCCGGCGCAGCAGGCGCTGCAACAGGTTGTCCGGCCATTGCACGGCCACCACCAGCAATACGCTCAACAGCAGCGCCAGGGCCAGCGGCCAGGCGTACAGTGCCTTGGCGGTGCGCGCCTGGGTCGGTTGCTGGGCCACCGGTTCCAGCTGGTCGAGGGCATCGCCGATGGCGTCCAGTTCGGCGCCGTTGTGGGCGCGGAAATAGGTACCCTGGGTCAGCTCGGCGATCTCCTTGAGCGAGGCTTCGTCCAGGTCCAGGCTCGGGTTCAGGCCGAGCAGGCCGGGTGTGCCGCTGGCCTCGGGGTTGGCGCCGATGCCGATGGTGTAGATGCGCACGCCTTCTTGGGCAGCCAGGCGGGCGGCGGTCAGCGGGTGGATCTGCCCACCGTTGTTGGCGCCGTCAGTGACCAGCACCAGCACGCGGCTCTGTGCCGGGCGCTGGCGCAGGCGTTTGACCGCCAGGCCGATGGCGTCGCCGATGGCGGTGTTCTTGCCGGCGATACCGATCTGCGCCTCGAGGAGGAAGGTGCGCACGGTGCGTCGGTCGAAGGTCAAGGGCGCCTGCAGGTAGGCCTCGCTGCCGAACAGGATCAGGCCGACCCGGTCGCCTTCGCGATCTTGGAGAAAGTCGCCGAGCAGCGCCTTGACCAGGTCCAGGCGGCTGATTTCGTCGTCCTTCCACTGCATGTCGGGGAAGTCCATGGAGCCGGATACATCCACCGCCACCAGCAGGTCGCGGCCACTGGCCGCCACGGGTACAGGGTCGCCCAGCCATTGTGGGCGCGCGGCAGCCAACAGCAGCAGCCCCCAGATGACCACGAACGGCGCCTGTTGGCGCCAGGTCGGCAGGTTCAGCCGCGCCCGGCGTCCGGCCAGGCCTTCGAGCTCATCGAGAAAGCCTACCTTGAGCATCGGCTCGCCGCTGTCGGCGGCAGGCAGCACCAGGCGCGCGAGCCAGGGCAGCGGCAACAGCAGGAAAATCCACGGCCAGGCCAACTCAAACATGCTTGCGGATCCAGGTTTCGACCGCCTGGGCAAGCCCGGCGATGGCCTTGTCGTCGAGCTTGCACTCGGGTTTGTAGGCGCCTTCGACCAGTACCATCCAACGGGTCAGGCCGGCGGCCGGGCAGCGGTTGTCGAGAAACGCCAGCCATTGCCGGCCATTGAGGGTATGGCTGTTGGCACCGGGGTAGTGGTTGCGGCACAGGCGCTTGAGCAGCGCGTTGATCTGCTGCAGCCAGGCGCCGGCCGGCGCGCCGTCGTACGGGCGCGGCAGGCGGGCGAGCTCGGCCAGTGCCTCCACGCGCACCGGGTCCAGGGGCAGCTCGGCGCGTACGATCGGGCGCTTGGTCGGGCGCCAATGGCGAACCCGCCATAGCCCCCAGCCAAGCAGCGGCAGCAGGGCGAGCAGCACCCACCAGCCGGGCGCGGGCGGCCACAGGCTGACCGCCGGCGGGGCGATCAGCGGTTGCAGCTGGTCCAGCGGGTTCATTGCGTGCTCCCGGGCCGCTGGGCGTTGAGGTACTCGCGCAGCTGTTCGATCATTTCGCTCTGGGTGCTCAGGGGCATCATCAATACCCGTAGCTTCTGCGCCAGCAGCTCCCAGCGTTCGATGCGCGCCTCGGCCTGCTGGCGGTAGGCCAGGCGCAGGTTGGCATCGAGTGTGTCGAGTTCCAGCTGTGCGCCACGCTGGGCGAAGCGCAGCAGGCCGGCGGCGGGCAGGGCATGGTCGAGCGGGTCGGACACCGGCATCAGCAGCACGTCGCAGTGGCGCGAGAGCATGCTCAGGTGCTGCTCCACGCCGGGGCTCAGGGCACGTTCGTCGCAGATGATGATGGCCAGGCTGCCGGGGCGCAGTACCTCGCGGGCGCGGCGCAGGGCCAGGGCCAGGCTGTCGGCCTGGGGCAGGGTCTCGGTGTGCAATGCCTGGTTGACCTTGGCCAGGCGGTTGAGCAGTTGCAGCAGGCTCTGCTTGCTGCGCCGTGGCTTGATCTCGTGGTGCTCGTTATCGCCGAACACCAGGCCGCCGATGCGGTCGTTATGCCCCAGCGCGGCCCAGCCGAACAGGGCCGCCGCCTGGGCGGCCAGTACCGACTTGAACATCAGCCCCGAACCGAAGAACAGGCGCTGGCTCTGCTCGACCAGGATGAAGATCGGCCGCTCGCGCTCTTCGTGGAACAGCTTGGTATGAGGCTCCTGGGTCCGCGCGGTGACGCGCCAGTCGATGTTGCGCACATCATCGCCCGCCTGGTAGACACGTACCTGGTCGAAGTCCACGCCGCGCCCGCGCAGCTTGGAATGGTGCAGGCCGACCAGCGGGCTGCGCTGGCCGGGCCGGGAGAACAGCTGGATCTCGCGCACGCGGTGGCGCATGTCGATCAGCTCGGCCAGGCCAATGCGGACGCCGGGTTCGGCCAGGTACGCGGTGGGCATGGAATCAGGCGACGGCGACAACGTCGAGGATGCGCTGGACCACCCGGTCCTGGTCGATCCCCGCCGCTTCCGCCTCGAACGAAAGGATGACGCGGTGACGCAGCACGTCGAACAGCACCGCCTGGATATCCTCGGGGCTGACGAAGTCGCGCCCGGCCAGCCAGGCATGGGCCCGTGCGCAGCGGTCCAGGGCAATCGAGCCGCGTGGGCTGGCGCCGTAGGCGATCCAGTCGGCCAGCTCGGCATCGAACTTGGCCGGCGTGCGGGTGGCCATGACCAGTTGCACCAGGTATTCCTCCACGGCATCGGCCATGTACAGGCCGAGGATTTCCTTGCGCGCGGCGAAGATCGCCTGCTGGCTGACCCGCCGTTCCGGCTTGGCCTCGCCGCCCAGGGCTTCGCCGCGGGCCTGCTGGAGGATGCGACGTTCCACTGCGGCATCCGGGAAGCCGATCTTCACGTGCATCAGGAAGCGGTCGAGCTGGGCTTCGGGCAAGGGGTAGGTCCCTTCCTGCTCGATCGGGTTCTGGGTGGCCATGACCAGGAACAGCGGCGACAGCTCGTAGGTGCTGCGCCCGACGCTGACCTGGCGCTCGGCCATGGCTTCGAGCAGCGCCGACTGGACCTTGGCCGGGGCGCGGTTGATTTCGTCGGCCAGCACCAGGTTGTGGAAGATCGGGCCTTGTTGGAACACGAAGCTGCCGGTTTCCGGGCGGTAGATCTCGGTGCCGGTGATGTCGGCCGGGAGCAGGTCGGGGGTGAACTGGATGCGGTGGAACTGCGCCTCGATCCCCTCGGCCAGTTCCTTGATGGCCTTGGTCTTGGCTAGGCCAGGCGCGCCTTCGACCAGCATGTGGCCGTCGGCCAGCAATACGATCAGCAGGCGTTCGACCAGTTTCTCCTGGCCAAGGATCTGGGAGGAAAGAAAGGTGCGCAGCGCGATCAGCGCCTCACGGTGTTCCATCGTCGACGGTTCCTGGAAATGGGCCGGCGATGCGTGTACCGCAGCGTCCGGGCAGGGGCTGATACTTTAATCCATACGGGCCCATGCCGACCAATGGCGGCGTGGAAATTTCTCGGCAGGCACAGTGCCATCTGCCTGACCACCTCGGTAATCTGCTGATTTTCCACGCCAGCGGTTTGCTCCTTCATTGTTCATTTTCGAACAGCGGAAAGGACCGATGGACCTACCACAGCCGACTGGCCCGATCACCTTGCGGATCGGCGTTTTCTTCGACGGGACCGGCAACAACCAAGGCAACAGCGTTGCGCCCGGTGGGGCGGTGGACGGCCGCCTGGGCAGCTACGGCAATGCGCCCAGCAACGTGGCGCTGCTCCATGGCTTGTACCCGCAGGCCAGCGATGGCGCTTCCACGGTGTATCTCAGGTGCTATATCGAGGGGATCGGTACCTGGGCGGGCAAGGACGATTCAGCATTCGCCCAGGCGACCGGCCTAGGCCGCAGCGGCGTCGAGGCCCGTGTCGCGCAGGCCGCCCAGGCGATCGCCGGGCAGATGCGTGCCTGGCTGGCCAGCCGCCCCCAGGCGCAGGTCGTGGCGCTGGAGTTCGACCTGTTCGGCTTCAGTCGTGGCGCGGCGGCGGCCAGGCACCTGGCCAATGACCTGGGCAAAGGGGGCGATAGCCTGCTGGCGCGGACCGGCGTGCTGGGCGAGGGGTTCGACTGGCAGGCCAGGCCGGTCATCAACTTCATCGGCCTGTTCGACACCGTGGCGGCGATCGTCGAGCCGCTCAAAGGCAATTTCAGCCCGGCCAACGACCGCTATGCCGGGCTGCAGCTGGGGCTGGCCGCAGGTGCGGCGCGCAAGGTGGTGCAACTGGTGGCCGCTGACGAGCACCGGCATAACTTCCCGCTGGTGCGCAGTGACAACGACATCGTCGTGCCAGGCTCCCATTCGGATATTGGCGGGGGGTACCTGGAATGCATGGTTGAGCAGATGCTGCTCAGCAAGCCGCGCTCGAACCTGGTGCCGGTGCGCACACCTGTGGAGCAGACCCAGGCCTACATCCTGACCGCCGCACAATTGGCCAGGGACCATGCTCATACGCCAGCGCCTGCGCCCCGGGTCTTGACCTGGGAGGAGCCGGTCGAACGAAGCGACCCCCGTGATGAGCCGTACAAACGGGTCTATGCGGCGATACACCGCGAGCGGGAGGTACGTGGGCACTTGTCGCGGGTGTACCTGCGCATCATGCGTGAACTGGCGGTGCGGGCGCAGGTACCGTTCGCCGAGGTGGACGAGAGGGGCGCGGCGCTCTGCTTGCCGCAGGAGCTGCAGGGGATCAGCCACAAACTGCATGACTTCGCCTTGGGGCGGAGCACTGAGCCGGGGCTGACCGTGGAGCAAAGGCAATTGCTGGAGGCGCGCTATATCCATGCTTCGGCGCATTGGAATGCGCTGAAGGGGCTGCGCAACAGTGAACTGGATGTGTTGTACATCGACCGGCCGGCGGAGGGCGGGCGGGTGATGCATGGCAATCGGTGATTGGCCTGAGCCGGCCCGATCGCGGGACAAGTCGGACCGCGATCAGGCCGGAGGGGCCGGTCAGTTCTTCGAGGTCGAATGCCTGCGCCCCTGGTCCAGCAGCGCAAAGACCACCACCAGCACACCGGAGACCGCCAGGATCAACGCCACGCCATCGGTGGAGTGGGTCGCCGAGCCAGCCACCAGTGCCAGGCCGCCCAGCGGGGCCAGGCCACCGGCCACGGCCGTGCCGATCTCGCGGCCGGTGCCGAAGCCCGAGGAGCGGGTCTGGGTCGGGAATTGGCGGCTGAGGAACGAGCCTTGGGGGGCGAACATCATCGGGGCGAGCAGGCCGGTGCCGATGGCGATGGCGATGTAGATCAGCGTCGGCTCGCCGCTTTCCAACAGCTTCAGGAATGGGAAGGCGAACAACGCCGACAGCAGGCCACCGAGCATCAGCACATGCTTGCTGCTCCAGCGGTCGCACAACCAGCCGAAGAATGGCACGGCGAAGATCGCCACCAGGCTGGCCAGGGTCACCGACAGCGAGGTGACATGGGCTTCGACGCCCTTGAACTGGGTCAGGTAGGCCAGGGAGAAGGTCTTGAAGATATAGCTCAGGGCGTTGTAGCCCACGGCCACGAAGAACACCACGGCCAGGCCCTTGAGGTCGTGCTTGAACAGCAGCTTGAGCGGGGAGACCTGCGGCTTGTCCTTGGCCTGGTCGAGTTCTTTGAAGTCCGGCGTCTCGGGGATACTCTTGCGCACCCACAGGCCAATGCCCACCAGGGCGATGCTGGCGATGAACGGGATGCGCCAGCCACCGGCCAGGAGGAATTCGTTACCGTTCATGGTCAGCAGGTACACCGTCAACGACGACAGCAGCAGACCCAGGTTCAGCCCCAGCGCCGGCCAGGCGCCCTGGCTGCCGCGCTTGCCTTCGCTGGCATGCTCGTAGGAGGTGACGGCTGCGCCCGATAGTTCGGCGCCTGCGCCCAGGCCCTGGATGATGCGGATCACCACCAGGATGATCGGCGCCCAGATGCCGATGCTGGCGTAGCTGGGAATCAGGCCGATCAACGCGGTGCACACGCCCATCATGCAGAAAGTGATCACCAGCACCTGCTTGCGGCCGAACCGGTCGCCCAGGTAGCCGAACAGCACGCCGCCGAAGGGGCGGGCGATGAAGCCGATGGCGAAGGTGGAGAAGGCCAGCAGCGAGGCCACCGCCGGGTTGCTGGCGTCGAAGAAGATCTTCGAGAAGACGATCGCCGCCATGGTGGCGTACAGGTAGAAGTCGTACCACTCCAACATCGAGCCGAAAATGGTCGCTGCGGCCACCTTGCGCAGGCGCTTGCGTTGCTGTTCCGGGGTTTCGGGCGCGGCCGGGGCCGCCTCATATACCGACATCTGAGGTTCCTTATTGTCTTTGTAGTTGGGTGTGCAGCAGGTTCAGCGGGCCTTGAGGATCCTTTCGGCGATCATCTGGCCGATGGGAATGGCCGAGGTCGCGGCCGGTGATGGGGCATTGCAGACATGCACCATGCGCGGGGTCTCGGCGAACAGGAAATCGTGCACCAGGGTGCCGTCGCGCATCACCGCCTGGGCGCGGATGCCGGCCTCGTAGGGCAGCAGGTCCTGGACTTCGAGCTGGGGGCAGTACTTGCGGCACTGTTCCAGGTAGCCGCGCTTGAACAGCGAGTTCTTCATCTCGGTGGTGCCGGAGCCGAGGTTGTTCCAGAGGGTCTTCCAGAAGCCGGGGAAGCGCGCGTATTCGGCAACGTCCCGCCAGTTCACCGAGAACTTGCGGTAGTTCTCCCGGCCCAGGCCGAGCACGGCGTTGGGGCCAACGGTGACGCTGCCGTCGATCATCCGCGTCAGGTGCACGCCAAGGAACGGCAGGTCCGGATCGGGGATCGGGTAGATCAGGTGGTTGACGATCTGGTTCTTGCTCGGCGGCAGCCGGTAGTACTCGCCACGGAAGGGGATGATCTGGTGGTCGATCTTCACCCCGGCCAGGCGCGCCAGGCGGTCGGACTGCAGGCCTGCGCAGGCGACCAGCTGGCGGGTGCGCCAGCTCTGGCCGTCGCTGCTGACTTCGACATGCTCGCTGTGTTCCTTGATCGCCCGCACCGTGGTGGCCAAGCGCACTTCGCCGCCGGCCTTCTGGATGACACGGGCCATGGCGTCGCACACCTGCTTGTAATCGACGATGCCAGTGGCATCGAGGAACAGTGCCCCCTTGCCGACGATATTGGGCTCGCGGCGCTTGAGCTCGGTGGCGTCCAGGCGTTCGACCTTCAGCCCGTTCTGCCGGGAGCGCTCGTGCAGCGCCTGCATACGCTGCATTTCCAGGTCGTTGGAGGCCACCAGCAACTTGCCGCAGACCTCGAAGGCAATGCCGTGCTCGGTGCAGAAGTCTTTGGTGGCCTGGGCGCCGCGCTTGCACAGGTCGGCCTTGAGGCTGCCTGGGGCGTAGTAGATGCCCGCATGGATCACGCCGCTGTTATGGCCGGTCTGGTGACGGCCGAGGCTGGTTTCCTTCTCGAGGATCAGCAGCGATGCGCCGGGGCGCTGCTCGAGCAGGGCCATGGCGGTGGCGAGGCCGACGATGCCGCCGCCGATGATGCAGTAGTCGTAGGTCATGCAGGAGGTACCTTGGATTTCTTGTCGGTCGATCTGCTTATCAGGTTGTCAGACTAAGTAGGGCGTATGATAAGGCTCGCCAGGCCATTGCGTGTGGCTCCGGTGTCAGTCGAGTTCGGGAAGGTCGATTTTCAGGCGCCGTGCCGAGGCCCGCAGGTGCGCTTCGGCGCACGCTGCAGCCGCCAGGCGGTCGCCGTCGGCGATGGCCTGGTACAGCGCCTGGTGTTCGCGGTTGGCATCGGCCGAGCCGCCCACCGAAGAGGTGGCGGAGTTTTCCCAGGCGCTACGCCGCGCGGCCGCCAGCTGGCCGCCGAGAAAATCGTGGAAGGCCACGAAATAGTCATTCTTGCTGGCTTCGGCGATGGCCCGGTGGAAGGCCACGTCGGCGGCGGAGGCGCTGGCCAGGTCGCTACGCTTGTCGAGCATCGCCTGCAGGGCTTGGCCCATGCGCGCCAGGTCCGCGTCGTCGCGACGGCGGGCGGCGATGGCCGCAGCCTGGGTCTCGATCCACAGGCGCATTTCGAACATCTGCGCCAGGTCCGGCTTGCGCCCGTTGCTGCCGGGGAAACGGAAAACGGTGCCGCTGGGGGTTTGTGAAATGTACGAGCCGAGCCCACGCCGGGCGATGAGCACGCCATCGGCCTTGAGTTGCGCCACCGCCTCGCGCACGACCGAGCGGCTGACGTTCAGCTGTTCGGCCAGTTGCTGTTCGGTGGGCAGGCGCGATTCGGCAGCCAGGCGGCCGGAATCGATCTCTGCGCGGATGGCGCTGACAACCCGTTCGACCAGGGTGTCGGGGCGCTGGAGCTCTAGCATTGGGAGTGATTGCCTATTGATCAGGTTGTCAGACAATGCCTGTGGCGGGGTTGGGATGTCAATGGGTTGGGGCTGCCTTTAGAGGCTCGTCGCTTGGGAGATCGAGCGCCGCCCGCGCGGCGCATCGCGAGCTGCGCTCGCTCCTACGTTTGTTCGGGCCAGTCCATCCTGTGGGTTTTTCGCGCGGGCGCCTTGGTGTATGGCGCGATATCGTGTCGTACGAACCAGGCGGTCGCGCGCGCCTGTCACAGGCGTTACTGGCCGGAAACAAACGTAGGAGCGAGCGCAGCTCGCGATGCGCCGCGCGGGCGGCGCTCGATATCACAGGCGCAGAAAACCTATCGGCATACGCCAAACAATCTCAACGCTCGCTGACAAAGGTCCCGGTACCGTCGAGGATGTTGCGCAAGGTCAGCTCGACCTCCTCGAGGTCGGTACCTGCCGAGGTCAGCACGATCTCCAGCTGTTCTGAGCCCTTGAGGGCATCCCGGTCGCTGGCCGCCACTTCGATCAGCAGCCGAGTGGCACTGAGCGTCACCTTCAGGCCGTCGAGCGTCGATGGCTCGTCATCCAAGGTCAGGTCCACGGTGTCTTCGTCCGGGTAACGGGTGAGCAGGAACATCTGGCCCTTGTCGCTGTGGCAGCACAGGGTCGCCATGTTGTCTTCTTCTTCGTCGCAGGGCGTGGCGAAGAGCAGGGCGGTTTTCAATTGCATGGCTGGCTCGGGTCGAAGGTATGAAAGGGGAATTCTGACAGCCTTGCCCGCGTACATAAACGTAAAGTTACCGCCCCTTGACCGAAATTGTCGCAGCGCTGCAAGCCCTGGTGACCACTCAGTCGTTAAGCTGCCCAGTCGATGGACACCCGTAAAGCCACAGCCCGAGGGCGGCAGTCGTCTTTGCAGGTGCTCATCCATGAACGGATGGACGCGAAATGGCGTCCGACGCCTGGTTTTCACCGTCCAGTCGCCACGGGTTGGCTATCGTTGATTCGTGTACGGCGGACGCACGCGACGCTTCACCAAATAACAAAGCCCAAGCGGAGTACCACAGATGGCGTTCTTCACCGCAGCCAGCAAAGCCGACTTCCAGCATCAACTGCAAGCGGCCCTGGCGCAGCACATCAGCGAACAGGCACTGCCACAAGTGGCGCTGTTCGCCGAACAGTTCTTCGGCATCATCTCTCTGGACGAACTCACCCAGCGCAGGCTTTCCGACCTGGCCGGCTGCACCCTCTCTGCCTGGCGCATCATCGAGCGCTTCGATCCCGAGCACCCGCAGGTACGGGTCTACAACCCCGATTACGAACGCCACGGCTGGCAGTCGACCCACACCGTGGTCGAAGTGCTGCACCATGACCTGCCGTTCCTGGTCGACTCGGTGCGCACCGAACTCAACCGCCGCGGCTACAGCATCCACACCCTGCAGACCACGGTGCTCAGCGTACGGCGCGGGGCCAAGGGCGAGCTGGTCGAGCTGCTGCCCAAGGGCACCCAGGGTGAAGGCATCCAGCATGAATCGCTGATGTACCTGGAGATCGACCGCTGTGCCAGCGCCGCCGAGCTGACCACCCTGAGCAAGGAGCTGGAGCAGGTACTGGCCGAGGTACGTGTGGCGGTGGCCGACTTCGAGCCGATGAAGGCCAAGGTCCGCGACCTGGTGGAGCTGGTGGAGCAGACCGCGTTCGGCCCGGCACAACACGACAAGGCCGAGGTGAAGAGCTTCCTGTCGTGGCTGCTGGACAACCATTTCACCTTCCTCGGCTATGAAGAGTTCGTGGTCGAGTCCGATGCCGGCGGTGGCCACCTGGTCTATGACGAAGGCTCGTTCCTGGGCCTGACCCGCCTGCTGCGGGCGGGGCTGGGCGCCGACGACCTGCGCATCGAGGACTACGCCGTCACCTACCTGCGCGAACCCGAGCTGCTGTCGTTCGCCAAGGCCTCGCAACCGAGCCGCGTACACCGCCCGGCCTACCCGGACTACGTGTCGATCCGCCAGATCGACGCCGACGGCAAAGTGGTCAAGGAGTGCCGCTTCATGGGCCTGTACACCTCCTCGGTGTACGGCGAGAGCGTGCGCACCATCCCGTACATCCGGGGCAAGGTGGCCGAGGTGGAGCGCCGCTCGCACTTCGATCCCAAGGCCCACCTGGGCAAGGAGCTGGCCCAGGTACTGGAAGTGCTGCCGCGCGACGACCTGTTCCAGACCCCGATCGACGAGCTGTTCACCACGGTCATGGCGATCGTGCAGATCCAGGAACGCAACAAGATCCGCGTGTTCCTGCGCAAGGACCCGTACGGTCGCTTCTGCTACTGCCTGGCCTACGTGCCGCGTGAAATCTACTCCACCGAGGTGCGCCAGAAGATCCAGCAGGTGCTGATGGAGCGCCTGAAGGCCAGTGACTGCGAGTTCTGGACCTTCTTCTCCGAATCGGTGTTGGCACGGGTGCAGTTGATCCTGCGTGTCGACCCGAAGAATCGCATCGACATCGATCCGCAGCAGCTGGAAAACGAAGTGATCCAGGCGTGCCGCTCCTGGCAGGACGACTATTCGGCGCTGGTGGTGGAGAACTTCGGCGAAGCCCAGGGCACCAATATCCTGGCCGACTTCCCCAAAGGCTTCCCGGCCGGCTACCGCGAGCGTTTCGCGGCGCATTCGGCGGTGGTCGACATGCAGCATGTGCTGGCGCTGTCCGAGAGCAAGCCGCTGGCGATGAGCTTCTACCAGCCGCTGACCCAGTTGGCCGAGCGCCAGCTGCACTGCAAGCTGTACCACGCCGATACGCCGCTGGCGCTGTCGGACGTGCTGCCGATTCTGGAAAACCTCGGCCTGCGCGTGCTGGGCGAGTTCCCGTATCGCCTGCGCCACGCCTCGGGCCGTGAGTTCTGGATCCACGACTTCGCCTTCACCTACAGCGAAGGCCTGGACCTGGACATCCAGCAGCTCAACGACATCCTGCAGGACGCCTTCGTCCATATCGTCAAGGGTGACGCCGAGAACGACGCCTTCAACCGCCTGGTGCTGACCGCCGGCCTGCCATGGCGCGACGTGGCGCTGCTGCGCGCCTATGCCCGCTATCTCAAGCAGATCCGCCTGGGCTTCGACCTGGGCTACATCGCCAGCACCCTGAACAACCACACCGATATCGCCCGCGAGCTGACCCGGCTGTTCAAGACCCGCTTCTACCTGGCGCGCAAGCTCACGGTCGACGACCTGGACGACAAGCAGCAACGCCTGGAGCAGGCGATCCTCAGTGCCCTGGACGAGGTCCAGGTGCTCAACGAAGACCGCATCCTGCGTCGCTACCTGGACCTGATCAAGGCCACCCTGCGCACCAACTTCTACCAGCCGGACGCCAACGGGCAGAACAAGCCGTACTTCAGCTTCAAGTTCAACCCCAAGCTGATTCCCGAGCTGCCCAAGCCGGTGCCCAAGTTCGAGATCTTCGTCTATTCGCCACGGGTCGAGGGCGTGCACCTGCGCTTCGGCAATGTGGCCCGCGGCGGCCTGCGCTGGTCGGACCGCGAGGAGGACTTCCGTACCGAAGTGCTCGGCCTGGTCAAGGCCCAGCAGGTGAAGAACTCGGTGATCGTGCCGGTCGGTGCCAAGGGCGGCTTCCTGCCGCGCCGCCTGCCGCTGGGCGGCAGCCGCGACGAGATCCAGGCCGAGGGCATCGCCTGCTACCGCATCTTCATCTCCGGCTTGCTGGACATCACCGACAACCTCAAGGACGGTGGCGTGGTACCGCCGGCCAACGTGGTGCGTCACGATGACGACGACCCTTACCTGGTGGTGGCGGCCGACAAGGGCACCGCGACCTTCTCCGACATCGCCAACGGCATCGCCATCGACTACGGCTTCTGGCTGGGCGATGCCTTCGCCTCGGGCGGTTCGGCCGGCTACGACCACAAGAAGATGGGTATCACCGCCCGTGGCGCCTGGGTGGGCGTGCAGCGTCACTTCCGTGAGCGCGGCATCAACGTGCAGGAAGACCCGATCACCGTGGTCGGCATCGGCGACATGGCCGGCGACGTGTTCGGCAACGGCCTGCTGATGTCCGACAAGCTCAAGCTGGTGGCCGCGTTCAACCACCTGCACATCTTCATCGACCCCAACCCGGACCCGGCTACCAGCTTCGCCGAGCGCAAGCGCCTGTTCGAGCTGCCGCGTTCGGCCTGGAGCGATTACGACACCAGCATCATGTCCGAGGGCGGCGGGATCTTCCCGCGCAGTGCCAAGAGCATCGCCATCAGCCCGCAGATGAAGGAACGCTTCGCCATCGAGGCCGACCGCCTGACGCCGACCGAGCTGCTGCATGCCCTGCTGCAGGCGCCGGTGGATCTGCTGTGGAACGGGGGTATCGGTACCTACGTCAAGGCCAGCAGCGAAAGCCACGCCGATGTCGGCGACAAGGCCAACGATGCCCTGCGGGTCAACGGCAACGAGCTGCGCTGCAAGGTCGTGGGCGAGGGCGGCAACCTGGGCATGACCCAGCTTGGCCGGGTCGAGTTCGGCCTCAATGGCGGCGCGACCAACACCGACTTCATCGACAACGCCGGCGGCGTGGACTGCTCCGACCACGAGGTCAACATCAAGATCCTGCTCAACGAAGTGGTGCAGGGTGGCGACATGACCGAGAAACAGCGCAACCAGCTGCTGGGCAGCATGACCGATGAAGTCGCCTCGCTGGTGCTGGGCAACAACTACAAGCAGACCCAGGCCTTGTCGCTGGCCGCGCGCCGGGCCCTGGAGCGCATCGCCGAGTACAAGCGCCTGATGGCGGACCTCGAAGCCCGTGGCAAGCTGGACCGGGCCATCGAGTTCCTGCCGTCCGAGGAGCAGTTGGCCGAGCGCCTGGCCGCAGGCCAGGGCCTGACCCGCGCCGAACTGTCGGTGCTGATCTCCTACAGCAAGATCGACCTCAAGGAGCAGTTGCTCAAGTCGCTGGTGCCGGACGACGACTACCTGACCCGCGACATGGAGAATGCCTTCCCGCCGTCGCTGGTCAGCAAGTTCGCCGAGGCCATGCGCCGTCACCGCCTCAAGCGCGAGATCGTCAGCAACCAGATCGCCAACGACCTGGTCAACAACATGGGCATCACCTTCGTGCAGCGCCTGAAGGAGTCCACCGGTATGAGCCCGGCGAACGTCGCCGGTGCCTATGTGATCGTGCGTGACATCTTCCATCTGCCGCACTGGTTCCGCCAGATCGAGGCCCTGGACTACCAGGTCCCGGCCGAGATCCAGCTGACCCTGATGGACGAGCTGATGCGCCTGGGCCGTCGTGCCACCCGCTGGTTCTTGCGCAGCCGTCGCAACGAGCAGGATGCAGGCCGTGACGTGGCGCACTTCGGGCCGAAGATCGCGCAGCTGGGCCTGAAGCTCGACGAACTGCTCGAAGGCCCGACCCGCGAGCGCTGGCAGCAGCGCTACCAGGGCTTCGTCGAGGCCGGCGTACCGGAGTTGCTGGCGCGCATGGTCGCAGGCACCACGCACCTGTACACCCTGTTGCCGATCATCGAGGCCTCGGACGTCACCGGCCACGACCCGGCCCAGGTGGCCAAGGCGTTCTTCGCCGTGGGCAGTTCGCTGGACCTGACCTGGTACCTGCAGGAAATCAGCAACCTGCCGGTGGAGAACAACTGGCAGGCCCTGGCCCGCGAGGCGTTCCGCGACGACATCGACCTGCAGCAGCGGGCGATCACCATTTCCGTGCTGCAGATGGCCGACGCGCCGGACGACATGGACGCCCGCGTGGCCCTGTGGAACGAGCAGCATAAGGTGATGGTCGAGCGCTGGCGCGCCATGCTCGACGACCTGCGCAACGCCACGAGTACCGACTATGCGATGTACGCGGTGGCCAACCGCGAGCTGGTCGACCTGGCGATGAGCGGGCAGGCGGCGGTGATTCCGTCCTGAGTGGGGGATTGAGGTAAAAAGAAAGCCCCGGCAGCGATGCCGGGGCTTTTCTTTTATAGCCTACCGCGTGCCCATGTAGGAGCGGCCTTGTGCCGCGAAAGGGCCGCACAGCGGCCCCGGCAATATCCGCTTGATGCACTGATCCCTTGGGGGCGCTTCGCACCCCTTTCGCGGCACAAGCCCGCTCCTACAGGGAGGCGGTGCTATTTGAAGCGGCGCTCGACGCCTTTTTCCACCAGGATCTTCGCCGAGATCTCCTCCACCGAAAAATGCGTGGAATTGATATGCGGGATGTTCTCCCGTCGGAACAGGCTCTCCACTTCGCGCACCTCGAATTCGCACTGGGCGAAGCTCGAATAACGGCTGTTGGGCTTGCGCTCGTGGCGGATGGCGGTCAGGCGGTCGGGGTCGATGGTCAGGCCGAACAGCTTGTTCTGGTGCTTCTTCAGCACCGCCGGCAGCTGCAGGCGCTCCATGTCATCTTCGGTCAGCGGGTAGTTGGCCGCGCGGATGCCGAACTGCATCGCCATGTACAAACACGTCGGCGTCTTGCCACATCGCGACACGCCCACGAGGATCAGGTCGGCTTTGTCGTAATAATGGGTGCGTGCGCCGTCGTCGTTGTCCAGGGCGAAGTTGACCGCCTCGATGCGCTCCATGTAGTTGGAGTTACCGCCGATCGAGTGGGACTTGCCCACGGAATACGACGAATGGGCGGTTAATTCCTGCTCCAGCGGGGATAAAAACGTCGAAAAGATGTCGATCATGAAGCCGTTCGAGGTGGCCAGGATCTCACGGATGTCCTGGTTGACGATGGTGTCGAAGATGATCGGCCGCATGCCGTCCCGCTCCGCCGCGTCGTTGATCTGGCGGACCATGTTGCGCGCCTTGTCGGGCGTGTCGATGTAGGGACGGGTGAATTTATTGAAAGGAATGCTATCGAATTGTGCGAGCAGGCTTTGGCCCAGCGTTTCGGCAGTGATACCGGTACCGTCGGAGATGAAGAACGCGGATCGTTTCATTTGCACCCTGGGCCTTAAGCTGCCGAAGTTTTCTGGAGTATGATAGGTTCGGTTTGCCGAACGCGTGTGTTCGGCATTCTCACTTATTTTCCAGGTCCAGGCCACAAGCGTCCGGCCAAGTCGGAGTCGACAGGCGGGCGCCCTTGAGCTTTTCCAATACAGTTAGTGGAGAGATCACCTTGGTAGAGTACGTAGTTTCCCTCGATAAGCTCGGCGTCCACGATGTAGAGCATGTGGGGGGCAAGAACGCATCCCTGGGCGAGATGATCAGTAACCTCGCAGGTGCCGGCGTCTCGGTGCCGGGCGGCTTTGCCACTACGGCTCAGGCGTACCGCGACTTTCTCGAACAGAGTGGCCTGAACGACCGCATCCATGCAGCCCTGGACGCATTGGACGTCGATGACGTCAATGCCCTGGCCAAGACCGGCGCGCAGATTCGGCAGTGGGTGATGGACGCCGAGTTCCCGGCGCGCCTGGACGCAGAAATCCGCACCGCTTTCGCCGAAATGGCCCAGGGCAACGACAACATGGCCGTCGCCGTGCGTTCCTCGGCCACCGCCGAAGACCTGCCGGACGCCTCCTTCGCCGGCCAGCAGGAGACGTTCCTGAACATCCGTGGCGTGGACAACGTGATCCGCGCCGCCAAGGAAGTGTTCGCCTCTCTGTTCAACGACCGCGCCATCGCCTACCGCGTGCACCAGGGCTTCGACCACAAACTGGTCGCCCTGTCCGCTGGCGTGCAGCGCATGGTCCGTTCGGAAACCGGCACCGCCGGCGTGATGTTCACCCTCGACACCGAGTCCGGCTTCCGTGACGTGGTGTTCATCACCGGTGCCTATGGCCTGGGCGAAACCGTTGTACAGGGCGCGGTCAACCCTGACGAGTTCTACGTGCACAAGCAGACCTTGCAGGCCGGCCGCCCGGCCATCCTGCGTCGCAACCTGGGCAGCAAGGCCATCAAGATGGTCTACGGCGACGAGGCCAAGGCCGGCCGTTCGGTCAAGACCGTCGACGTCGACCGTGCCGACCGCGCGCGCTTCTGCCTGACCGACGCCGAGGTCAGCGAGCTGGCCAAGCAGGCCATGATCATCGAGCAGCACTACCAGCGCCCGATGGACATCGAATGGGCCAAGGACGGGGACGACGGCAAGCTGTACATCGTCCAGGCACGTCCCGAGACCGTGAAGAGCCGCTCCAGCGCCAATGTCATGGAGCGCTACCTGCTCAAGGAGAAGGGCACCGTCCTGGTGGAAGGTCGCGCTATCGGCCAGCGCATCGGCGCCGGCAAGGTCCGTGTGATCCACGACGTTTCCGAAATGGACAAGGTGCAGCCAGGCGACGTGCTGGTCTCGGACATGACCGACCCGGACTGGGAACCTGTGATGAAGCGTGCCAGCGCCATCGTCACCAACCGCGGCGGGCGCACCTGCCACGCGGCGATCATTGCCCGTGAACTGGGCATCCCGGCGGTCGTCGGTTGTGGCAACGCCACCCAGGTGCTCAAGGACGGCCAGGGCGTGACCGTCTCCTGCGCCGAAGGCGACACCGGCTTCATCTTCGAGGGTGAGCTGGGCTTCGACGTCAAGCAGAACTCGGTCGACGCCATGCCTGAGCTGCCGTTCAAGATCATGATGAACGTCGGCAACCCGGACCGCGCCTTCGACTTCGCCCAGCTGCCGAACGCGGGTGTGGGCCTGGCGCGCCTGGAGTTCATCATCAACCGCATGATCGGCGTGCATCCCAAGGCGCTGCTCAACTATGCAGGCCTGCCGGCCGATCTGAAAGAGAGCGTCGACAAGCGCGTGGCCGGTTACGCCGACCCGGTCGGCTTCTATGTCGAAAAGCTGGTCGAGGGCATCAGCACCCTGGCTGCGGCGTTCTATCCGAAGAAGGTCATCGTGCGCCTGTCGGACTTCAAGTCCAACGAGTACGCCAACCTGATCGGCGGCAAGCTGTACGAGCCGGAAGAAGAGAACCCGATGCTGGGCTTCCGCGGCGCCTCGCGCTACATCAGCGAGTCGTTCCGTGACTGCTTCGAGCTCGAGTGCCGCGCCCTCAAGCGCGTGCGCGACGAGATGGGCCTGACCAACGTCGAGATCATGGTGCCGTTCGTGCGCACCCTGGGCGAGGCCAGCCAGGTCGTCGACCTGCTCGCCGAGAACGGCCTGGGCCGTGGCGTCAACGGCCTGCGCGTGATCATGATGTGCGAGCTGCCGTCCAACGCCCTGTTGGCCGAAGAATTCCTCGAGTACTTCGACGGCTTCTCCATCGGTTCCAACGACCTGACCCAGCTGACCTTGGGCCTGGACCGCGACTCGGGCATCATCGCCCACCTGTTCGACGAGCGTAACCCCGCGGTCAAGAAGCTGTTGGCCAACGCCATTGCCGCGTGCAACAAGGCCGGCAAGTACATCGGTATCTGCGGCCAGGGCCCGTCGGACCACCCGGACCTGGCCAAGTGGCTGATGGAGCAGGGCATCGAGAGCGTGTCGCTGAACCCTGACTCAGTGCTCGAGACCTGGTTCTTCCTGGCCGAGGGCCAAGGCGCAGCCTGATGCAACGAACGCGGGAGCGCTCCAGGGCGCTCCCGCCTGGTTTACCCAGGGCGAGTTCCAGCAATGGATCCCGCCCTTTTTTGTGCAATCGACCTATGCAAAGCAGCAGTACCCTGTTTCCCGTGGCCTTGCTCAGCGCCGAGCGACGCGGTGACCTCAGCGAGGACGTGTACCGGATCAAGGCCGGCAACAGCCCCGACCCCAGCGTGGAACTGGCCGTGACCCGCCTGGGCCTGGCCAGCCAGGCGAGTGCCCAGGGTGTGCCGGTGATCCTCCTGCATGGCAGTTTCTCCAACCGTCGTTTCTGGTATTCACCCAAGGGCATCGGCCTGGGCGCCTACCTGGCCCGGGCCGGGTTCGATGTGTGGATTCCGGAGATGCGCGGCCATGGCCTGTCGCCACGCAATCGCCAGTGGCGGCATAACCGTGTCGCCGACTACGCCCGCTTCGATTTGCCGGTGATCGGCGCGTTCGTCCAGGAACAGGCCGGGCAGGCGCCGCACTGGGTTGGCCATTCCCTGGGGGGCACCACCCTGGCGGCGGCGTTGGGAGGTGGCTACCTGGGTGCAGACGAGGTGGCCAGCGTGGCCCTCTTTGGCGCCCAGGTCAGCCGTGTGTACTGGCCGCTGAAAGTGCCGCCGGTTGCCTGGAGCGCGCGCTTGCTGCTCAAGCGTTTCGCCCAGTTGTCCGGGTCGCGGCTCAGGCGTGGCCCGGAAGACGAACCCATTGGCCTTGCGCTGGAGAGTTTGCGTTGGCACAAGCTGTTCGGGCGTTTCGGCGACAAGCAGGACGACTGGTGGGCCGGGTTGGCGCAGGTCGATGTGCCGCTGCTGGCCGTGGCAGGCGCGGCGGATCACCAGGACCCGGTATGGGCCTGCCGCAAGCTGTTCGAGCAACTGGGCGGGACGCGCAAGCAATTCCTGCGCCTGGGGCGGGAGGAGGGCTTCGATGCGTTCGGGCACGTCGACATGCTGGTGAGCAAGGCGGCGCAGGCGCAGGTGTGGCCGTTGGTGGAAGGGTGGTTGAACGACCCGCTTTCGCCGTTGCCCGGGGCTGCGGTGGTGGAGCCTGGCTTGGCCGGGTGAAGCCAGGCTGGTCTGCTCGGCCCCATCGCCGGCAAGCCGGCGATGGATCTACACCTGGCCTCGACTGACCGAGCAGTCTCGGATGACTGCGAGGGCTTCCCCGGTGTAGCCTTGGGCAACTTCGCTTTCGTTGTGACTGACAGGAGTTTCCCATGCAGCATTACGTAACGCCCGACCTGTGCGACGCCTACCCGGACCTGGTCCAGGTGCTGGAGCCGATGTTCAGCAATTTCGGTGGTCGCGACTCCTTTGGCGGCCAGATCGTCACCATCAAATGCTTCGAGGACAACTCGCTGGTCAAGGAGCAGGTCGAGCTCGACGGCACGGGCAAGGTCCTGGTGGTCGATGGCGGTGGTTCGCTGCGCCGTGCGCTGCTGGGCGACATGCTCGCCGAAAAGGCTGCCAAGAACGGCTGGGAAGGCCTGGTGATCTACGGCTGCGTGCGCGACGTGGATGTACTGGTGCAGACCGACGTCGGTGTCCAGGCCCTGGCCAGTCACCCGATGAAGACCGACAAGCGCGGCATCGGCGACCTCAACGTGGTAGTGACCTTCGCTGGCGTGACCTTCCGCCCGGGCGAGTACGTGTACGCCGACAACAATGGCGTGATCGTCTCGCCAAGCCCGTTGAAGATGCCCGAGTGACGCGCTGCGCGCGCTGATGGAGCTGGAATGTTCGAGGAAGACAACGCGCAGTGGGGGCTGGTCCATGCCCTGGTGCTCGACGGCAAAGGCGGCGCGCGCTCGATTGCCCGGACCGAACTGGACGACCTTGCCTTGCAGGCCGGGGAAAGCCTCTGGCTGCACTGGGATCGCAGCCATCCCCAGACCCGCACCTGGTTGCTGCACGACAGTGGCCTGAGCGAGTTCGCCTGCGAGCTGCTGCTGGAGGAGAACACCCGCCCACGCCTGCTGCCGCTGGCCGAGGAGCAGATGCTGCTGTTCCTGCGTGGGGTTAACCTGAACCCGGGGGCTGAACCCGAGGACATGGTATCGGTGCGTATCTTCGCCGAGGCCCGACGGGTGATCTCGCTGCGCTTGCGGCCGCTGCGTGCCAGTGACGAGATTCTCCAGCAGTTGGACGAGGGCCGGGGGCCGAAGTCGGCGTCCGAGCTGTTGCTGCTGATGGGCGAACTGCTTACCGAGAAGGTCCAGGCGTTGGTCGATGACCTGTCGGAAGTGGTCGACCTCGAGGAAGAGAAGGTTGAATCCGACGAACGGTATAGCCCGGTGCAGGGCAGTCTGCAGCAGATCCGCCGCCGTGCCGCCGGCCTGCGTCGATTCCTCGCGCCGCAGCGGGAGATCTACGCCCAGCTCTCGCGCAACAAGTGGAGCTGGTTCGCCGATGGCGATGCCGACTACTGGAACGAGCTGAACAACAGCCTGACCCGTTACCTGGAGGAGCTGGAGCTCACCCGCGAGCGGGCTGCACTGGTGCTCGAGAGTGAGGACCGGCGGCGCAGCGAGCGCATGAACCGGACCATGTACCGCTTCGGCATCATCACCTGCATCTTCCTGCCCATGAGCTTCGTCACCGGCCTGCTGGGCATCAACGTCGGCGGTATCCCGGGCGCCGACAGCCCCTATGGTTTCCTGCTTGCCTGCGCCGTGGTGCTGGGCTTGGCGGCAGGGCAGTGGTGGCTGTTCCGGCGGTTGCGGTGGGTATGATTCAGCCTCGTCTGTCGTGCCACCGCCATCGCGGGGTAAGCCGGCTCCCACAGTTTCGGTGCACCCTTTCAACTGCCGCTGAGTCTGTGGGAGCGGGCTTGCCCCGCGATGAGGATTGCCAGAGGCCAAAGCATTTTGAAACATTCGTGCCACATCCAGGTGTGACCCATCGGCCCGTGCCCTCGTCTTTGACAGACATCACGCGAGGTGCCCATGCACGATCCGTTTGAAGAATCCTTGCGCGACCTGCTCAAGGCATCGCCGTCCGGCCAGGACCGTGACGATGCCGCTTGCCTGGGTCGCGTCCTCAAGACCGCCAACCGCCAGGTCGGTGCGGGTGATCTGTTCAGCTTGCTCGGCCGTTGGAGCCAGGCGCTGATGATCGCCGTGAACAATGGCTCGGCGCATGTCGCGCCGGTGCGCCGCAACCCTGCCGCAGGCAGAAAAGCTGATAAGGCCGATTGAATATGGAACTCGATCTCTGGACCCAGAGCCTGGTCACTGCGATGACCGCCCTTTGGACCAAGGTGGCGAACTTCATCCCCAACCTGTTCGGCGCCCTGGTCGTGGTGCTGCTCGGTTTCGTGGTGGCCAAGCTGCTCGACACCCTGTTGTCCAAGCTGCTGGCCAAGTTCGGCCTGGACCGCCTGATGAGCGGCACCGGCCTGACCAAGATGCTCAGCCGCGTCGGCATCCAGGTGCCCATTTCCACCCTGATCGGCAAGATCGTCTACTGGTTCGTACTGCTGATCTTCCTGGTCTCGGCCGCGGAGTCCCTGGGCCTGGAGCGGGTTTCAGCGACCCTCGACATGCTCGCCCTGTACCTGCCGAAAGTGTTCGGCGCGGCGCTGGTATTGCTGGCCGGCGTGCTCCTGGCGCAGTTGGTCAATGGCCTGGTGCGCGGCGCCGCCGAAGGGGTGGGCCTGGAATATGCCGCCGGGGTCGGGCGTATCGCCCAGGGCCTGGTCATCATCATCAGCATCTCGGTGGCGATCAGCCAGTTGGAGGTCAAGACCGACCTGCTCAACCATGTGATCGTCATCGGTTTGATTACCGTTGGTCTGGCCGTTGCACTGGCGATGGGCCTGGGCAGCCGGGAAATCGCCGGGCAGATCCTGGCTGGAATCTACGTGCGTGAACTCTACCAGGTCGGCCAGCAGGTGCGGATTGGAGAGGTCGAAGGGCAGATCGAGGAGATCGGTACGGTCAAGACGACCCTGCTGACCGATGATGGCGAATTGGTGTCGTTGTCCAATCGGGAATTGCTCGAGCAGCGAGTCAATAGCCGCTAACCGCACAAAAGCTGTTAATGTATGCCGCCGCGAAAACCGGCCCATGGGGCCGAGCGGCGACATTGACCCGACTGTCGGCCAGATCCGTTTTGAATAAAGTTCATTCGCCGCCCATGCGCTATGACCCCCGAGAACTCACTGACGAGGAGTTGGTGGCGCGTTCGCATGAGGAGCTGTTTCACGTAACCCGCGCCTATGAGGAGCTCATGCGGCGCTACCAACGGACCCTGTTCAACGTCTGTGCACGTTACCTGGGGAACGACCGGGATGCCGACGATGTCTGTCAGGAAGTGATGCTCAAAGTGCTGTACGGCCTGAAGAACTTCGAGGGAAAGTCCAAGTTCAAGACCTGGCTCTACAGCATCACCTACAACGAATGCATTACCCAGTACCGCAAGGAACGACGCAAGCGAAGGCTGATGGATGCCCTGAGCCTGGACCCTATGGAAGAGGCGTCCGAGGACAAGGCACCGAAACCTGAAGAAAAAGGCGGGCTGGATAAATGGCTGGTGCATGTGAACCCGATCGACCGGGAAATCCTGGTGCTTCGATTTGTCGCAGAGCTGGAATTCCAGGAGATCGCAGACATCATGCACATGGGCCTGAGCGCCACGAAAATGCGCTACAAGCGTGCGCTCGACAAGCTTAGAGAGAAATTTGCGGGGCTCACTGAAACTTAGTGGCGCGTAAATATCTCTAACCAACCGGCAAGTTCTGCTAGACTTGCCGTCGAGTTGTCCCCCGGATGTTGGTGGGACTGCTTAACTATCACCAGATGGGGATTTAACGGATGAAATTGAAAAACACCTTGGGCTTGGCCATTGGTTCGCTTGTAGCCGCCACTTCGTTTGGCGCTCTGGCACAAGGTCAAGGCGCCGTCGAGACCGAGATCTTCTACAAGAAGGAGTTCTTCGACAGCCAGCGCGACTTCAAGAACGACGGCAACCTGTTCGGTGGCTCGATCGGTTACTTCCTGACCGACGACGTCGAACTGCGTCTGGGCTACGACGAAGTTCACAACGCTCGTGGCGAAGACGGCAAGAACATCAAGGGCTCCAACACCGCCCTGGACGCCGTTTACCACTTCAACAACCCGTACGACGCCATCCGTCCGTACGTTTCGGCTGGTTTCTCGCACCAGAGCCTGGGCCAGACCGGCCGTGGCGGTCGTGACCACTCCACCTTCGCCAACGTTGGCGCTGGTGCCAAGTGGTACATCACCGACATGTTCTACGCCCGTGCCGGTGTCGAAGCTCAGTACAACATCGACCAGGGCGACACCGAGTGGGCCCCGAGCGTCGGTATCGGCATGAACTTCGGCGGTAGCCCGAAGCAAGCTGAAGCTGCTCCGGCTCCTGTTGCCGAAGTCTGCTCCGACAGCGACAACGACGGCGTCTGCGACAACGTCGACAAGTGCCCTGACACCCCGGCCAACGTTACCGTTGACGCCGACGGCTGCCCGGCTGTTGCCGAAGTCGTACGTGTTGAGCTGGACGTCAAGTTCGACTTCGACAAGTCGGTCGTCAAGCCAAACAGCTACGGCGACATCAAGAACCTGGCTGACTTCATGAAGCAGTACCCACAGACCACCACCACCGTTGAAGGTCACACCGACTCCGTTGGTCCGGATGCTTACAACCAGAAGCTGTCCGAGCGTCGTGCCAATGCTGTCAAGGAAGTCCTGACCCAGCAGTACGGTGTTGAATCCAGCCGTATCGACTCGGTTGGCTACGGTGAGACCCGTCCGGTTGCTGACAACGCCACCGAAGAAGGCCGCGCTATCAACCGTCGCGTTGAAGCTCAGGTCGAAGCCCAGGCCAAGTAATTTGGTTTGATGCTTCACGAAAAACCCGGCTTCGGCCGGGTTTTTCTTTTTTTGGCCTGCAGGCTTCGCTCTGTGGGAGCAGCAATGCCGTGACGTCTCATCGCTTGAGCAAAAGCACCAGCAGGAGCAGGTTCAGCAGCAACGACAGTAACGCCACCCCCTGCCAGACCTTCAACGGTTCCCTTTCCAGCAGCGGCCGGGCTCGCTTGGGCGCCTCGTCCCTGTCTCCTCGCTCGAAGGCCAGCAACCATTCCTCGGCCGTCTCGAACCGTCGCGCAGGCTCACGCGCTACTCCTCGCAACAGGTTCCCCTGCACCCAGGCCGGCACATCCGGTCGGTAGCGTGCCGGATCGACCGCCACGCCGAACCGGGGCCGCTGGAACGCCTCGACCTCGCCATACGGGTAACGCCCCGTGAGCAGGAAATACAGGCTCACCCCGACCGCATAGAGGTCCTGCTGCGGGCTGGGCTGGGCGCCTTCGAACGCTTCCGGTGCGATGAACGAAGGGGTACCGGGCAGCGCGTGGGCCGCGTCCTCGGACAAACCCGGGCAATAGGCCAGGCCAAAATCCAGCAGCCGTACCTGGCCATCGCTGCCAAGGTGCAGGTTGTCCGGCTTGATGTCCCGATGCAGCAGGTTGCGCCGGTGCAGTGCGCCGACTGCTAGCAGTAGCTGGCGCGCCACCTCCAGCCAGCGCTGCAGGGGCAGCGGTCCATGCTCGGCAAACAGGCTCGCCAGGGTCTGCCCTGGGTATTCGCGCATCAGGTAGTACAGGTGCTGGCGCTGGCTGGCGCTGTGCACTTCGGGAAAATGCCGCCCGGCGACCCGGCGCAGGAACCATTCTTCCAGCAACAGGCGCTGGGTGGCGCCCGGTTCGGCACGCAGGTCCTCAGGCAGGGTCTTGAGCAGCCAGGCTTGCCCCTGGCTGTCGTGCACCCGATACAGCACCGATTGACGGCTGCGCGACAGCACTGCATCGACCTGCCAGCCATCGATCGACTGGCCTGGGCGTAGCAGCCCGGGCACCGGCCATTGCTGCAGGTGCGCCAAGGTATCGCCGAGGTTGGCCGGGCCCAGCTGGTCCACGCGCACCAGCAGGGCGCTGGCGTTGTCCTGGCTGCCGGCATGGTGGGCCGTGGCGACCAGGGTGTCGGCGGCTGCCTGCAGGTCGGGCTGGTCATGCAGTATCGACTGGATAAGCCGATCGCCAAGGGTCGCCCAGACGCCATCGCTGAGCAGCATGAAGCAATCGCCGACCTGCAGCTCACCCTCGAGGTAGTCCACCAGCAAGTGCTGGTCCAGCCCCAGGGCCCGCTTGAGCACATGCTGCATGCCGGGCTGGTCCCAGACATGGTCTTCGCTTAAACACTTCAGGTGGCCTGCGTGCCAGCGGTAGATGCGGCAGTCGCCCACGTGGGCCAACGTGAAACGCCGCCCGCGCAATACCAGGGCGCTGAGTGTGGTCAGCAGCGGCTGGCCGTTGCCTTGGGCACGCAGCCAGCGGTTCTGTGCCAGCAACAGGCGGTCGAGGGCCTGGGTCACGCCCCAGGTGGCCGGGGTGGCGTAGTAGTCCAGGGCCAGCGCCTGCAGGGTGGCCTTCGCGGCCAGGCCGCCGTCGGCACACTGGCTGACGCCATCGGCCAGCGCGCACAGGTAGCCCTTGCTGGCGGCCAGCTCCGCAGCGGGCGTGACCAGGCGCAGGGCATCCTGGTTCTCGGCCCGTGGGCCGGTGGCCGTGGCTTGGGCGAAGCTCAACTGCAGGCTCATGGGTACTTCCTCAGACCCGCGCCGCAGTGACGGCCGCAGAGCCCCAGGTGGTGCGCCAGCGCTGTTTGACACCGTGCAGGCCGAACCAGGCCAAAAGGCCGAGGCTGGCGAACAACCACAGGGCTAGCTGGTAGTCGCCGGTATGTTGCTTGATCGCCCCCAGCCCGGCGGCCAGGAGGAACCCTCCGATGCCCCCGGCCATGCCGATGAGCCCTGTCATCACGCCGATCTCCTGGCGAAAGCGCTGGGGCACCAGTTGGAACACCGCGCCGTTGCCCGCGCCAAGGCCGAGCATGGCGCTGACGAACAGGGCCAAGGCCGCCATGGCGCTGGGCAGGTTGAAGCCGACCGCGGCGATGCAGATGGCGGCCACGCTGTACATGGCCAGCAAGGTGCGGATCCCGCCGAACCGGTCGGCCAGGGCGCCGCCCAGGGGGCGCATCAGGCTCCCGGCGAATACGCAGGCGGCCGTATAGTAGCCGGCGGTCACCGGGCTCAGGCCGTACTGGTCGCTGAAATAGCCGGGCAGGGCACTGGCCAGGCCGATGAAACCGCCGAAGGTTACGCTGTAGAAGAACATGAACCACCAGCTGTCGCGGTCGCCCAGGGCCTTGAGGTAGTCCGCCATGGCCTTGGGCTTGGGCCGTTGCGGTGCATTGCGTGCCAGCAGGGCGAACAAGGCCAGGGTCAGCACCAGGGGCAGCAGGGCGAAGCCGAACACGTTGTTCCAGCCATAGGCCGCCGCCAGGGCCGGGGCCAACAGGGCGGCGAACACCGTGCCGGAATTGCCCGCGCCGGCGATGCCCATGGCCTTGCCCTGGTGCTGAGGGGGATACCACTGCGAGGCCAGGGGCAGGGAGACAGCGAACGAGGCGCCGGCAAAGCCGAGGAATACGCCCAGCAGCAAGGCTTGCCCATAGCTATGGATGCCCAGATGCCAGGCGCTGGCCAAGGCGGCGATCACCACGACCTGGCCGAGCAACCCGGCCGTCTTCGGCGACAAACGATCGACCAGCAGGCCCATGACGAAACGCAGCACGGCGCCGGCCAGGATCGGCGTGGCCACCATCAGGCCCCGTTGCTGTGCGCTGAGCCCGAGGTCGGTGGCGATCTGCACCGCCAAGGGGCCCAGCAGGTACCAGACCATGAAGCTCAGGTCGAAATACAGGAACGCGGCAAACAGGGTGGGGACATGCCCGGATTTCCAGAAGCTCGTATTCATCGAACACCTCGCGTGGCTGCAACGCTGGTCACGCCCTGGCTGTGCAGGGCTGGAACGAAAAAGACGCCGCTGCCCGCTCCACGAGAGGAGGGGAGAGCGACGTCTTTGTCGGGAATCAAGTGAGGTAGCCGCCTCTGGCTACCGGTGAGGTTTGCTCAGCAAGAGATGGGCCAACTGTAGGCGGGGGGCTTTGGATTTTCGGTGCCTAGCCCAGCATCTCGTGCATGGCGATGATCTGCTCGGCCACCTGTATCAGCTTCTGCTGGCGGCTCATGGCCTGGCGTCGCATCAGCGTGTAGGCCTGTTCCTCGTTGCAGTCTTTCATCTTCATCAACAGCCCTTTGGCTTGTTCGATGCGCTTGCGTTCGGCCAGTTGCTGGTCGCGAGCCAATAACTGTGCCTTGAGCGCCTGGTCGCTTTCGAAGCGGGCCATGGCCACGTCGAGGATCGGCTGCAGGCGCGTGGCCTGGATGCCTTCGACGATATAGGCGCTGACCCCGGCCTGGATCGCCTGGCGCATCACGCCCGGGTCGTGCTCGTCGGTGAACAGCACGATCGGGCGAGGGCGGTCGCGGCTGACCAGAACCACCTGTTCCATCACATCCCGGCCCGGTGATTCGGTATCGATCAGAATCACGTCCGGGTGCACAGTTTCGACACAGGTGGGCAGGTCGATGGTCAGCGCGCCGGCCTCGATCACCTCGAAGCCCGCCTCGATCAGGGCGCCCTTGAGGCGGCCGACTTTCTTCTCGGTATCGTCGATCAGCAGGATACGCAGCATGTTCGTGCTCCTCACAGTCCGGCTCGGGTGCCGAGAGCGTCATCCAGGGCATGCAGGCGGAAGCTGCGGGCATAGCCGTAAGGGTCGCTGCCGTCCCAGCGGCTGCCGTCGATCAGCAGGCTGCTGCGCATGAGGGGATAGGAGCATGGCACGCCGATGGCCTCGGCTGCCTGTCGGTAAAGATCCAGCTGCTGGACTTGGTGGGCGATCTCCCGGTAGTCCGGGTCTTCGCGTAGCAGGCCCCAGCGGCGGAACTGGGTCATGAACCACATGCCGTCGGACAGGTAGGGCATGTTCGCCCGCCCCTGGTCGAACAGGCGCAGGGCGTGAGGGTCGTGCCACTGGTTGCCAAGGCCGTCCTGGTAGTCGCCGAGCAGTCGCGGTTCGATGCTGCCCAGCGGGGCGTCCAGGTAGGCCTTGCCGCTGAGCAGTTGGGCTGTGCTACGACGGTTTTCCTGGCATTGCTCGATGAATCGGCTGGCAGCCAGAACGGCTTTCAACAACGCTCGGGCACTGTTGGGGTATTGCTCTACGAATGAGCGGGTAGCGCCGAGGACTTTTTCCGGGTGGTCCGGCCAGATCGACTGGCTGGTCGCCAAGGTAAAGCCCAAGCCCTTGGCCACCGCATCGGCCGACCAGGGCTCGCCGACGCAAAAGCCGTCGATGCGTCCAGCCTGCAGGTGGGCAGCCATTTGCGCGGGAGGTACCACCACACTGCGCACGTCCTGCAGTGGATGGATACCCTTGCTGGCCAGCCAATAGTACAGCCACATGGCGTGGGTGCCGGTGGGGAAGGTCTGGGCGAAGGTCAGGCGTGCGCCATGCTGGTGCACCAGGCGCGACAACGCCTCGGGGCTGGTCACGCCTTTGCGCTGCAGGGCCGGGGAGAGGTTCAGGGCCTGGGCGTTCTGGTTCAGGCCCATGAGCACGGCCATGGCATGGCTGGGGACGCCGCCCAGGCCCAGGTGCACGGCATAGACCAGGCCGTACAGGCAATGGGCGGCGTCCAGTTCGCCACTGACCAGCTTGTCGCGCAGCCCGGCCCAGGAGGCCTGGCGCCTGAGGTTGAGGGTCAGGCCGTGCAGCTGGGCGAAGCCTTGTGTGGCGGCCACTACGACTGGCGCGCAGTCGGTCAAGGCCATGAAGCCGATGTCCAGGGAGGTTTTCTCGGGGGCATCGCTGCCATTGACCCAGGCCAGGGGTGTCGTGGGGAGTGCTGTATTCAAGGGGTTCCTCGCCGATACGGGGCTGTCTGCCTGTACCTTGCGAAGCAACCCATGTGCCAGCGCCCCTGTCGCCCGGGCCGCGCGCTGGCTATAATCGCCCGCTCACTCACCGCGAGTCTTGCCTGCCCATGTATACCCTGGCCCGCCAGCTGCTGTTCAAGCTTTCCCCGGAAACCTCCCACGACCTGTCCCTGGACCTGATCGGCGCCGGTGGCCGCCTCGGTCTGAACGGCCTGCTGTGCAAGCAGCCGGCGGCGTTGCCGGTAACGGTCATGGGCTTGAACTTCGCCAACCCGGTCGGTCTGGCCGCTGGCCTGGACAAGAACGGCGCGGCCATCGACGGTTTCGCCCAGCTGGGTTTCGGCTTCGTCGAGATCGGCACCGTGACCCCGCGCCCTCAGCCGGGCAACCCCAAGCCGCGTCTGTTCCGCCTGCCCGAAGCCACGGCGATCATCAACCGCATGGGGTTCAACAACCTCGGCGTCGATCACCTGCTGGCGCGGGTTCGCGCAGCACGTTATGACGGTGTGCTGGGCATCAACATCGGCAAGAACTTCGACACGCCGGTCGAGCGCGCGGTTGACGACTACCTGATCTGCCTGGAGAAGGTCTACGCCGACGCCAGCTATATCACCGTCAACGTCAGCTCGCCCAACACCCCAGGCCTGCGCACCTTGCAGTTCGGCGATTCGCTCAAGCAATTGCTGCAGGCGCTGGCGGTGCGCCGCGAGCAGTTGGCCACCGAGCACGGCAAGCGCGTGCCCCTGGCCATCAAGATCGCCCCGGACATGACCGACGAGGAAACCGCGCTGGTGGCCTCGGCGCTGATGGAAACCGGCATGGACGCGGTGATCGCCACCAACACCACGCTCGGCCGCGAAGGCGTGCAGGGCCTGCCGTTCGGTGACGAGGCCGGTGGCCTGTCCGGTGCGCCGGTGCTGGAGAAGAGCACCCACACGGTGAAGGTATTGGCCGGTGAACTGGCCGGCAGGTTGCCGATCATCGCCGCAGGCGGGATCACCGAAGGGCGTCACGCAGCGGAAAAGATTGCCGCGGGTGCCAGCCTGGTGCAGGTGTACTCGGGCTTTATCTACAAGGGGCCTGCGCTGCTCCGCGAGGCGGTGGATGCCATTGCGGCGATGCCTCGGCAATAAAGGAACGGGCATAAAAAAGGGCCCCTCGAGGGGGCCCCTGGGCCTCAGCCCGCCGCCCGGATAGGGCGCGCATGGTGACTCGAATTCAGTGTCCTCGTCTCAGCCAACGGCGTGATTTTCGTTGAGTCTCTGGATGCCAGCGGTGCCGGTCATGCCATCCCAGTTGTCACCGCGTCCTTCGCGCCAGCCATTGATCCAGGCTTGACGTACGGACGGCAGGTTGAAGGGGCAAAGCTCGCGGGATTTGCCGGTGACCCCATACTGGTAGCCACGTGAATATGCTCTTTCCAACGGATCACGCTTAAGTCTTCTCATAGGGTGTTGCCCTCACTTGTTGACTGTAATGTCCCGTCGGCCTCTCCGAGGCCGGGCAGAATCGTTCTGCCGGTTTGCGCTCGCTGCCGGCGTGGCGAGCGGAAGGTGTTGCCTCGTTGCGAGACAACCTGAGGTCAGTTCTAACCAAAGCGAGTCACAGTGTGAATGATCGATTTGTCATAAGGACGTAACCTTTCCAAGGGTCAAAGGATAAGTAAATAAATGCGACTCAACTTGATTTATCGTTGAGCCCGCTATGATCAGGGTTTAGCGCTGCTGTGCAGTCACCTGGCCAGTGGTGCCGGATGATGACCGTAACAATTTGAAATGCGACGAAGGGTCACATTGGCGGCCCCGTCGCTGGAAATTTTCATACTGCCTGATGATCTAACCCACTTTCGCCATGACGCGATGGGCTCGTCGATCAGGTGGCCCGGCCTTCCCTCAATGGGCAAGGCCACCCGAGCGCCTGCTGGAAGGGCGCCCGGGCAAACTCAGGCGGGGCGATGCGTCGGCCCGTCACTCAACCAGCCCAAGGCTTTGGATTGCTCATGTCGGACCGTTTCGAACTCTATCTCACCTGCCCCAAAGGCCTGGAAGGCCTGCTCGCCGAGGAAGCCCGCAGCCTGGGCCTTGAAGAGGTGCGCGAGCACACCTCGGCGATCCGCGGCTCGGCCGACATGGAAACCGCCTACCGCCTGTGCCTGTGGTCGCGCCTGGCCAACCGCGTGCTGCTGGTGCTCAAGCGCTTTTCCATGAAGAACGCCGACGAGCTCTACGGCGGCGTCCATGGTGTCGACTGGCAGGACCACCTGATGGCCGACGGCACCCTGGCGGTGGAGTTCAGCGGCCACGGCTCAGGTATCGACAACACCCACTTCGGTGCCCTGAAGGTCAAGGACGCCATTGTCGACAAGCTGCGCAACCGTGAAGGCCAGCGCCCCTCGGTGGACAAGATCGACCCGGACGTGCGCGTGCACCTGCGCCTGGAGCGCGGTGAGGCGATCCTGTCCCTGGACCTTTCCGGCCACAGCCTGCACCAGCGCGGCTACCGCCTGCAGCAAGGCGCTGCGCCGCTGAAGGAGAACCTGGCTGCGGCGGTGCTGATCCGTGCCGGGTGGCCGCGTATCGCCGCCGAAGGCGGCGCCCTGGCTGACCCCATGTGCGGCGTGGGCACCTTCCTGGTCGAAGCGGCGATGATCGCTGCCGATATTGCACCTAACCTCAAGCGCGAACGCTGGGGCTTCACGGCCTGGCTCGGCCATGTGCCGGCGCTGTGGCGCAAGGTACATGACGAGGCCCAGGCCCGTGCCCAGGCAGGGTTGGCCAAGCCGCCGCTGTGGATTCGCGGCTACGAAGCCGACCCTCGGCTGATCCAGCCGGGGCGCAACAACGTCGAGCGCGCGGGCCTGGGCGACTGGGTGAAGATCTACCAGGGCGAGGTGGGCAGCTTCGAGCCGCGCCCGGACCAGAATCAGAAAGGCCTGGTGATCAGCAACCCACCCTATGGCGAGCGCCTGGGCGACGAGGCGAGCCTGCTCTACCTCTACCAGAACCTTGGCGAGCGCCTGCGCCAGGCGTGCCTGGGTTGGGAGGCGGCGGTGTTCACCGGTGCGCCGGAGCTGGGCAAGCGCATGGGCATTCGCAGCCACAAGCAGTACGCGTTCTGGAACGGCGCGCTGCCCTGCAAGTTGTTGCTGTTCAAGGTGCAGCCCGACCAGTTCGTGACCGGCGAGCGCCGCCAGGCCGAGCCTGAAGCGGGCGAGCCGCGCCGCCCTGCGGCGGTTGCCAGCGAGCCGGCACGCCTGTCCGAGGGCGCGCAGATGTTCGCCAACCGCCTGCAGAAGAACCTCAAGCAACTGGGCAAGTGGGCCCGTCGCGAGCAGGTCGGTTGCTACCGGCTGTACGATGCCGACATGCCCGAATATGCCCTGGCCGTGGACCTCTACCAGGACTGGGTGCACGTGCAGGAATATGCCGCACCGCGTTCGGTCGACCCGGACAAGGCCCAGGCGCGCCTGCTCGACGCCCTGGCGGCCATCCCCCAGGCGCTGGGCATCGACCCGCAGCGCGTAGTGCTCAAGCGCCGCGAGCGCCAGAGTGGAACCCGCCAGTACGAGCGCCAGGGTGCCGAAGGACGTTTCCATGAAGTGAACGAAGGTGGCGTCAAGCTGCTGGTCAACCTCACCGACTACCTGGACACCGGCCTGTTCCTGGACCATCGCCCGATGCGTATGCGCATTCAGCGCGAAGCGGCCGGCAAGCGCTTCCTCAACCTGTTCTGCTACACCGCCACGGCCACCGTGCATGCGGCCAAGGGCGGGGCGCGCAGCACCACCAGCGTCGACCTGTCCAAGACCTACCTGGACTGGGCGCGACGCAACCTGGCGCTCAATGGCTTCTCCGACCGTCACCGCCTCGAGCAGGGCGACGTCATGGCATGGCTGGAGGGCAACCGCGACAGCTATGACCTGATCTTCATCGACCCGCCGACCTTCTCCAACTCCAAGCGCATGGAAGGCGTGTTCGACGTACAGCGCGACCATGTGCAACTGCTGGACCTGGCTATGGCCCGGCTGGCGCCAGGGGGGGTGCTGTATTTCTCGAACAACTTCCGCAAGTTCCAGCTCGACGCCGGGCTGGAGGAGCGTTATGCGGTCGAGGAGATCAGCGCGCGGACCCTGGACCCGGATTTCGCCCGTAACAACCGGATCCACAAAGCCTGGCGCATTCAGGCCCGCTGAGCCGACCAGCTACGTTGCGCGCCTAGTGGCCAATAGCTATAACTGAGCGAAGGGCTGGACAATTCGCAGGACGCTGACGTGGTGAGAGCCTTCTATGAAGTGTGGCGTGCGTGCGAAGGTGCTTGGCGTATTTCGCGAAGCCGTGCCTGCGTGGGCGGTGGCGCTGGCGGCCTTGGTCGCCGGCGGGCTGCTCACGGCCGCCTTGGTGATCGCCGCCCAGACATTCTATAAGCAGCAGTTGCGCCAGCGTTTCGACTTGCTGGCCAACGAGCGCTACAGCCGTATCGCCGAACGTTTCGAAGACCAGGAGCAGCGCCTGGACGGGCTGCGGCGCTTCTTCAGCTATTCCACCCAGATCACTCCGTTGGAGTTCGATGGCTATGCCCGGCCATTGTTGTACCGCACCCAGGCCTATTCCTGGGCGCCGCGGGTCGATGCCGGCCAGCGAGGCGACTTCGAGCGCCGGGCCAGGGTGTGGCTGGGCCAGGACTACCAGATTCGCGACCAAGGCGCGCAGGGCGGTTGGCAGCCAGCCGCCGAGCGCGACTACTACTACCCGGTGCTCTATACCCAGGCCGCCTCGCTGCAGGGACAGCCCTATGGCCTCGACCTGCGTGGCCAGCCCCTGCGCGAGGCTACGTTGATCCGCGCCCAGTCGCCGGGCGGCATGGCGGTTTCGGCGCCGCTGGACATGATCAATGTCGAGCCGGCCTATGCGCGTGGCGTGCTGATGGTCGCGCCGGTATTCGCCGACGGCGTGGTCGCCGGTCTGCCGACGGGCTATGTGATGGCGCTGCTGAGCATGCGACGTCTGATTGCCGAAGGCCTGCCGCCGTCGGAGGAGGACAACCTGGTGGTGCGCATCACCGATAATTCCGGGGACAAGGGCCCGGAGGTGCTGTTCGACTCACAGAACCCTATCGCCCCGGTGTCCCTGGCCAGCAGCCACCTGCTGCACTTGGCAGACCATCATTACCAGCTCGACATCCGCCCCAGTCTGGCCTTCCTCCAGGCCAACCGCTCCTCCGCTTCGGTGGCCATCGGTTTGCTGGGCGGCTTGTTGAGCCTGCTGCTCAGCACCTTGCTCTACAGCCTGTTCAGCCAGCGCCAGCGCGCTCTGGGCCTGGTGGAGCAACGCACCGCTGAGCTGCGCGTCAGCGAGCAATCCCTGCGCGACACCCATAACCAGCTGCGCAGCGTGCTGGATGCCGCCACCCAGGTGGCGATCATCGCCACCAGCCTCAGGGGCGTGGTCAGCACCTTCAATGCCGGTGCCGAACGCATGCTGGGCTATTCGGCCAGCGAGGCGGTCGGCCGGTTGCGCCTGGAGGACCTGGTTCCGCCCGAGGAGCTGACCCAGCGCGCTCATGCCTTGAGCGTGCGCTACGGACGTGATTTCGGCGGCGGCCAGGCGATGTTCGCCGAGACGGTACAGGAGAGTGGCAGCGAGCCGGGGGAATGGACCCTGGTGCGCAAGGATGGCAGCCACCTGCTGGCGAACATGCTGGTGACGACCGTGCTTGACGAGCAGGGCCTGTGGGTGGGGTACCTGGCGATCTGTATCGATGTCACCGAGCGGCGACGGGTCCACGAGGCCCTGGCGGCACGTGACCGGCTCCTGGAAAAGCTCAGTGCCGAAGTGCCGGGCGGTATCTACCAGTATCGGCAGGACGCCGACGGGCATTCGTGCTTTTCCTACGCAAGCCAAGGGCTGCGCGACATCTACGAGATCGACCTGCAGGTGCTGCGTGAAGACGCCTCGGTGGTGTACGAGCGCATCCACCCGGACGACCTGGAACGCGTGCGCAGGTCGGTGCGGTATTCCGCCGAGCACCTGACGCCCTGGCGTGAGGAATACCGGGTCGTGCTGCCCAAGGCGGGCCTGCGTTGGGTCCGCGGGGAGGCGACGCCGGAAGTCGACGATGCCGGCTGCACGGTCTGGCATGGGTATTTGACGGATATTTCCGACCTCAAGCGGGTGGAGGAGGAGCTACGCGCCCTGTCGGTCACCGATTCGCTGACAGGCATCCACAACCGTCGCTACTTCCAGGAGCGGCTCAAGCATGAGCTCGAGCGGGCCCAGCGCGATGGCCTGGACCTGGCAGTGATCATGCTGGACATCGATCACTTCAAGCGCATCAACGACCAGTATGGGCATGCGGTCGGGGACCATGTGCTGCGCAGCCTGTGCCAGCGGATTGGCAATCGGCTGCGTCGCACGGATGTGTTCTGTCGCCTGGGCGGCGAGGAATTCATGGTGTTGTGCCCAGGCAGCAATGCCGAGCAGGCGCGGTTGCTGGCGCTGGAGTTGTGGCAGGGGGTGCGGACTGTGGCGGTCGAGGGGGTCGGACGGGTGACGGCGAGTTTCGGGGTGGCGGGATGGCGGGCGGGTGAGGGCGCGGATGCGTTGTTGCTGCGAGCAGATGCCGGGGTTTATGCGGCCAAGCAGGCGGGCCGGGATCGGGTGGAGTCGGAATTGCTCTGAGGGATGATATGGGAGAGGTAGCGGGCTGCTTTGCAGCCCATCGCCGGCAAGCCGGCTGCCACACAAAGATCCGGGGCGCTACTGGTCTTTGTGGGAGCCGGCTTGCCGGCGACAGGGCCGGGATTGCCAGCCAGGTAGCATGCCCCTATCGCCATCGATCATTCAGACCCAGGCGCTGAAGGCCAGGCTCCGGGCCATCAGGGCACGACGCCCACGGTCCCGGCACCCACCTTGGGCTGGCGATAAAGGTCCAGCAACACTTGGTCCAGAACCTGGGACGCGCCCCAAGGCTTGGGGTCGTTCAAGATCGCCGCCACGGCCCAGGTATGCCCATTGCTGTCCCGGCTGAAGCCGGCGATTGCCCGGACCGTATTGAGCGTCCCGGTCTTGATATGGCCCTCGCCACTGAGCGCGGTGCGCTTGAGCCGTTTGCGCATGGTCCCGTCCATGCCCACCAGGGGCATGGAGCTTATGAATTCTGCTGCATAAGGGCTCTTCCAGGCCGCCTGCAACAGCGCCGCCATTTCACGGGTGCTGACCCGTTCGGCACGGGATAGCCCGGAGCCGTTCTCCATGACCAGGTGCGGGGCGGTGATGCCTTTCTTCGCCAGCCACTGGCGCACCACACGCTGGGCGGCACGTGCGTCATCCCCGTCGGCATCGGTGCGGAACTGTGCCCCCAGGCTTAGGAACAGCTGCTGGGCCATGGTGTTGTTGCTGTACTTGTTGATATCGCGGATCACTTCCACCAGGTCCGGCGAGAACGCTCGGGCCAGTAGGCGTGCGCTCTTGGGCACGTTCTCGATCCGGTCGCGGCCCTGGATGCTGCCGCCCAGCTCGTTCCAGATCGCACGTACGGCGCCAGCGGCGTAGGTCGGATGGTCGAGCAGCGACAGGTAGGTCTGGGAGTTGCAGCCATCACCAAGCTGGCCACTGACCACCACGCTGACACCGTCGGCCTGGGGCACCGGGTTGTAGCGCACATCACCCGTGCAACGCTTGGACGCCACGGCCTTGACCTGGTTGTCGATACGGATGTTGGCCAATGGCGGCTCGACGGCCACCGTCACTTTGCCGCCGTCGTTACGGGCCACGAAGCGCAGGGCCTTGAGGTTGACCAACAGCGAATCAGGGCGTACCAGGAACGGCTTGTTCATGTCGCCGCCGTCGTCATTGAACTGTGGCAGGTTGGGCTGGACGAAATGGCTGCGGTCCAGCACCAAGTCGCCGGTAATGGTACGCACGCCGTTGGCACGCAGGTCGCGCATCAGCAACCAGAGTTTCTCCATGTTCAGCTTCGGGTCGCCGCCACCTTTGAGATACAGGTTGCCGTTGAGTACACCGTTGCTCAGGGTGCCGTCGGTGTAGAACTCGGTTTTCCACTGGAAGGTCGGGCCGAGCAGCTCCAGCGCCGCGTAGGTGGTGACCAGTTTCATGGTCGAGGCAGGATTGACCGAGACATCAGCGTTGAACACGGTCGGCGTGCCTGGGCCGTCCAGAGGCAGCATTACCAGGGACAGCGCCGAATCCTGCAGCTTGTTGGCCTTCAGCGCCTGCTGCACCTTGGGCGAGAGGGTGGTATTGACCGTGGCGGCCTGGCTGGTCATGGCGAACGGCAGGAACAGGCCGGCGAGAATCAGGGGGCGAAGCGTTTTGATCATGTGCGATTTCAACCCTGCGGACGAGGGAAAATGACAACGGGGCTGTATAGATGATGGCCCCACGACAAAATACTGTGCGCATTATGCCCCAAGCGCACCGACCATGGGTCATGTTCGACGGAAAAGCGCCGCTCTGGCGCGGAAACTGGTAAAGTGCCGCGCGTTAATACTCAAGAGGATTGTTTCATGGCCACCAACCGTTCCCGTCGCCTGCGCAAGAAGCTCTGCGTGGACGAATTCCAGGAGCTGGGTTTCGAACTGAACCTGGAATTCAAGGAAGACCTGTCCGACGAAGCCATCGACGCCTTCCTCGATGCCTTCCTCGCCGAAGCCATGGATGCCAACGGCCTGGATTATGTTGGCGGCGATGATTTCGGCCTGGTCTGCCTGGCCAAGCGTGGCTCGGTCAGCGAAGAGCAGCGCGCTATTGTCGAAGCCTGGCTCAAGGGTCGTAGCGAACTGACCAAGATCGAACTCAGCCCGCTGCTGGACGCCTGGTATCCGGACAAGCCGATCAATACCCCGGCTTCCTGATCCACCTGTGCGGCCGCCGTTCGGCGCGCCGCTTCAGCGAGCCCTGGCCAGATCCTGCAGATGCCTGGCCAGGGCGTTCTCGACACGGCGCATGTGCCGTGCCAAGGCCTGCCTTCGCAGCTTGCGTTGCGGCAAAGCCAATGGCTGGCACTCCAGCGCCTCACAAGCCTTTACCAGCGCCCGCGCGTCGAGCATCCTCGCTACGCCAAGGATATGGTGCGCCTGGGTGGCGAGCTTCTGTGGATCAAGGTCTGGGTCGATGGCCATCAATGTAGTCAGGTCCTGTTGCAGGCTTAGTTGCAGCGCTTTGAGCAGCCGTTCATGGTTGGCGGGGTTCTCTCCGGCGATGGCGGTCAGGCCTGCGGGTTCGAAAGGTTTGGGGCGCGGGTTCGCCTGCTTACCCGGGCGGGTGGGGGCGATGGCAGCGAGGCGTTGGTTCAACATGTGCAAGCTGATGGGCTTGAGCAGACAATCGTCCATGCCGACATCCAGGCATTTCTGACGTACCTCAGGCTGGGCATTGGCGGTATAGCCAAGGATCACGCAACGTGGCCAGCCGAGCTGGTGCTCGTGCGCTCGGATCGCTTCGGCTACCTGGTAGCCGCTCATGCGTGGCATGTTGCAGTCCAGAATCACCAGGTCGAAACCGCCCGTGCGCCATTTTTCCAAGCCTTCATGGCCATCGCGAGCACTGTTCAGGCGTAGCCCCAGGAAACTCAATTGTTGCTCCATCAGCAACAGGTTGGCCGGGTGATCGTCGATCACGAGCGCTTTCAGGCGCGCCACCGGCGCCTCGACCTCAGGTATCAGCGGCGCAGCTTCCATTGGGGGCGCGACACATTGCAGCGGCATGACCAAGCGGACCTGGGTCCCCACACCCGGAAGGCTCTTGATCGTCAGGTCGCCTCCCATCATTTCGCACAAGCTCTGGCTGATCGCAAGGCCCAGGCCAGTACCCGCCCGGGCGCCTTCGCTGTGAGGGTTGGCCTGAACGAACGGGTTGAACAATCGCTGCAGGTCATCTTCATGGATGCCGATGCCGGTATCACGCACCTGCAGCTCCAGGACAGGTGTACCCGATTTGTCGTCGAGGGCGAGGTCGATGCACACCTGGCCATCTTCGGTGAACTTGATGGCATTGCTCACCAGGTTGGAGACGACCTGCTTGAAGCGTAATGGGTCGAGCAGGGCATGACAGCGGGCATCCGGTGCGATCACCACTTGCAAGGCGAGGCCCTTCTGTCGTGCCAGACCGTCGAATATCCGGGCCACCGATTCCACCAGTGCGCTTGGGTCGACTGGCTCGGGCGCGAGGTAGAGATGCCCGGATTCGATACGAACGAAATCCAGGATATCTCCGATCAGCCCCAACAGGTCCTTGGCCGAATGATAGGCGACCTCCAGTGCCGGTCGGTCCAGCTGCCCTTTGTCGGCGCGCCGCACGGCCAGCTCCAGCATGCCGATGACTGCATTCATGGGCGTTCGGATTTCATGGCTGATGGTCGCCAGAAAGGTGCTTTTGGCACGGTTCGCGTCATCGGCTTGCTGCTTGGCCAGGCGCAGTTCCTGAACCAGCTCGCGGCGCTCGCTGATATCGATCCAGCCGCCAATGATGCCCTGGACTTCGCCCAGAGAATCACGATAAGGCAGGATCCAGTGATAGAGCGTCAGGTGGCGACCCCCTATGTGCAAGGCACGATCGAGTATCAGGGGCGTGCCGGCAGCCATCACCTGCCGATAGTCGGTTTCTATCTGCTGGGTATATTCACGTTCGTTGCCCAGGCTCTCATCCAGGCGCTTGCCAATCAGGTCCTCGGCCTGTGCTTCGATAGCTTCCAGGTAGCTGTCGTTACAGCTTTGCAAGCGCCCTTCGCGGTCACGTACATACATGGGATGGGGTGTGCCGTTGAGCAGGGCGCGCATGAACTCCAGTTGGTCGTTGAGCGCTCGCTCCACGCGTTGGCGGTGTTTGATCTGTCGACGCAGGTGCGCATTCCAGAGCAAGGCCAGCAGCAACAGCAAGCCTATGGCCAGCAAGAACTGCAGGGCTTCGCGCCGAAATTCGCGCCAGGGCGCATCGTCATGCAACCGATAGCCCCGCCAGCGGTTGTCGATCACACCCAGCTCTTCCGGCGAGATGCTCTGCAGGGCCTTGTCGAGTATCGAGGCGAGCGCCTGGGGTTGGCTGTTGGTGGCCATCGCAAAGGTTGCCGGCTCGCTGCCGATCGTGCTGCGGATCACCAGGTCCGGGTTGTCGGCCAGTGCGTGGTTGGCATCGATCAATGTGGTAATGGCCGCATCCACCTCGCCGCTGCCGAGCAGGGCCATGGAAAAGAATGGGCTGTCCGTCTCGATCCTGCCGATCTGCGGATGGTGTGCCGAGAGCAGTTCGGCGATGTTGCTGTCACGCATGATCGCGACCTGGCGGTTCTGCAGTTGCTCGAGCGATGACGCCTGATCACCGCCTGCACGCGTGACCAATACATAGGCGCTTTCCAGGTAGGGGCGGCTGATATGCAGGGCAAGGTCATGTTTCTCATCGCTGGAAATGGCCGCGATGACATCGGCTCGGCCATCCTTGAGCCGGGCCAGCATGTCCCGAATGCCGCTGGCCCGTTCGATTTCGAAGCGCAGGCCCGTGCGCAGGCGGACGAGTTCGAGCAAGTCGGCGGCAATGCCTCGAAAATGGCCGTTGCTGTCGAAATAGGATATGGGGGCGGCCGTTTCGTTGATGGCCACGCGCATGACCGGATGCTCCCGCAGCCACTGTTCCTCGCTTGGCGAAAGCTGCAGCTTGCGGTCGCTCAAAAGCAGGTCGCTGCCGGCCCCCCAGCGTTTGAAGATGCTGGCCTTCATGGCGTTGGTCTGGGTGTCGAGGGCTGCGTCGACCAATGCCTTGAGTTGGGTATCCTGGCGACGCAGGGCGAAGCTGAAGCCTACGGCCTCATGCTTGCCGAAACTGGCCATGCGTAGGGGCGGCATGTGGCCGCGGTTGAGCTGGTAATGGGTGGAAATGGTATCGCCGATGAATACGTCGGCCTGGCCGAAGGCGACGGCATTGAGCGCCAGGGTCGAGGATTGGAAGGCGAGCAGTTCGGCCTTTGGGTAGGTTTGCAATACGGTCTTTGGCGACAAGTAATGGTAGAGCATGCTCAGGCGTAGGCCTTCGAGCTGGTCATCCAGTACACGACCTTCCTGTTCGCGGGTCACCAGGACCGGTTGGTCGACGGCGTAGGGCCGCGAAAGGGCAAGCCCGGCATTGGCCTCGTAACCGTTGGCGCTGCCGAGCAGGTCGATCTCGCCTCGGGTGAGTGCGTCGATCGCGGCTTGGCGACTGTCGAAACCCAGCACCTGTACCTGCAGCCCCAAGGCGCTGCCGATCAATCCTGCATATTCGGCAGTGAGCCCCTGGTAGTCTCGCCCCCCGGTGGTGATATCGAACGGCGGATAGTCCGGAAAGGATGTCCCGACGACCAATACCTGCTTGTTTTCAAGCCATTGGCGTTGTGCTTCGCTCAGCACGGGCGGCATCGGCTTGAGGTTCGAGCGCGTAAGCAGGTTCAATGCCTTGGGTGTTGCCGGTTCAGCGAGGACCGAGCTGCACATCAGCGCCAAGGCAAGATAAATGGCCAGGTACCGCCCCATGTCGCACCTCAAACCAAGGCGTTGCGTTTGGCGACATCGATCAGGTCGACCAATGTTTGAACCTGAAGTTTTTGCATGAGCCGTTTTTTATAGGTGCTGACGGTCTTGTTGCTGAGAAACATGCCCTTGGCGATATCCTTGTTGCTTCTGCCTTGCGCGAATAATTGCAACACCATCAGTTCTCTGTCATTGACCTGTCGGAAAAGTCGTATTTCGGAGTTGGCGTCGGAGAGGCTGCCATTAACGGCTTGGCTCGGAAAGTAGTTATAACCCGACAGTACTGCCTTGATTGCACTTAGCAATTCACTCAGGTCTTCTTGCTTTCCGACATACCCTGCGGCGCCGGATTGCATGCAACGGACAGCGAATAGCGCAGGTGACTGGGCGGTCAGAACCAGAACCTTCAAGGGGAGTGCCATGCTCTGGAAGCGGGAAAGCACTTCCAGGCCGTCCAGCTTCGGAATGGCAATGTCGAGGATTACCAGGTCGGGGCGTGTTTCGCGGATCATTTGCATGGCGTCCACGCCATTGTCCGACTCGCCGACAATCTTGTAATCCTGATTTTCCAGCAGCATGCGAACAGCCAGACGGATAACGGGGTGATCATCGACGATATATACAGAGTGCATATTCAACTTCCATGCGTAGGTGTCGGAAAACAACATCTACCTTAGCGCAGTTGGTAGATGAGGAATATGCGGTGAAGGGCTGTAATTATGATATGGGAAAAGGCTTACAGTAAAAAACTATCCGCGCTACGCCGCCCGTGTATCGGGGCGGCGGCAAGGGGTGAATTTGGTTACTTTTTATTTGGAAATATAAAGAGATGTTTAATTGAAGGGTTGGTTATTAAGATGTTTCCTTCATCAAAGCCCATCGGATCTGGGCAGCTCCTGCCCTTATGTCGGGCTGGAGCGTCCAGTCATTTCACTGGCCATTTCGCTGGCATAACTATCGGTCATGCCGGCGATGAAATCGATCATGCGCAGGAATGCATTGTGTAGCGAGCCATGGGGGTCAGGTGCATGGTTGCCGATCAGGTCCAGGACACGTCGGCTCTTGAACGAAGGCGTGCGCCCGCCATGCTGTTCCAGCGCAGCGCCGCAAAACGCGTTCAGAAGGATCTCAAGGGTGGTGTAGGCGCCTATTTCATGCAACGTCTTGCGCTTGTCCTGGAAGATTTTCTTACGCGCCATGTCCTTGGCTTGCAGGACGCAGCGCTTGGCCGGGCCATGCATGTGCTCGACCAGGTCACCGGCCAGGTGGCCGGCGAGCAAGGCGTGCTGCTGCTCGACGAAGGCCTGGGCGGCGGCGTTGGTCAGGTGTTCGATGGCCTTGCCGCGCAGAATCGCCAGTTTGCGTCGCTTCGAATCCGCCGGCCCCAGCTGACGATAGGTCTCGGGAAGGTCGTCGCCCACCAGGTCGAGCAACAAGGCCTCCACTTCTGCGTATTGCAGCAACTCCATCTCCAGGCCATCTTCAAGGTCGATCAACGCGTAGCAGATATCGTCGGCCGCTTCCATCAGGTACACCAATGGATGCCTTGCCCAGCGTTGCTGCTCGAGCTGTGGCAGGCCAAGCTTGCGAGCAATTTGCTCGAGCAGCGCCAGTTCGCTCTGGTAGCAGCCGAACTTGTGCTTCTTGTAGCCCAGGGCGTCGGCGTGACGGGCACTCCAAGGGTATTTCAAATAGGTGCCCAGGGTGGCGTAGGTCAATCGGGTACCGCCGTCGAACTGGTGGTATTCCAGTTGGGTGAGGACCCGAAAACCCTGGGCGTTGCCTTCGAAATTGAGGAAGTCGGCCCGCTGGTCGTCGCTCATGTCGTCCAGCCAGCCGCGCCCGGCGGCCTGTTGAAACCAATGGCGGATGGCGTCTTCGCCGGAATGCCCGAACGGTGGATTGCCGATGTCATGGGCCAGGCAAGCAGACTGGATGATCATGCCCAGGTCGCTGGGCTCGCACCAGGCGGGCAGGTTGTCGCGTAGCGTCTCGCCCACGCGCATGCCCAGCGAACGGCCGACACAACTGACTTCCAGGGAGTGGGTCAGACGGGTATGGATATGGTCGTTGCTGGAGACCGGGTGCACCTGGGTCTTGCGCCCCAGGCGGCGGAAGGCGCCGGAGAAGATGATGCGATCATGGTCCTTGTGGAAGGGGCTGCGCCCCAGCTCCTCGGGGCTGTACAGGGCTTTGCCCAGGCGTTCGCGGGTCAGCAGGGTATGCCAGTCCAAGGCTCTATCTCCCATCAGTGGACGCCATAGCTTCCCGTGTCGAGCGCGCCCGCGCAAGCGGCGGGCACGAGGTTCAGGGACGTTGGCCGCTGCGCAGGAACAGGCGTACCAGGGGGACCAGGGTGGTGCCCAGGCGCAACAGGCGGCTGAGGTTGCCGCTGCGCACACCTTTGCCTGTGACAAAACCCAAGGCGACCACTGCGCCCAGGCCCCACAAGGGCGCGTGCTTGATGCCCAGGCCGTCGTGCAGCGAATCGCCTACGCCACGCAGGCGGCGGACGGGTTCGAGCAGTTGCGCCGATTCGTGGCGGATTTCCTGGCGGTGCATTTCCAGGCGCAGGCGCAGCAGCGCCTTGCGCAGTTCCCTGGGGTTCCGGGTATTGGGCAGTTCGGGCAGGCTCATGGCAACAGGCGCTCCCTGTCCTTGGCAAGTTCCTCGAGCGTGGCGCTGAAAGGCGACGACTCATCGAACACGGCCGCCTTCAGACGCAACCCGCAATACAGCGCGGCAATGCCGTAGAACACGCACAGCCCGACGATCCCGGCCAGGCGATAGCTGTCCCACAACAGCACCAGGAGCAGGCCGGACAATGCGGTCAGCAACAGGAGCCCGAATACCAGGGCGAGGCCTGCGAACAGCAGGAGGCTGAGGGTGCGGGCTTTCTGTTCCTGCAGTTCGATGCCGAACAGTTCGATATGGCTGTGCAACAGGCCGAGCAGGGCCGCGCCGAGGCGCTTGCCGGAAGCGCTGGCGCCGGGGGCGTCGGTGTCCATGGGCGCTCCTTAACGTCGATTGGCCAGCAGGCCGATGAGCAGGCCGACGCCGGCGGCAATGCCAATGGCTTGCCAGGGGTTTTCCTGGACGTACTGTTCGGCGGTGCCAAGTGCCGCCTGACCGCGTTCGCGGACCGAATCCTGGGTCAGTTGCAGGGTCTCGCGGGCCTGGGTCAGGCGTTCGTGCAGCTGTTCGCGAAGGGCATCGGCCTGGTCGCCTGCAAGGTTGGCGGTGTCGGCGAGCAATTTCTCGGTGTCGCGCACCAAGGCCTGGAAGTCAGCCATCAATAGCTCTTGAGCAGTCTTTGCCGATTTATTGGCCATGCGATCTCTCCCTGTGAAATGTGTGTGGCTATTTCGAGTGATGGGCGAAGCGGAAGGTTCAGTGCGGTTGCTGGTATGGCCCTTGCTATCAGCAGGGGCGTGACCATCAGGTTGCGCGCGCCGAATACGTGCACCTGGCTGGCCGATACCGATAAACCTTAACCCAATCCACGACAAACCCAAGAAAAAACCACGCAGGTCCCGCCCCATTCACCGAAACAGGGCAGAGGCCTGGCACCGAATCGGTGCACGGATGCGGACTCTTGAACTGTCCTGGTGCTTTTTTCAGGTCTGCCTACTCATGGAAAACATGCACAGCGCGATGGACTCTCTCGTTCATGGCTCCAATACCTTGTTCATCCTCATGGGCGCCATCCTGGTGCTGGCCATGCACGCCGGCTTCGCCTTCCTCGAGGTGGGTACCGTGCGGCACAAGAACCAGGTCAACGCCTTGTCGAAGATCCTCAGTGATTTCGCTATCTCGGCCCTGGTGTACTTCTTCGTCGGCTACTGGGTGGCCTATGGTGTCAACTTCGTCCAGCCGGCCAGCGAACTCGCCACCGACCATGGCTATGCCCTGGTCAAGTGCTTCTTCCTGCTGACCTTTGCCGCGGCGATCCCGGCGATCATTTCCGGTGGCATTGCCGAGCGCGCCCGTTTCGTGCCGCAGCTATGCGCCACGGCCTTGATCGTGGCGTTGGTCTACCCCTTCTTCGAAGGCTTGGTATGGAATGGCAACTTCGGGGCGCAAGCCTGGTTGCAGGCCCGTTTTGGCGCTCCGTTCCATGATTTCGCAGGTTCGGTGGTGGTGCATGCCATGGGGGGGTGGCTGGCACTGGCAGCGGTATTGCTGCTGGGCGCGCGCCGTGGGCGTTATCGCGAGGGTCGGCTGGTGGCGTTCGCGCCGTCGAGCATTCCATTCCTGGCGTTGGGTTCGTGGATTCTCATCATCGGCTGGTTCGGCTTCAACGTCATGAGCGCCCAGACCTTGCAGGGTGTCAGTGGCCTGGTGGCGATCAACTCGTTGATGGCCATGGTCGGCGGTACGCTGGCCGCCTTGCTGGCCGGGCGCAACGACCCAGGTTTCCTGCACAACGGGCCGCTGGCCGGGCTGGTGGCCATTTGTGCCGGCTCCGATCTCATGCACCCGATCGGCGCCCTGGCAACCGGCCTGGTGGCGGGTGCGATGTTCGTCTGGTGCTTCACCGCTGCGCAGAACCGCTGGAAGATCGATGATGTGCTGGGCGTGTGGCCACTGCACGGGTTGTGTGGTGTCTGGGGCGGCATTGCCTGCGGCCTGTTCGGGCAGACCCTGCTGGGCGGAATGGGGGGTGTCAGCTTGGCCAGCCAAGTGCTTGGCAGCCTGGCGGGCGTGCTGGTGGCGTTGACCGGCGGTTTTGCCGTGTATGGCCTGATCAAGGCGGTGCATGGGCTGCGCCTGAGTCATGAGCAGGAGTTCCAGGGCGCTGACCTGTCGCTGCATCGTATCGGGGCGACCAGCCAGGACTGACCCACCACAGGTGCACGTGGCAGGGGATGGACCTAGAATAAGACTCCTTCTCCACAGACCTGGGGCCTGGCCATGTTGCCTGAATGCCAACTGTTCGGCACCGTTGGGTGTCATTTGTGCGAAGTCGCCGAGGCCGTGCTGATGCCTTTTGTCGAGCATGGTCTGCTGGTTGAACTGGTCGATATCGCCGACAGTGAGGCCTTGTTCGAGCGCTATGGGTTGAGCATCCCGGTGTTGCGCCGTTGCGACACCGGGGCTGAACTGGGTTGGCCGTTCGATGCCGAGCAGGTGGTGGCATTCTTGGGGTAAGAAATGCTCGGGCAGGAGTCATCTCCATCCTGCATCCAACAGGGCGTGGATCGAAAATTCGGGTCCGATCCAAACCCTGGAGTACCGTGATGTTCATTACCCCCCATTTCACCCTCGCAGAAATGACCGTCTCGCAAGTCGCCGCGCGTGAAGGCCTGAGCAACGAACCGGGCCCGCAGGCCTTGGCCAATCTTGACCTGCTGTGCCAGGCATTGGAGGGGGTGCGTGAGTTGTGTCATGCCCCTATTCTCATCAGCAGTGGGTTTCGCAGCCCCGCCGTCAATCAGCGGGTGGGCGGCGCTCGCAACAGTGCCCACCTTTCCGGGCTGGCCGCCGATTTCAATGTGGTGGAAATCGAGCCTCGGGAAGTGGTTCAGCGCATCCTCGACAGCGACCTGATGTTCGACCAATTGATCCTGGAGTATGACAGCTGGGTCCATCTTGCCGTGGCGGTACAGACGCCGCGACGGGAGGTGCTGACCGTTCGCCGTGGCAGCGGTTACCTCCAGGGGTTGCATTGACGCGATTGACGCAGGCGCTGTTGCGTCCGTATGCTGTATATAAATACAGTATCAGGGATGCCACATGCTCAATGTCGAGCAATTGAAGTACAGCGTCAATCGCATGCCGCCGGAGCGCGTGTGCGAAGCCGTGCTGGAGCTGCGACTCGAAGGCCTGGTGACCGACGACCGGACACCCTTCGGCAAGGTCCATTTCAACACCTGCTTTGCCGAAATCGAGGCGCTGTTCCAGCGCGCCGGCTACCACCGCCCCCTGGATGTGGTGGGGTACCAAGGGCTGGTCTATGCCCTGTTCGATCCTGGTCGTTGGGAGGCCGTGCAGGTGTTGCGCTGGTTGAAGGAGCGCAGTGAGTTGACCGGCCAGGCTGGTTGAGCCAGCGGGCATGACGGATAATGCCCGCCTTTGAATGCCCGAGCCTTGCCATGACCGCACCTTTCGACCCCGCCCGCCAGCAAGCCAGTACCGTATGCCTGCCCCCTGGCCGTTGGACGACCGTGCTCGATTGCCTGAGCGATCACTTCAAGGGTATCGGCCGCGAGCAGTGGCTCGACCGTTTTACCCGTGGGCGGGTGCTGGACGCCGAGGGGCGAGCGATCCCGGCGGACCTGCCCTACCGCCAGGGCATGCGCCTGCATTACTTTCGCGAAGTGCCCAATGAAAAGCCGATCCCCGTGCAAGAGGCGATTCTGCACGTCGATGAACACTTGGTGGTGGCGGACAAGCCGCATTTCCTTCCCGTCACGCCCACCGGGGAGTATGTCGAGCAGACCTTGCTGCGCCGCCTGATCCGCCGTCTGGACAACCCACACCTGGTGCCATTGCATCGAATAGACCGCCACACCGCAGGGCTGGTGCTGTTCTCGGCGAACCCGCAAAGTCGCGGGGCCTACCAGCGGCTGTTTCCCGAGCGGCGCATCGACAAACGCTACCAGGCGATCGCGGCAGCGCTGCCTGGGCGAGAGTTCCCGTTGGTGCACCGCAGCCGTCTGGTGCATGGCGAGCCCTTCTTTCGCATGCACGAAGTGGAAGGCGTGGCGAACAGCGAAACCCTGGCCGAGGTGCTGGAGAAGAACGGCGAATTATGGCGGTATGGCCTGTCGCCGGTGACCGGTAAGACGCACCAGTTGCGGGTGCATATGGCGGCGCTGGGCGCAGCTATCTGCAACGACCCGTTCTATCCGCAGCTGACCAACGAAGAGGACGACTACCAGCGGCCCTTGAAACTGTTGGCGCAGAGCTTGCGGTTCGAAGACCCCTTGACCGGGCAGGCGCGTTATTTCGAGAGCCGGTTGGCACTTGATTGGTGATTGACGGCTTGGTGTGAGGCCGGCCGATCGGCGTTTGCGCCGCGCTCAAGACTTGCGAAATCACTGTGGGAGATTACCCAGCCTTTCGGGCTGCGCTGTCGCGCAGAGAACAAGCGGCCGATGCTTGCCCCTGTGGGAGCGGCGGTGCGGCGGTCCGACTTGTCCCGCGATCAAGGGCGAAGCCCTTGCCAGGCGGCGGTGATATCGGGCCCGGCCTAATCGCGGGACAAGTCGGACCGCCGCACCGCCGCTCCCACAGGGTGCCGCAAATCAAATGGTCATGCGTTGTTCTATGAGAGCCGGCTTGCCGGCGATGGGCTGCGAAGCAGCCCTGCGTCAGGCCAAGCCTCAGCGGTTGAACCGCTCCACCAGCGAATACTGGCTGCCGGCCGTGCTGGTCAGTTCCTCGCTCAGCAATGCCGAACGCTGCGCCTGTTCGGCCGTCTGGTCCGCCAGGTCGGCGATGGTGCTGATGTTGCGGCTGATCTCGTCGGCCACGGCGGTCTGTTCTTCGGTCGCGGCGGCGATCTGGGTGGCCATGTCGGTGATATTGGCTACCGCTTCGCTGATGCCTACCAGTGCCTGGTCGGCTTCCATGACGCGCTCCACGCCCTCCTGGGCCTGGCGATGGCCATTTTCCATGGTCTGTACCGCATTGCTGGCGGTCTGCTGCAGCTTGGCGATCAGACCGTGGATCTGCCCGGTAGATTCGGCGGTGCGCTGGGCCAACTGACGAACCTCATCGGCCACTACCGCGAAGCCACGTCCCATCTCTCCCGCCCGGGCGGCCTCGATGGCTGCGTTCAGCGCCAGCAGGTTGGTCTGGTCGGCAATGCCCTTGATCACATCGACCACGCCACCGATCTCGTCGCTGTCCTTGGCCAGCTGGGTGACGGTCTGCCCGGTTTCGCCAACGGCAACCGACAGGCGCTCGATGGCTTCACGGGTTTCCCCGGCGATCTGACGGCCCTGGCTGGTCAGACGGTTGGCTTGCTGGGTGGCGTCGGCGGTGCGCTGTACGTGGTTGGCCACTTCCTGGGTGGTGGCGGCCATTTGGTTGACCGCAGCGGCCACCTGTTCGGTTTCCACGCGCTGACGCTCGAGCCCGGTGGAGCTCTGGTGGGCCAACGCATCGGACTGGCGAGCCTGGTCGCTCAGGTGTTCGGCGCTGTCCTGCAGGCGCGTCAGGCACGTCTTCATGCGTGCATCCTGGCTGAGCATGGCCATTTCCAGGCGTGCCTGGACGCCGCGGCTGTCGGTGTACATCTGCGCGATCAACGGGTCGGACGTGGTCTGCTCGGCCAAGCGCAACAAGCGCTTGAGCCCACGCTGTTGCCAACCCAGGCCAAGCAGGCCGAGCGGCACCGAGAGGCCCGCCGCCAGGGCGAAGCCCCAGGAGTGGCCAAGCCAGTTGCCGATGCAGAAGCCGATCTGGCTGATCAGGATGAACGGCAGCCAGTCCTGCAGCACCGGCAGCCACTTATCGCGCCGAGGGATTGCTGGCTTGCCCTGGTTGATGCGCTGGTACAGCGCCTCGGCCCGGCGGATCTGCTCGGCCGTGGGCTTGACCCGCACCGACTCGTAGCCGACCACCTGGTTTTGTTCGAACACAGGCGTGACGTAGGCATTGACCCAATAATGGTCGCCGGACTTGCAGCGGTTCTTGACGATGCCCATCCAGGGCAGGCCCTGCTTGAGGGTCTGCCACATATGGGCGAACACCGCCGATGGCACATCGGGATGACGCACCAGGTTATGGGGCGCGCCCGTGAGTTCCTCGCGGGAAAAGCCACTGATGTCGATGAAGGCATCGTTGCAGTAGGTGATCACGCCCTTGGCGTTGGTGGTGGAGATCAACCGCTGCTCGGCAGGAAACGTCCGTTCTCTCTGGGTAATGGGCTGGTTATTACGCATGGGGCTCAATCCGCAAGGCTTTGGACTGGTATCGGCATGTCCGGACTTTTATTGAGTGTTTATTTAATGGATTGGATAGGGCGATAGCATCGGATAGGTGAAGCCCGCGAAATGCGCCAGGTTCAGGCCGAAGTGACACAGCGTGGCGGCGAGCAAGCCGCCATGGCGATAGGCCAGGCCATAGCCGAAGCCGGCGAGGCTGGCGAGGCAGACCCATTGCCAGCCGCCCCCCAGATGCGCCAGGCCGAACAACAGTGCGGCAGCGAGCAAGGCCAAGTGGTCATGGCCGAACAGGCGTTGCAGGCCGCCCTGAATGTAGCCGCGGAACAACAGTTCTTCTGTAAGGCTTACCAGCAGCAGATTGTTCAACAGCCAGATCCAGGCCTGGTCCGGCCATTTCGGTGCCCAGGCCACCAGCCCTGCAGCCCAGGCCCCGCCCAGGCAGACGAGCACGGTAGCGGGCAACGTCAGTGCCAGGCTCGGCGCCCAGGCACGGCCGCGCCAGGCCAGGGCCCAGGGACAGGCCAGCAGTAGCCAGAAGCCGATCAGGGGTTTGTCCAGGTTCAGGTACATGGAAAAGGGCAGGGCGCCGGGGCTGAAGACTGCCTTGTCGATCACCTTGGCGCTATGGAAGCCGGGGAGCCAATGCAGGGCGAGGGCGATGGCCAGGGCAATGAACGAGGCGTGGCCAAGGACCTGTTGCCAGCGTACTTGGCGTCGGACCAGCAGGTAGGCGCCGAGCAGGGCGATGAAGGTGGGCAGGCTGGCCGGGCCGAGGCTGCCGTAAGCCAAGGCCAGGAGGTAGCCGAAGCCGAGCAGGAGCAGGGCGCTGCTGTGAGGGAGGGGCATGGGAAATCCTTGTCGAGGTGAGGCAGGTAAGGGTACGACTCACCGAATGTCGTCCAGGACACGTCATCGAGGGGCTGCCAATCGCGGCACAAGGCCCACAGTGATTTTCGCAGCGGCGCAATCTCGGTGGGAGGTTACCCAGCCCTTCGGGCTGCGCTGTCGCGCAGAGAACAAGCGGCCAATGCTGCCCCTGTGGGAGCGGGTTTAACGGCCGCTTTGCGGCTCATCGCAGGCTCCGCCAGCTCCCATGAAGCAAGCAGAGCCCGGGTCATGGGTTCATGTTGCGATCAATTGCCGCAACACGTAGTGGAGGATGCCTCCCGCCTTGAAGTACTCCACTTCATTGAGCGTGTCGATCCGGCATAGCACTTCGATCTGTTGCTGTTGGCCATCCTCGCGGGTGATGCGCAGCGGCAGGGTCATGCCGGGGTGGACCTGCGCGTCGGTCAAGCCCAGCACGTCGATGCGCTCGGTGCCGGTCAGACCCAGGACCTTGCGGTCTTCGCCGGCCCTGAACTGCAACGGCAGCACGCCCATCCCCACCAGGTTGGAGCGGTGGATACGCTCGAAACTTTCGGCCAGCACCGCCTTGACCCCCAGCAGGTTGGTACCCTTGGCCGCCCAGTCGCGGCTGGAGCCGGTGCCATACTCCTGGCCGGCGATCACCACCAGTGGCGTGCCTTCCGCCTGGTAGCGCATGGCCGCGTCATAGATCGACAGCTTCTCGCCGCTGGGCACGTGCACGGTATTGCCGCCTTCCTCGCCCCGCAGCATTTCGTTGCGGATGCGGATGTTGGCGAAGGTGCCGCGCATCATGACCTCATGGTTGCCGCGTCGCGAACCATAGGAATTGAAGTCGCGTGGTTCCACACCCTTGCTGCGCAGGTAGCGCCCGGCCGGGCTCTCGGCCTTGATGTTGCCGGCCGGGGAGATGTGGTCGGTGGTCACCGAATCGCCGAGCAGGGCGAGTATGCGCGCGCCCTGGATATCGCGGATCTGTGGCAGTGGGCCACCGATGTCGTCGAAGAACGGCGGGTGCTGGATATAGGTGGAGTCGGCCTGCCAGACATAGGTGGCTGCCTGGGGCACTTCGATGGCTTGCCACTGCGCGTCGCCGGCGAAGACTTCGGCGTATTCCTTGTGGAACATGGCCGTGTCGACCTTGGCCACGGCATCGGCGATCTCTTGCTGGCTGGGCCAGATGTCGCGCAGGTAGACCGGCTGGCCATCCTTGCCGGTGCCCAGAGGGTCGCGGGTCAGGTCGGTGCGTACGCTGCCGGCCAAGGCATAGGCGACCACCAGGGGAGGCGAGGCCAACCAGTTGGTTTTCACCAGCGGGTGGACGCGACCTTCGAAGTTGCGGTTGCCCGAGAGCACCGAGGCCACGGTCAGCTCCGCCGAGCTGATGGCATGCTCGATGGCGTCGTCCAGCGGGCCGGAGTTGCCGATGCAGGTAGTGCAGCCGTAGCCGACCAGGTCGAAGCCGAGCTGGTCGAGGTAGGGGGTAAGGCCGGCGGCCTTGAAGTAGTCGGTGACCACCTTGGAGCCAGGCGCCAGGGAGCTTTTCACCCAGGGTTTGCGGGTAAGTCCCTTTTCGATGGCCTTCTTGGCCACCAAGCCTGCCGCCATCATCACGCTCGGGTTGGAGGTGTTGGTGCAGGAGGTGATCGCCGCGATCACCACGGCGCCGTCGCGCAGGGTGTGCGTCTGGCCCTCGTGAGTGTAGTCGATCTCGCCGGCCTGGTCGGCATTGCCGACCGCCACGCCGCCGCCACCTTCGCTTTCCAGGCGACCGACTTCTTTGGCCAGGGGCTTGGGCTGCAACTCGATGAAATGGTCGAAGGCCTGGCTGACCTGGGACAGTGCGACTCGGTCCTGGGGCCGTTTGGGCCCGGCCAGGCTCGCTTCGACGTCGTGCATGTCCAGCGACAGGGTGTCGCTGAACGCCGGTTCATGCCCAGGCAGACGCCACAGCCCCTGTTCCTTGCAATAGGCTTCCACCAGTTGCACGGTGGCCTCCGGCCGCCCGGACAGGCGCAGGTAGTCCAAGGTCACCTGGTCGACCGGGAAGAACCCGCAGGTGGCGCCGTATTCGGGTGCCATGTTGGCGATGGTGGCGCGGTCGGCCAGGGGCAGGTCGGCCAGGCCGTCGCCGTAGAATTCCACGAACTTGCCCACCACGCCCTTCTTGCGCAGCATCTGGGTCACGGTCAGCACCAGGTCGGTGGCGGTGATGCCTTCACGCAACTTGCCGGTCAGCTTGAAGCCGATGACTTCGGGGATCAGCATCGACACCGGCTGGCCGAGCATCGCCGCTTCCGCCTCGATGCCGCCCACGCCCCAACCGAGCACGCCCAGGCCGTTGATCATGGTGGTGTGCGAGTCGGTACCGACCAGGGTGTCGGGGAAGGCATAGGTGCGGCCGTCCTCTTCGCGGGTCCAGACCGTGCGGCCGAGGTATTCCAGGTTGACCTGGTGGCAGATCCCGGTGCCCGGCGGTACCACACGGAAGTTGTCGAACGCGCTTTGGCCCCAGCGCAGGAAGGCGTAGCGTTCACCATTGCGCTGCATCTCGATGTCGACGTTCTGGGCGAAGGCGGCGGGGCTGGCGTAGCGGTCGACCATCACCGAGTGGTCGATTACCAGGTCCACCGGAGAAAGCGGGTTGATCCGCTGCGGATCGCCGCCGGCCTTGGCCATGGCCGCGCGCATGGCGGCCAGGTCGACCACGGCGGGCACGCCGGTGAAGTCCTGCATCAGCACCCGCGCCGGGCGGTACTGGATTTCCCGGTCCGAGTGGCGTTCACCGAGCCAGTCGGCCAGGGCCTGCAGGTCATCGCCGGTGACGGTCTTGCCGTCCTCCCAGCGCAGCAGGTTCTCCAACAACACCTTGAGCGACATGGGCAGGCGCTGTAGGTCGCCCAGCTGCCGGGCGGCCTCGGCGAGGCTGAAATAGTGGTAGGTCTGCTCTGCGACCTTGAGTGTCTTGAGGCTGTTCAGGCTATCGAGCGAGGGCATTGCCAACTCCTTCTGCGCCGGTGCCCGGCAATTCCAGGCCGGTGTCACCGCTCTGTGACGGTCCGCACGGCACGGACCTGGCTGAATGCTCAGGGTAGACCGGTTTGCCGACCCTGACTCAATTCTGGACCGGTGGGGCGTGTCGCAGGTTCCGATCTTCCTTTATCATCGCCGCCCTGCCGGCGCCTGCCTTGCGCCGGATCAAGGCTGGCGACCGATGCCAGCGAAGTGGAGTGAAAGATGGATACCCTGTTCATGCATTGCCGGCCCGGTTTCGAGGGCGAGGTCTGCGCCGAAATCAGCGAACACGCCGCCCGTCTGGGCGTTGCCGGCTACGCCAAGGGCAAGCCGCAGAGTGCCTGTGCCGAGTTCGTCTGCGCCGAACCCGACGGCGGCGAGCGGCTGATGCGTGAACTGCGCTTCGATCGGCTGATCTTCCCGCGCCAGTGGGCCCGAGGCCTGTTTATCGACTTGCCGGAAAGCGACCGTATCAGTGTCCTGCTCGAGCACCTGGCCAGCTACCCGGTGTGCAGCAGCCTGTGGCTGGAGGTGCTCGACAGCAACGAAGGCAAGGAGGTGTCGACCTTCTGCCGCAAGTTCGAAGTACCGCTGCGCAAAGCGCTGGAAAAGGCCGGGCGCCTGGTGGAGAAGGCGGGCGGGCCACGCCTGCTGCTGACATTCATCAGTGGCCGGCGGGTTTTCGTCGGCCTGGCCGAAGCCGACAATTCGGCGCTTTGGCCCATGGGCATCCCGCGTCTGAAGTTCCCACGCGAGGCGCCTAGCCGTTCGACCCTCAAGCTGGAAGAGGCCTGGCACCAGTTCATCCCGCGCGACCAATGGGATCAACGCCTGAACGATGACATGACCGGCGTCGACCTGGGGGCTTCGCCAGGCGGCTGGACCTACCAGCTGGTCAAGCGCGGGATGTTGGTGACTGCCATCGACAACGGCCCCATGGCCGAGAGCCTGATGGACACTGGTCTGGTCCAGCACCTGATGGCCGATGGGTTTACCTGGCAACCGCGGCAGACGGTGGACTGGATGGTCTGCGACATCGTCGAGAAGCCTGCGCGCACGGCGGCCTTGATCGAGACCTGGCTGGGCGAGGGGCTGTGCCGTGAGGCGGTGGTCAACCTCAAGTTGCCGATGAAGCAGCGTTATGCCGAGGTACGTCGGCTGCTCGACCGGATCGAGGCGGGCTTCAAGGCGCGCAAGATCAAGGTGTCGATCGCCTGCAAGCAGCTGTATCACGACCGTGAGGAGGTCACTTGCCACCTGCGGCGGCTGGACCTCAAACCGCGGTAACCTGCAATAGGTTTGCCGCCTGGCAAGGGCTTCGCCCTTGATCGCGGGGCAAGCCCGTTCCCACAGGGTGGTCCAATCCGTTGGGGTGGGCTTGTCCGCGATTGGCTGGCTCTGAAGGCTGCCCCCTTGGAGCCTGGCGCCCGATGCGCGACAATGCCCCATCATTTGGAGCCCCCCATGACCGAATTCACCCCTGACGCCGTCCTCGATGCCACTGGCCTGAACTGCCCGGAGCCGGTGATGATGCTGCACCAGCATGTACGTGACCTGGCCGCTGGAGGCCTGCTCAAAGTGATCGCTACCGACCCCTCGACCCGTCGCGATATCCCCAAGTTTTGCAACTTCCTCGGCCATGAACTGCTGGAGCAACAGGAGCAGGCTGGCACCTACCTGTACTGGATCCGCAAGAAGGCCGACTGAGCCCGCTGGATCGCGCCCTGCAGAGGGCCTACACTGCGTTCCCCTGAAAGGAGAGCGCCATGCTGATAGTTGCCGACGAGAATATCCCGCTGCTCGATGCCTTCTTCGCCGGGTTCGGCGAGATCCGCCGTTACCCAGGGCGCAGCATCGACGCGGCCTGCGTCAAGGACGCCGATGTACTGCTGGTGCGTTCGGTGACCCAGGTCGACCGGCGACTGCTCGAAGGCAGCCAGGTACGCTTCGTCGGTACCTGCACCATCGGCACCGACCACCTCGACCTCGACTATTTCGCCCAAGTCGGTATCCACTGGAGCAGCGCGCCGGGTTGCAACGCCCGTGGCGTGGTGGACTACGTACTGGGTAGCCTGCTGACCCTGGCCGAGCTCGATGGCGCCAGGCTGAGCGAGCGGGTGTACGGTGTGGTCGGTGCCGGGCAGGTGGGCGAGCGCCTAGTGCGCGTGCTGCGTGGCTTGGGCTGGAAGGTGCTGGTATGCGACCCACCTCGCCAGGCGCAGGAGGGCGGGGATTTCGTCAGCCTCGATACCCTACTCGAAGCCTGCGACGTGATCAGCCTGCACACCCCGTTGCAGCGCGGCGGCGAACATCCGACCTGGCATCTGCTGGGCGAGGAGCAGCTGGCACGCCTGCGGGCGGGTGCATGGCTGATCAACGCCAGCCGTGGCCCGGTAGTGGACAACAATGCGCTGCGCGAGCTGCTGCTCGATCGCGAAGACGTGCATGCGGTGCTGGATGTATGGGAAAGCGAGCCACAGGTGGACCTGGACCTGGCCGACCTGTGCACCTTGGCCACACCGCATATCGCCGGTTATAGCCTCGATGGCAAGCAGCGCGGTACGGCGCAGATCTACCAGACGTTCTGCCGCTGGCGGGGGGAGCCCGAGCAAGTGCAGCTGGCCGACCTGCTGCCGGCACCGGCGCTGGCGCAAGTCGACCTGGACGCCAGTGCCGAGCCCGCCTGGGCTCTGGCAACGCTGTGTCGCGCGGTGTACGACCCGCGTCGCGACGATGCGGATTTCCGTCGCAGCTTGAGCGAAGAGCCGGCCGAGCAGCGTGCCGCGTTCGACCTGCTGCGCAAGCACTACCCGGTGCGGCGCGAGATCGAGGGGCTGGCAGTGCGCCTGCGGGGCGAGGCGCCGCAGTTGGCGCAGGTGGTCAACGCGCTGGGCGCTGTGCTCGCCTGACGTTCCTTGGCTGCTGCTATCGCCGGCACGCCGGCTCCCACCTGTCCTGCGCTGTTTTCAGAGCCTGTGGGAGCCGGCTTGCCGGCGAAAGGCAAATAAAAACCCGGCGCAAGCGCCGGGTCGAAGTCATTCCTGGCTTACGCCTTGGGCACCTGTTTCACCCGGCTTTCCTCCAGCTCCTTGCAGGCCTGCTGGATCATCTGCTCGGTGATCGGGACCTCGCGGCCCTGGGCGTCGATGATCGAACCGCACACCTTCGGCTGCGGCTGGTGGGTAGTCTTCGGTGCTTCGCTGCTATGTTGCAAGCTCATGTCCTGTCTCCTCATCAGGTTCAAGCTCAGGATAACCCCGTTGCCGTGACTGGCCTGTGACAGCTCCCTGGCGTCGCGACAGGGATAGTCCACCAGAAAGTGTGGTAAAGCTCCAGAGGCCTGTTAGAACGAAAGCGCATAGGGACTGGTTCGTGCTTCCCATCGCTGGGCCTCGCTGTGCAAACGACGCCGGGTGGGGGCTTGCGGTTCCGCTCGAGCGGATCAGTGGTAGTGTGCAATCTCCTGGCAGTGGATGGTCTTTTCATGCCCGAACCGGTTTCTTCCCGTCAACGCCGCGCCCTGCGCCTGGCCTGGCAGTTCATTCGCCCGTATCGCAAGCAGGTGATGTTGGCCTTGTTGGCGCTGGTGGTCACCGCCGGCATCACTTTGTCGATGGGCCAGGGCATCCGCCTGTTGGTCGACCAAGGTTTCATGACCCGTTCTCCCCAGCAGTTGAACCAGACCATCGGCCTGTTCCTGCTGCTGGTGCTGGCCCTGGCGGTCGGTACGTTCAGCCGGTTCTACCTGGTCTCGTGGATTGGCGAGCGCTGCGTGGCGGATATTCGCAGGGCGGTGTTCGATCACCTGATCGGTTTGCATCCGGGGTTCTTCGAGGACAACCGCAGCTCGGAGATCCAGTCGCGGCTGACCGCCGATACCACCTTGCTGCAGTCGGTGATCGGCTCGTCGCTGTCGATGTTCCTGCGCAATGCCTTGATGGTGATCGGTGGCGTGGCATTGCTGTTCGTCACCAACCCCAAGCTGACCAGCATCGTGGTATTGGCGCTGCCGCTGGTACTGGCGCCGATCCTGCTGTTCGGTCGCAGGGTGCGCAGCCTGTCGCGCCAGAGCCAGGATCGGGTGGCCGACGTGGGTAGCTATGTGGCCGAGACTCTGGGCCAGATCAAGACCGTGCAGGCCTACAACCATCAGGCGCTGGATCGCGAGCGTTTCGCCGATACGGTGGAGGCGGCGTTCGCCGTGGCTCGGCGGCGGATTGCCCAACGCGCCTGGTTGATCACCTTGGTGATCGTGCTGGTGCTGGGGGCGGTCGGGGTGATGCTATGGGTCGGTGGCATGGACGTCATCGCCGGGCGCATTTCCGGGGGCGAACTGGCCGCTTTCGTGTTCTACAGCCTGATCGTCGGCAGTGCCTTCGGCACCCTCAGCGAGGTGATCGGCGAGCTGCAGCGTGCTGCCGGAGCGGCCGAACGCATTGCCGAACTGTTGGCGGCCCGCAGCGCGATCCTGCCACCGCTGCAGGCGAGCGCCCTGGCTGCGGGGCGGTCCCGTGGCCGCATCGAGCTGCGCGACCTGCATTTTGCCTACCCGTCGCGCCCTGGCGTGGCGGCCATCGATGGTCTGGACCTGGTCATCGAACCGGGGCAGACCGTGGCGCTGGTCGGGCCTTCGGGGGCTGGCAAATCCACGTTGTTCGACCTGTTGCTGCGGTTCTACGACCCCCAGCGTGGGCAGATCCTGCTCGATGGCCAGGCGATCACCGAGCTGGACCCAGGCGACCTGCGTCGTCAGTTTGCCCTGGTAGCCCAGAACCCGGCGCTGTTTCGCGGCACTGTCGAGGCCAATATCCGCTATGGGCGGCCCGAGGCCAGCCTGGCCGAGGTGGAGGCGGCGGCCCGCAGCGCCCATGCCCATGCGTTCATCGAACAACTGCCCCAGGGTTACCAGACCCTCCTGGGGGAGGGTGGCCTAGGGCTCTCCGGCGGCCAGCGCCAGCGTCTGGCGATCGCCCGTGCGCTGCTGCTGGATGCGCCGATCCTGTTGCTCGATGAAGCCACCAGCGCCCTCGATGCCCAGAGCGAGCACCTGATCCAGCAGGCGCTGCCGCCCCTGATGGCCGGGCGCACCACCCTGGTCATCGCCCACCGCCTGGCCACCGTACAGCATGCCGAGCGCATCGCGGTGATCGACCACGGGCGCGTGGTGGCGGTGGGCAACCACCGCCAACTGATCGAGCAAAGCCCGTTGTATTCCCGCCTGGCCGCCCTGCAGTTCAGCCCGGGCTAGACGCTTTGCGCGGCTGTAACATTTTTGTAGCAAAGGCTTGAGACTATCTCGCTCAACTGTTGCGTAAGTGCTCGACCTGGCTGCTATCGATTGATGGCAGCTTTTTTTTGGCCTGCGAACGAGGGCAAGGATGTCGTTGCGGCGCCCCTCGGCATGCCGTTTCCCTACAGCCTTGTTCCCGAGATCGACCGATGTTGCGTAAATCCCTCAGAATGCAAATCCTGGCCCTGCTCGGCGGCAGCCTGGCGGCGATGTTGCTGATCGCCCTGGTGTGCTTCCAGTTCCTGTCCTCGAGCGTGCGCGGCTACGCCGAGCTGGTTGACGGCCCGTTGCGCGATTCGCAGTTGATCGACGAGGCCAACCTGCAATTCAAGATCCAGGTGCAGGAATGGAAGAATGTGCTCTTGCGGGGTCGGCAACCTGCTGAGCTGGACAAGTACTGGCAGCAGTTCCAGGCCCGCGAGCAGCGGGTGCAGGCGTTGCTCGGGCAGTTGATCGAAAGCAGCGAAGGCGACCTGGCGCTGCGCCTGCAGCAGCTGCGGGAAAGCCATCGCCAGCTGGGCCAGGCCTATGTCAGTGGTCGCCAGGCCTTCCTGGCGGCGGGCGGCGACCCGGGAGCGGGGGATGCGGCGGTCAAAGGTGTGGACCGTGCCGCCAGCGAGCAGATGAGCGCGTTGGTCGAGCGGTTGCGTGCCGATGCCCAGGAGCGCGCCTCGTCCATCAACGCTACTGCGCAGCGTACGGTGTGGCTGGGCCTGCTGGTGATGCTGGCATCGGCGTTGCTGGTCGGCCTGTTCAGCCTGTGGCTGGTCAACCGCAGCCTGGTCGAGCCGATCCGTGGTCTGATCGACTATGTGGCGCAGCTGAGCCAAGGTCGCTTCGCCGCCCGGGTCGACAGTCGCCGGGCCGACGAGCTCGGGCGCCTGGCCCGGGCCGCCAACACCTTGCGTGATTTTCTCGCCGAGACCATCGGCCGGCTCAAGGGCAATGCCGACGATCTGGAGAATGCCAGCGGCCAGTTGCGCAGCATTGCCGGTGACATGGCACGTGGTAGCGATGACCAGTTCCAGCGTACCGATCAGGTGGCCACGGCCATGCACGAGATGTCCGCCACGGCCCAGGAGGTGGCACGCCATGCCGCCGAGGCGGCGCGGGCGGCGGACGATGCCGACCACAGCGCCCAGGCCGGCGAGCAGGTGATGCAGGCGACCATCGACATCATTGCCCGGGTCAACCATGAGATCGCGGGCACGGCCACGGTGATTCGCGACCTGGAGCATGACAGCACGCGGATCGGCAAGGTCCTGGAGGTGATTCGCGGCATCGCCGAACAGACCAACCTGCTGGCGCTCAATGCGGCCATCGAGGCGGCCCGGGCCGGTGAAGCCGGGCGTGGTTTCGCCGTGGTCGCCGACGAGGTGCGCAGCCTGGCCCTGCGCACTGCATCGTCCATCGCCGAGATCCAGCAGATCATCGAGGCGGTGCAGTCCGGTGCGCTGGAGGCGGTCAAGGCCATCGAGAACGGCCAGCGCCGCAGCGAGGAGGGCGCCGAGCAGGTGCAACAGGCCGGGCAGATGCTGCAGCGCATCACCATGGCGGTGGAGGCGATACGCGACATGAACCGACAGATCGCCACCGCCGCCGAGGAGCAGACCAGCGTCGCCGAGGACATCTCGCGCAACTTGGTCGAGATCACCCGTATCGCCACGGCCAACCAGCAGGCGGTACAGGATACCGAGCAGGCCGGGCAACGCCTGCAGGGGTTGTCCGGGCAGTTGGGTGAGGTCACGTCCCGGCTCAGTGCCTGAGAAGGCTGTTTCGCCTACCTGCGCCCCTTGCCATGCAATGCGCTGGCAGGCCCGGCGCAATCGCGGGGCCTACCCGCTGCTACAGAAGGAGGGGGCACACGGGCGGGGGAAACCCGCCATTTGTATGCCCAAAGGGCAAGGTAATGTGGCGGATTGTCGCCAGCAAAACCGCTAAAGATGGGGTGCGACCACACGTCCTAGCTATTAGCCGTTGGTCTTGGCGAAACTGGCACAACTTCTGCTTGAGGGCGAGCCGGGCCAAGGGCCCACGGCAATCCCGCCCCGATCCATCGAAACCCCAGGCGTCGACCTTCACCGGTCCTGCAGGCCAGTTGCCGCAGGATGGCGCGTCGCTGACGCGAGAGGCCGCGCGAGCCAGAACAACAACCGGGCGTGCACAGCGGGGGCGGGGCAATGCCAGCCACTTCACTTCAATTGGATTGAACTATGAAAAAAATCCTGCTGACGCTCCTGTGCCTGAGCGTCATCGGCTGCTCCAAGCCCGGTGAGCCGGAAAAGTCCGTCGACGTCCTGCTTATCGGCGGCGGCATCATGAGTGCGAGCCTAGGTACCTACCTTACCGAGCTCGAGCCGAACTGGAAGGTCGACGTCTACGAGCGCATGGACCAAGTCGCCGAGGAAAGCTCCAACGGTTGGAACAACGCCGGTACCGGCCACTCGGCCTTCTGCGAGCTGAACTACACCAGCGAAGGCAAGGACGGCAAGATCGACATCAGCAAGGCGGTCAACGTCAACGAGCAGTTCGAGGTCTCCAAGCAGTTCTGGGCCTACCAGGTCGAGCAGGGCGTGCTGAGCAACCCGAAGTCCTTCATCAACAACGTGCCGCACATGAGCTTCGTCTGGGGTGACGAGAACGTCGCCTTCCTGCACAAGCGCGTCGAGGCCCTGCAGCACAGCTCGTTGTTCCGCGGCATGGAGATCTCCGAGGACCACGAGCAGATCCGCAAGTGGGTGCCGATCGTGATGGAAGGCCGTTCGCCTGATCAGAAGGTCGCCGCCACCCGCATGGCCATCGGCACCGACGTCAACTTCGGCGAGATCACCCGCCAGCTGTTTGCGTCGATGACCCGCAACCCCAACGTCCAGGTGCACCTGAGCCATGAAGTGCGCGATATCGTGCGCAACGATGACGGCAGCTGGAACGTGGTGGTGGCGGACCTGGCCAACGGCGGCCAGGAAACCCGCGTCAACGCGAAGTTCGTGTTCATCGGTGCCGGTGGCGGTGCCCTCAAGCTGCTGCAGAAGTCCGGCATCCCGGAAGCCGAAGGCTACGCAGGGTTCCCGGTCGGTGGCCAGTTCCTGATGACCGACAACCCGGACATCGTCGCTCGTCACAAGGCCAAGCTGTACGGCAAGGCCTCGGTCGGCGCGCCGCCGATGTCGGTGCCACACCTGGATACCCGCATGATCGACGGCAAGGAAGTGCTGCTGTTCGGCCCGTTCGCGACCTTCTCCACCAAGTACCTGAAAAATGGCTCGCTGCTGGACATGTTCGCATCGCTGACCACGCACAACATCATGCCGATGATGAACGCCGGCATCGACAACATCGACCTGAGCACCTACTTGATGGGCCAGCTGATGCTCAGCTTCGATGACCGCATGAACGCCCTGCGTGAATACTTCCCCAACGCCAAGAACGAGGACTGGAAGCTGTTGCAGGCCGGTCAGCGTGTCCAGGTGATCAAGAAGGACCCTGAGCACGGCGGCATCCTGCAGTTCGGCACCGAGGTGGTGGCTTCCCAGGACGGCACCATCGCCGCGCTGTTGGGGGCTTCGCCAGGTGCATCCACCGCGGCGCCGATCATGCTGACGGTGCTGGAGAAGACCTTCAAGGACCGCGTCCAGAGCCCTGAATGGCAGGCCAAGCTCAAGGAGATCGTGCCGACCTACGGCCAGAAGCTGAACAATAATCTCGAGCTGACCAACAAGACCCGTGAATGGAGCAGTGCGCGTCTGCAGCTGCTGTACGTTCCGGTGCAGCCTGAAGAGGCGGTGGCCGAAGCGGCCACGCTGCAGTAACGCTATCGCGAAGAACGCCCCTCCCGAGGGGCGTTTTTGCAAGAGCAAGGCTGCTAGAGGGGATCTGGTGTTAGTGCAGTCATTGCAAGCTCTTTGTGCGGAACGGGCTTGCCCCGCGTGGGCCGCAAGGCCCAGCTTTTCCAGAGACAACAAAAAGCCCGCTCGAGGCGGGCTTCTTGGAGAGGATTTGGTCGGAGAGACAGGATTCGAACCTGCGGCCTTCTCGTCCCGAACGAGACGCGCTACCTGGCTGCGCTACACTCCGATGAACAAAATCCTACTGCATCGCATTTTTCGACGCAACCCCTTGTTGCAAAAAGAGTGTTTGCCGAAAAGCGCCACTCAAATCACAGCTCCTTGACGGTGCGGATCTGGTCTTTGTTGATGCGGGTGCGCTTGCCGTCGAGCTGCTCGAATTCGTAGAAACCGGAGTCCTCGTCGTAGGCAGGAGTGTCCACTGCCTGGATCTCGCGGCCATCATTGAGCGTGATGACGGTCGGCGATGCGCAGCCAGCGAGGGCGCCCAGGCCGAGGGCGAGCAGGAAAGCGGGAAGGGTCCGTTGAATCATTGTGTTTCTCCAGTACGATCGTGCTTGATGTCTAGTAGGACGCCGGGCGTCCGCGCAAAGTTCCTTGCACAGTGCAGCATAGCGCCATTGCGCAGGCATTGACGCAGAACAACGGCGGCGTCGCGGCTGGCCTGTGATATAAAAGCGGCCATCTTCCTCTTCCTGCGACGGACTCCCATGAAAGCCAAGGCAGACACCCCCTTCGTGCCGCTGAACATCGCCGTGCTCACGGTCAGCGACACCCGTACCTTCGAGACCGACACGTCCGGCCAGTTGTTCGTCGACCGCCTGGGCGCGGCGGGCCATCGCCTGGCAGCCCGCGTGTTGCTCAAGGACGACCTGTACAAGATCCGCGCCCAGGTCGCCACCTGGATCGCCGATGACCAGGTGCAGGTGGTCCTGATCACTGGCGGCACCGGTTTCACTGGCCGTGACAGCACACCCGAAGCGGTCGCCTGCCTGTTGGACAAGCAGGTCGAGGGCTTCGGCGAGCTGTTCCGGCAGATCTCCGTGGCCGATATCGGCACGTCCACCGTGCAGTCCCGCGCCTTGGCGGGCCTGGCTAACGGTACCCTGGTGTGTTGCCTGCCGGGCTCGACCAACGCGGTGCGTACCGGGTGGGACGGTATTCTGGCCGAGCAGCTCGATGCTCGCCATCGCCCTTGCAACTTCGTACCGCACCTGAAGCAGGCAGCGGCCTGTGAAAGCCGTGGTTGAGGTCGCCAAGCCCCGCCCGTTGATGGCGGTGGAAGAAGCCTTGGAGCGCTTGCTGGCGCTGGCCGAAGCGGCGCCGATCAAGGGCTCGGAAAGTGTGGCCCTGGCCGATGCCCAAGGGCGTGTGCTGGCGCGCGAGGTGGTCGCCGAGCTGGACCTGCCGCCCTGGCCGAACAGCGCCATGGATGGCTATGCCCTGCGCCTGGCGGATTGGCAGGGCGAGCCTTTGCCGGTGAGCCAGCGCATCTTCGCTGGCCATGCCCCTGCGCCGCTGCAGCCGGGCACGTGTGCACGGATCTTCACTGGCGCGCCGCTGCCCGAGGGGGCCGATTGCGTCGAGATGCAGGAAAACACCGAAGTGTTGGAAAACGGCCAGGTGCGTTTCCTCGAGCCGCTCAAGCCCGGGCAGAACGTACGCCCGCAAGGGCAGGAGACGCGTGTAGGCGAACAGGTGATGGCGGCTGGCACGCGGCTGGGGCCGATCCAGCTGGGGTTGGCGGCAACCTTGGGCCTTGCCCGGCTCGAGGTGGTGCGCAAGGTGCGCGTCGCGGTGCTGTCTACCGGTGACGAACTGGTCGAGCCCGGGCAGCCGCTGGGCCCCGGGCAGATCTACAACAGTAATCGGCGTTTGCTGGCCAGCTGGTTGCAGCGCCTGGGGTGCGAGGTGGTAGATGTAGGCATCCTCGCCGACGACCTGCAGCGTACCCGCGAATGTCTCGCGGGGCTTGGCGACGTCGACCTGATCCTTTCCAGTGGTGGTGTCTCGGTGGGCGAGGCCGACTACCTGGGCATGGCGCTGCGCGAAGCGGGCGAGCTGGCGTTGTGGAAGCTGGCCATCAAGCCGGGCAAGCCGCTGACCTTCGGGCATTTTCGCGGTGTCCCGGTGATCGGCTTGCCAGGCAACCCGGCATCGACCTTGGTCACCTTCGCCTTGCTGACCCGGCCTTATCTGCTGCGTCGCCAAGGTGTAGCGCAGGTCACGCCGCTGCGTTTCAGTGTGCCGGCAGGCTTCGACTGGCCCAAACCGGGAAGTCGGCGCGAATACCTGCGGGCGCGGATCGAAGACGGCCAGGTGCACATCTACAAGAACCAGAGCTCCGGCGTGCTACGCAGTGCGGCCTGGGCCGAGGGGCTGGTGGAGGTGAATGAAGGCGCCACGTTGCGCCAGGGTGACAGCGTGTCGTTCATTCCCTTCAGCGCGTTACTTGACTGAGCGCCCGAGCAACGCGGTATCCATGGCTTCGATCGGCCCCAGTTGGCTCAGGCGTATGTGCACGTTCATCAGTTGCTGCGCCGCGACGCTCCAGTCGTGGCGCTGGCGTACGAACTGCCGGCCTGTCTCGCCCAGTTGACACATGCGCCAGGGCTGGTTGAGCAACTGCGTGATCGACAGCGCCAATTGGCCGCTGTCATCGCTGCCCAGGTAGTGCTCGCCGCTGTTGATGGCCAGGCCTGACGCCCCTTTGCTGGTGGTCAGCACCGGCAGCCCGGCGGCCATGGCTTCGAGGATCTTCACCTTGGAACCGCCGGCATAGCGTAGCGGTGCGAAGAACAATGCCGAGCGCCGTTGCAGGTCCCTCAGGTCCGGGCGATAGCCGATCCATTCGATACGCGGATCGTTCCAATGCAGCTTCCAACTGGCCGGCAGCGCATGCCCGGCGATGGCCAGGCGCACGGCCGGGTTGCTCATCCATACCTGCGGCAGGATCTCTTCCAGCGCCCATTCGATGGCTTCGAGGTTGGCGCCGTATTCGAAGTTGCCGACGAACAGCAGGCGCTGGCTGCGGTAGGCCGGCCTTACGTCCTGGTAATAGTCGCAATCGACACCGTTGACCACCACGTTCACTGGCCGGCCGCTGATCTGCCCGATCCATTCGGCATCATGGGCACTGACGGCCACCACCTCGCTGGGCTGGCGCAACACACGCTGCTCCCAGCGCCGGTAGCGCCAGCGGTCGAAGGCGTTGAGCGGGCGTAGCCACAGCGGTAGGCGGTCATGGCAGGCGGTACCCATCACCGACTCGAGATTGTGCTCGGTGAGCATGAAGGGCAGGCGGCGGGCTTGCAGGGCTTTTTCGAAGGGCTGGAAGCTGTAGCTGTGCTCGATCTGGATCACGTCCCAGGGTTCGTCCAGCAACTGTTCGAAGCGGTGTCGCAGGCAGGGCGCCAGGCCATGGATGATGGCCCGCATGGGGTAGTCGATGATCGGTGAAGCCAACAAATTGAGTGGGCTGTGCAGCGGCCGCCGGGGCAACACGATCAAGCGTTCGACCAAGGGTTCCAGCATTTCGCGGGCAGCATCGCCGAGCGGAACCTTCGATTGCGCCAGCAAGGTGATCCGGTGGCCGTGTCGCGACAGTTCACGCAGCAGATGATATTGCCGGGTCTTGCTGCCGCTGGTGGTGGGCCAGGGCAGGTAGGGTAGTGTCCAGAGTATGCGCATGGCCCCGCTACCTCGTCGTTGGCTGGTACGCTGTTTCAGCCAGGGTATATGGCATGAGCATAGTCAATAAAATGGCCGGGGTGCCAGGCGGCTGGTCTGGAGAGCCAAGTTTTTGTCGGTTGGTCAGGTTCTATCTCACTCATGCCATGCAACCATTGGCCATCAGTCGTGGTCGAGATTGGAAGCGAAAAGGCGAGGGGAAGCGTGATGGGCGAGCGCAAGGCAATGTTGATCCTGCATGGCAAGCAGGCCATGAACGAAGAGGTGCGCAGAGCCGTGGGTGTCCTGCGTGAGCGTGGCTGGATGCTGGATGTACGTTTGACCTGGGAGGCGGGTGACGCCCAGCGGTTGGTCGGCGAGGCCTTGGCCGCCGGTTATCCGCACGTGGTCGCCGGTGGTGGGGATGGCACGCTGCGCGACATCGCCGAAGCCATGGGCCAGGCCAGCCACTCGGCCAGCCTGGCGTTGCTACCCCTGGGCACGGCAAACGATTTTGCCAAGGCTGCAGGTGTACCGCTGGAGCCGGAGGCTGCGCTGAACCTGCTGGAGCAGCCGGCCCGGGCGGTGGACCTGGGCAAGGTCGGCGACCAGCTGTTTCTCAACATGGCTACCGGCGGCTTCGGCAGCCAGGTGACCGCCAACACCTCGGAAGACTTGAAGAAGGTGTTGGGCGCTGCGGCCTACTTGTTCACGGGGTTGTCGCGTTTCAGCGAATTGCAGGCGGCCTCGGTGGAACTGCAAGGGCCGGACTTCCACTGGCAGGGCGATTTGCTCGCGCTGGGCATCGGCAACGGCCGCCAGGCGGGTGGCGGGCATGTGCTGTGCCCTGATGCAATGGTCGACGACGGGTTGCTGGACATCGGCATCTTGCCTGCGCCTCAGGAGATGGTCGGGGCGTTGCGCGAGTTGCTGGCCGGAGAAGGATTGTTCATCCGGGCCCGCCTGCCCTGGGTCGAAATCAAGGGCTCCCAGGGGTTGGACATCAACCTCGACGGCGAGCCGCTGCAGGCCGACAGCCTGCGCTTCGAGGCCTGCCCGGGGGCATTGCGCCTGCACTTGCCGGAGGACTCGCCAGTGCTCAGTCGTCGAGGCTGATGATCTTCTCGCGCACCGCAAACAGCACGAGGCCGGCAACGTCATAGATTTGCAGGCGTTTCATGATCTGCGAGCGGTGGGTTTCGACGGTCTTGATGGAAAGGCCCAGGCCGCTTGCGATCTCCCGGGTCGACTTGCCGCGCACGATCAGGCGCAGGATTTCCAGCTGGCGGGCGGTCAGGTTGTGTCGATCGACCGCAAGCTGCTTGCCATCTTGGGCACGCAGCAGCGCCTGGTTGATCACCGTGTGGGCGATCGCTGGGCTCAGGTATCGTTCGTCGCTGCGCAAGGCAGCCAAGGCCTGTTCCAGTTCGTTGGCTGTGGTGTCCTTGAGTAGATAGCCATGGGCACCGCTCTCCAGGGCGCGCATGATCAGATCAGGGTCGGTATGCATGGAAAGGATCAGTACCTTGCATGCGAGGCCGTTTGCCTGGAGCTGGTTCAAGGCATCCAGGCCGCTGGTCGAGCGCATGGAGATGTCCAGCAGGACGATGTCCGGGGCCAGGCGTTGGACCATTTCCAGCAACTGGCTGCCGTCGTCGGCCTCGCCAACCACCACATAGCCGGGAATGTCGGACACCAGGGCGCGCACGCCGGCACGGATCAGCGAGTGGTCATCCACCAGCAATAATCTACAGGTCATGGGAGGCAGGTATCCTGGCACGCTCTTCGGTGCGCGGTGGCCATGGGAACACGGCGTCGATCCGGGTGCCTTGGCCGGGTTGGCTGGTGATGGTCAGGCTGCCTTGCAGGGCAGTGGCGCGTTCCAGCATGCCTGCCATGCCGCGCTGGCCTGCCTCGGCCGGGTCGGTGGCAGGCGCGAAGCCACAACCGTCGTCCTGGATCGACAGGGCGAGGCCCGAAGGGGTGCGCCGCAGGCTGATCGTGAGGTTGCGAGCATTGGCGTGGCGCAACATGTTGGTAACGGCTTCCTGGGTGATGCGAAAGGCCGCCATGGCAACGTCCTCGCAGATGCCCCCCAAACGCTGGTGACACTCCAGGCTCCAATGCACGCCGCTGTTTTCCAGCGTGCGCAGCAGGTGGGCGCGCAGGCTGGCCTCCAGGCCCAGGCTGGCCAATTGACGCGGATTCAGAAGAGCAGAGACGTCGCGTACATTGCCCAAGGTGTTGTCGAGGGTCTTGCGCAAAGTGTCGCAGTGCGCCTGCAGATCGGCTGGCATGCGCCGTTGGAGCCAGTCGACCTGGAGCTTTGCGGCCGTGAGCAATTGGCCGATGTCGTCATGCAGCTCGCGGCTCAGGCGTTGCCGTTCGCTTTCCTGGACCTTGAGCATGCGATCGGCCAGTTCTGACGGACGGAGGCTGATCGATCGCCCCCATTGACGCCAGTGCCAGAAAACGCCGGCCAGGGCGAGCACTTGCAACAGCAGCAGGCTGGCAGGCAACGGCTGCTCGCGCAGGCTCAGCATCAGGTTGGCAAGCAGGGAGGCCACGCATATCAATGCAGTCGCCCAGCGCAGCAAGGTGGCGCGGCAACGTGATGGAGTTTTCAAGCGTGGAAACATAAGTAGAAAAGCCACTGAATTATTGCTATTGGAGGCCTTGCATGGGTGTGATCAGAGGCTTTGGCATCCTGCGTTCAACTGTCATCGAAGGTGTCCATCCAATTGGACAATACCCGCGACGCGTGCATTCGATTGCGGGCATGGTATCACTTCAGGTTCATTTGGTCGCTGCTGGGTAATGGCCTGGGACCCCGGTGTTTTCGGGCGCAAGCAGCGTTAAGTCGTGTCGTGGGCTGTCTGTATGACGATGGGTTTGGAACACACCCGAATGCCTGGGCACGGACCTCAATGCCGGGGGCTGTTCAGGCTGCTGGATGGCCTGGATATCGCCTGGGTGGGACGTGCGTGAACGCAAACATCGCCACGGGCCCGGCAAGGGCCGCACAGCTCGGGAAGGGGTTGGCCCACGGCATCGGCCAGCTCGCCTAGCAGCAGCTGTTGTTCCTCGGTATCCAGGCTGAGGCGGCCGGTCGAAGCGTCGACCAGCTCCAATTGCCAGGCCAGCAGGTTCAGGCATGCGTGCAGCGCACTCAAGGCTTCACTGCCCAGATGCCGTTGCCGGCAGGCTGGCTCGAGCAACCGTTGCAGGGAGGCCGTGTAGTGGGCGACTTCCAGCAGGCCCAGCAGGTTGGCGCGACGGGCGAGGGTCTCGAGGGTTTCGTTCAGGCAGAAGCAGGCATCGGGATCGTTGTGGATCAGCTCGAGATGCTGCAGGCATTCCAGCGACTTTGTCAGCCACACCTGTGCATCCACCAGGAAATCCTGGAGAACGCCATTGTTCAGTGGTGCGTTGTCCATCATGACGCCCCTGTGTGCAGGGCGGGACACGCGCTTGGCAACACCGAGACTGTCGCTAGCAAAGCCTGACTCCATTCATGCATTGAGAAAGGCGTCACATTAATGGCTAACGGATATGGGGAATATCAGGTCGCACCCGATTGCCACTAGGGGAAACCCTGATGGTTTTCAAAGCGAGGGCGCAAGGGCGGGGCTAGTAGGGCTGTAAGCAGTAGAGCATGATGTTAAATTGATATCAATTGGGCATCATGCATTTTTCATAGCAGGTCAAGCTGCTGCCCAAGCCGCCGATACAGGGCAGATGACATCATTCACCTGACTCAAGCCTGGGGGTTTCCAATGGCTGGCATTCTCGACACGGTCGACCAACGAACGCAATTGGTGGGTGAGAACCGCCTGGAGATTCTCATGTTCCGGTTGGCAGGCCGCCAGTTGTTCGCCATCAATGTGTTCAAGGTTCAGGAAGTACTGCAACTGCCAAAGCTGACATTGATGCCACAGCGCCATGCGTTCGTTTGCGGCGTGGTCAACCTGCGCGGCCAGACGCTGCCGGTGATCGACCTGTCCCAGGCGATCGGCATGCGTCCACTGCAGCCGGGGCCGGACAGCACCATCATCGTCACTGAGTACAACCGTTCGGTACAGGCGTTCCTGGTCGGTGGTGTCGATCGCATCGTCAACATGAACTGGGAAGCGATCATGCCACCGCCTTCCAGTGCCGGGCGCCAGCATTACCTGACGGCGATCACCAAGGTCGATGAGCAACTGGTCGAGGTGATCGATGTGGAGAAGGTCCTGGCCGAGATCGTGCCCTACAACACCCGCGTTTCCCGGGACAAGCTCGACGACCCGGTCCTGGCGCGGGCACGTGGGCGTGAAGTGTTGCTCGTGGACGACTCCAGCGTCGCCCTGGTGCAGTTGCGCGAGACCCTGTCCCAGCTGGGCATGAAGCTGCATGTGGCCAGTGACGGCCTGAAGGCCTTGCGCATGCTCAAGGGGTGGGCCGATGCAGGGGAGGACGTCTGCGAGAAGTTGTTGATGGTGTTCACCGATGCGGAAATGCCGGAAATGGACGGTTACCGGCTGACCACGGAGATTCGCAACGATGCCCGTCTGCGCGGTCTGCACGTGGTGCTGCATACCTCGTTGTCGGGGAGCTTCAACGAATCGATGGTCAAGAAGGTCGGCTGCGACAACTTCCTGTCCAAGTTCCAGCCTGACCGGTTGGTGGAGGTGGTCCACCAGCGGCTGATGTTGGATGAGGCCACCGCCTAGTGCTTGCTGGCCACTGCCGGGTATAAGCTTGCGCTTTCGACTGGCACGAGGCGGGCAGGGATGTTTTTGAGTGCGTTGTATCGGTACCCGGTGAAATCGGGGCAGGCCCAGAGCCTCGAGGCTTCGACGGTAGACATGCTGGGCCTGCAGGGCGACCGGCGCTGGATGGTGGTGGAGCAAGACAATGGGCGCTTCCTTACCCAGCGGGCCTGGCCGCGCCTGGGGCAGCTCAAGGCCAGTTATGCGGTGGATGGCCAATTGCTGCTTGAAACATCGGGGCAGGCGCCGCTTACGGTGCCTGTACCACCTGCCGACGAGGCGCTGCGGGGGGTGACCATATGGCGCGATACCCTGCGCGTGCCCGATGCCGGCGACGCCGCCGCGGCCTGGTTGAGCGAGCTGCTCGGCAAGCCGGTGCGCCTGGTGCATTGCCCCGAGCAGCGGGCCCGCTACCTGCCCAATGGCTATGGGTTCAACAGTGATCGTGCGGCTTTCCCGGACGGGTTTCCTTTGCTGTTGATCGGGCAGGGCTCGCTCGATGAGCTGAATCGACGGATCGGGCGGCCCATGGAGATGTTGCGGTTCCGACCGAACCTGGTGGTTTCGGGCGGCGAGCCGTTTGCCGAGGACGGGTGGAAGCGGATTCGTATCGGCGGCCTGGTTTTCCGGGTGCTCAAGCCTAGCGTGCGTTGCATCCTGACGACCCTGGACCCGGCGACCGGGGAGCGCAGCGCGGATCGCGAACCGTTGACGACCTTGAAGACGTTCCGCGAGCGTGAGGGGGATGTGTTGTTCGGGCAGAACCTGGCGGTGGATGGCAGTGGGGAGTTGCGGGTGGGGATGGCGGTCGAGGTGCTTGAGTAGGGGGCTATGGGCCCCTGTGTTCCGGCCTCTTGTTGCCTCAAGATTACAGACGGCGCCTGGCCTGGTGGACGGGGGTGGGCTCTGGTTCTAGAGGCTGCTTTGCAGCCTATCGCCGGCAAACCGGCTCCTACAGGTATCGCGGTGTCTCTGAAGACAGCGTAGGTCCGGTGGGAGCCGGCTTGCCGGCGATAGGGCCCGAACGACGAACCAAATAGCGCCCGTCCGCGTAGCCCACCCCGTTACATATCGTCGAAATAACGCTCATGCCAATCCACCAACGGCTGCGGTGAATTCAGCTTCTGCCCGTAGATGACCGAATAGGACAGTACGTTCTGTACATACTGCCGGGTCTCATCGAACGGTATCGATTCTACCCAGACATCGAAGCTCAGGTGCTTGGCGCCCTTGAGCCATTGACGTACTCGCCCGGGGCCGGCGTTGTAGGCTGCCGATGCCAGCACCCGGTTACCATTGAATTGCCCGTGCACCTGGCTCAGGTAAGCCGCCCCCAGCTGGATGTTCTTGTCTGGGTTGAGCACCTGCGACGGTGAAGCCAACGGTATGTTGAACTTGCGCGCCGTCTCCTTGGCCGTAGCCGGCATCAGTTGCATCAGGCCGCTGGCCCCGACACTGGAGCGGGCGTCTTCCATGAAGGCGCTTTCCTGGCGGGTAATGGCGAACACCCAGCTCGAATGCAGCCCGCGTACCTTGGCCTCGCGTACCAGCGTGTCGCGATGGGCCATGGGGAAGCGGATGTCCAAGTCGTCCCAGTACTGTGCCTGGCTGATGGTGCGAATCGCCGGGAAGTACCAGCGCAGGTCGTAGGCCAGGCGCGCCTGGGCGACCATCTCGTCGCGGTTGAAATGACGGCTGACGTGGTACCACTCGCGGCGGCCTTCGACGATCTGGCCGCGGGCGTGGAATTCCAGCGCGCGGCGGATGCCCGGGGTGTTGCGAACCTTGTTGATTACCTGCTGGCTCAGCACCAGCGGCTTGTTGTTCAACTGGTAGGGCGTTTGCGCCCGGTCGGCGGCCAGGAAACCATAGAAGTCGCGTTCACGGGCCACGGTCTTGTACAGCAGCGGGATCTGTGGGTTGTTCGGCTGGGCAAGCTCCAGGCTGCGTGCCTGCCAGTAGCGCCAGCGGTTGCTGCTGGCCAGGTCCTGGGGCAGGCGTTGGGTCAGCTTGTAGGCCTCTTCCCAGCGCCCCAGGCGCAGCAGCAGGCGCAGGCGCCATTCACTGACGGTGTTGTCGCGCAGTTCGGGGTCGTAGCGCGTCATCAGGTCGAGGGCGCGCGGGTCATAGCGGCGTGCCAGGGTCAGGCCGATCTCGCGAGCGATGGCGACTTTCTCGTCACGAGAGAAGTGCATGCGCTGGGCGTAGTCGTCGAGCAGCGCCATGGCCCGTTCCGGGTCCTGGCGGGCGAGGCGGCGCAGGCCCAGGCTGACCACATCGGACATGGCCTCGTTGACCGGGGTGAAGCGCGACGGCTGGTTGAGCAGTTGCGGCTTCTGCGCCACGTCGATCAGTAGGCGGCCTTGGGGGGCAAGGGTGGTCAGGCTTTTCACCAGGCTGTTGGCCAGGCCGTAGTTGCGCGCCTGGGCCGCCAGCTTGGCCCGGTGCCAGCGCTTGGCTTCGGTCAACTGGCCCTCGGCGGCCCAGAGGCCGAACAAGGTGTCGCAGGCCGCCGGTTGCGACTTACCCACGTTCCACAGTTTTTCGGCGCTGGCGAAGCCCTCGGCACGCTGACCGTGGGTGATCTGGTACTGGCCGTTCAGGCAGTCCAGCTCGGTGAAGTTGAGCTTGGGGTCGTAGTACTTGACGAACGTGTTCCACTCTCCGCGCTCGGCCAGCCAGCGCAGCCAGCGCAGCTTCATCCAGTTGGCCTGGGGCAGGTCGCCGTGCTTGGCGAGGAAGCCTTCTATTTCCTGGTTGCTGGCGCTCTTGAGGCGGGCGGTGAGCTCGTCATAGGCCAGGTAGGGCGTCAGCGGGTAGTCACGCAGTGCCTGGGCATAGCGCAGGTAGGGGCCTTTGTCGCCCTTGGCCAAGGCGCGCTTGGCTTCGTCGTAGTACTGACGTTGCTGGGTGATGTCGATGGCCTGTGCCGCACTCGCGGCGGTGGCGGTGAGCAACAGGCAGGAAACGAGTTGGAACAGGCGGCTGCGCATGAGACGTCCGGGCAGTTGAACCATGGGAAAGTGACGGCGGAGCCAGCACTGTTGGGATCTATTGCCTTAGCTTAGCCGTTTGCCGGCGGCGGATGAAAGCACTGTGCTTGTATCCGGAGATTATCTTCGACCGGGTGTCGCACGGCCCTTGGAATATGGCCGGGTTGATGCCGGGAAGGGGTAAGTCAGGTAGAATGCGCGCCCGGTTTTTGGAGACGATTATGACCCTGCTCAAATTCAGCGATGTGTCCCTCGCGTTCGGTGCCATGCCGCTGCTGGACAAGGTGTCCTGGCAGATCGCGCGTGGCGAGCGGGTGTGCATCATCGGTCGCAACGGCACCGGCAAGTCGAGCATGCTGCGCCTGGTCAAGGGCGAGCAACGGCCCGATGACGGTGAGATCTGGCGGGCCCCGGGCCTGAAGATCGGCGAGCTGCCGCAGGAGTTGCCGGTGGCCGACGAGCGCAGCGTGTTCGACGTCGTGGCCGAGGGCCTGGACGGTGTCGGGGCGCTGCTGGCCGAATATCACCACCTGAGCCAGAACATCCAGGGCGACGCCGACCTGGAGAAACTCATGCATGTCCAGCACGAGCTCGAGGCCCGCGACGGCTGGCGCCTGCAGCAAGTGGTGGAAAGCACCCTGAGCCGCCTGCAGCTGCCGGCCGACAAGACTCTGGCAGAGCTTTCCGGTGGCTGGCGTCGTCGTGTGCTGCTGGCCCAGGCACTGGTGTCCGAACCCGATTTGCTGCTGCTCGACGAGCCGACCAACCACCTGGACATCGGCGCCATCGCTTGGCTCGAGGAAGCCCTGAGCGGTTTCAACGGTGCGGTGCTGTTCATCACCCACGACCGTTCCTTCCTGCAGAACCTGGCCACCCGTATCCTCGAGCTGGACCGCGGCGGCCTGATCGACTGGAACGGTGACTACGCCAGCTTCCTGGTGCACAAGGAAGCCATGCTGGCCGCCGAGGAAACCGCCAATGCGCTGTTCGACAAGCGCCTGGCCCAGGAGGAAGTGTGGATTCGCCAGGGTATCAAGGCTCGGCGTACCCGCAACGAAGGCCGTGTACGCGCCCTCAAGGCCCTGCGTGTGGAGCGTGGCGAACGGCGTGAGCGCCAGGGCAAGGCGAACATCCAGATCGAGGTGGCGGACAAGTCCGGCAAGCAGGTCATGGTGTTGGAGAACGTCAGTTTCGCCCATGCCGACGGCCCCATGCTGGTCAAGGATTTCTCCATGGTCCTGCAGCGCGAGGACCGCATCGGCCTGCTGGGCGCCAATGGCACCGGCAAGACCACCTTGCTCAAGCTTATGCTGGGCGATCTGGAGCCCAGCAGTGGCAAGGTCGAGCGCGGCACCAAGCTGGAAGTCGCCTACTTCGACCAGATGCGCCACCAGCTGGATCTGGAAAAAACGGTGATCGACAACCTTGCCGAGGGGCGCGACTTCATCGAGATCGATGGCCAGAATCGCCACGTGCTCAGCTACCTGGGCGATTTCCTGTTCAGCCCCCAGCGTGCCCGCACGCCGGTCAAGGCCTTGTCGGGCGGTGAGCGGGCGCGCCTGTTGCTGGCCAAGCTGTTCAGCAAGCCGGCCAACCTGCTGGTGCTGGACGAGCCGACCAACGACCTGGACGTCGAAACCCTCGAGCTGCTCGAGGAAGTGCTGTCCAACTTCAAGGGCACCGTGTTGATGGTCAGCCACGACCGGGCGTTCCTCGACAACGTGGTCACCAGCACCCTGGTATTCGAAGGGCAGGGGCGGGTGCGCGAATATGTCGGGGGCTATGAGGACTGGATCCGCCAGGGTGGCTCGCCGAAGCTGCTGGGCGTGACCGAGAGCAAGGGCGGCAAGGCAGAGCTTGGCAGCGCGGTGGTGGAGAAGCCTGTCGAGCAGGCGGCGCCAGCGCCGGTTGCGTCTGCCGCTGCGGTGGAGCCTGGGAAGAAGAAGCTCAGCTACAAGCTGCAGCGCGAGCTGGAAGCCCTGCCGGGACAGATCGACGCGCTGGAGCAGCGTATGGCCGCGGTCCAGGAAGAGGTCAATGCCCCTGGTTTCTACCAGCGCCCGATTGGCGAGACCTCGGCAGTACTGGCCAAGCTGGAGCAGATGCAGGGTGAGCTGGACGCCCTGGTCGAGCGTTGGGCCGAGTTGGAAGGGTAGAGCGTATCGGGGGCGCTATGCGCCCCATCGCGGGGCAAGCGGGACCGCCGCAGCGCCGCTCCTGCAGGGGCATCGCTGGCCCTGTGGGAGCGGGCTGCAAAGCAGCCCCAAGTACGTGTCAGCCTTCTTTCTTCAGCAGGCGTACCGCCAGCACGTCACAAGGCGCACCGTGCAGCACGTCGTTGGCGGTGGAGCCCAGCAGCAGGGCCAGGCCATGGCGGCCATGGCTGCCCACCACGATCAGGTCACAATTCTGCTCCTTGGCCAACTGGTGGATTTCCTGGCGTGGCTGGCCGTAGGTCAGGTGCGAGTCGCCACGGTTGATGGTCGGGTACTTGTTGAACAGGCGATCCATGCGCTCCTTGGCCTGGTCGAACTGTTGCTGCTGCAATTGCGACAGGTCCATTGGCACGTCTCCGCCAAAGGCCATGGCCATGGGTTCGACGATATGCACCAGGGAGACCTTGGCACCCGTGGGCTCGGCGAGTTTCATGGCACGCTTGATCACCGGGTCGCATTCTTCGGTCAGGTCGACTGCGACCAGAAGATGTTCGTAGGACATGGGTGGTACTCCTGCAATCGCGATAGTAGAAGTATGGTCGCTTTCGGGCCGAATGCCGTGAAACCTGGCTAACCAGCTCATTTGCAACGCTTTATGGGAACTACAGATATGACGGTATGGCTGGTGGTGTCAATCCTTGCGCTGATTCTCAGCCCCCTGGCCTGGTTGCGCCCATCGCGCAAGCAGAGCGAACAGATGAACTTGCGCATGGAGGGGCGACGCATGGGCCTTGCCATGCAGCTGGCGCCCCAGACCTGGCCTCATTGGCTGGAAAAGGAGCCGCCAAGTCCTTGCCCGCAATACCACCGCGCGCGTCGTAAAGGCCATGACGATACCTGGGTGTATTGGCAGGTCACCCCTGGTGTGTGGTGGAACCAGTGGCGCGAACCATGTGAGGACGCGCGTCTGTGCGAGGCCTTTGCGCGCCTGCCGGCGAGCGTCTACAAGATCGAAGCCGACAGCCGCATGCTTGCCTTGTACTGGGGCGAGCGGGGCGACAAATCTGTTTTGCAGGATATTGCCCAGGTCCTCGAAGCCCTCGCTTGATAGGGTTGGGATATTGGGCGGGTGTGAGATCCAGCGCCCCCCGCGCGGCGCTCGATTTTATCGGCGCCGCAAAATTCAAGGCATGCGCTGCGCCATGAATACCTGCCTATCACTGTCATCATGTTTCGTACCCATTGGGTGCAAAATGACCGGAAAGTCGCGTTTTCACCGTGCTTGCGAGCATTTGACAACGTCGATCTTTTCGAGGAATGTGTGCGTACCCAAATCAAACGGGCGTATGAATTGAGCGTTTGTATGTCGAACGGCTCTAACAGAATCCCGACTCGCGCGCTGACGGGTGTGCCTGGGTAGGGGCCAAGCCGGCCCTTATGCTCAGCGTTCGGCGTGTACAGTTCAGCTTCCATATCGTGGAGATCAGTTGATGATTTACGAAGGTAAAGCCATCACGGTTAAGGCTCTTGAAAGCGGCATCGTCGAACTGAAGTTCGACCTCAAGGGTGAGTCCGTCAACAAGTTCAACCGCCTGACCCTGGACGAACTGCGCCAGGCCGTGGATGCCATCAAGGCCGACGCCGCCATCAAGGGCGTGATCGTCAGCAGCGGCAAGGACGTGTTCATCGTCGGCGCCGACATCACCGAATTCGTCGACAACTTCAAGCTGCCCGAGGCCGAGCTGGTCGCCGGGAACCTGGAAGCCAACCGCATCTTCAACGACTTCGAAGACCTCGAAGTGCCGACCGTTGTCGCCATCAACGGCATCGCCCTGGGCGGCGGCCTGGAGATGTGCCTGGCAGCAGACTACCGCGTGATGTCCAGCACGGCGAAGATCGGCCTGCCTGAAGTCAAGCTGGGTATCTACCCGGGCTTCGGCGGTACCGTGCGCCTGCCACGCCTGATCGGTTCGGATAACGCCATCGAATGGATCGCCGCTGGCAAGGAAAACCGTGCCGAGGACGCCCTGAAGGTCGGTGCCGTCGATGCCGTGGTGGCCCCCGAGCTGCTGCAGGCCGCAGCCCTGGACCTGATCAAGCGCGCCATCAGCGGCGAGCTGGACCACAAGGCCAAGCGCCAGCCCAAGCTGGAAAAGCTCAAGCTCAACGCCATCGAGCAGATGATGGCCTTCGAGACCGCCAAGGGCTTCGTGGCAGGCCAGGCCGGCCCGAACTACCCGGCACCGGTCGAAGCTATCAAGACCATCCAGAAGGCGGCCAACTTCGGCCGTGACAAAGCCCTGGAAGTCGAAGCCGCAGGCTTTGCCAAGCTGGCCAAGACCTCGGTCGCCGAAAGCCTGGTCGGCCTGTTCCTCAATGACCAGGAACTCAAGCGCAAGGCCAAGGCCCATGACCAGATCGCCCACGACGTGAAGCAGGCCGCCGTGCTCGGCGCCGGCATCATGGGGGGGGGCATCGCCTACCAGTCGGCGGTCAAGGGCACGCCGATCCTGATGAAGGACATCCGCGAAGAAGCCATCCAGCTGGGCCTGAACGAAGCCTCCAAACTGCTCGGCAAGCGTGTCGAGAAGGGCCGCCTGACCCCGGCCAAGATGGCCGAGGCGCTCAATGCCATTCGCCCGACCCTGTCCTACGGTGATTTCGGCACTGTCGATATCGTCGTCGAGGCCGTGGTCGAGAATCCGAAGGTCAAGCAGGCCGTGCTGGCGGAAGTGGAAGGGCAGGTCAAGGAAGATGCGATCCTTGCCTCCAACACCTCGACCATCTCCATCAACCTGCTGGCCAAGGCGCTCAAGCGCCCGGAGAATTTCGTCGGCATGCACTTCTTCAACCCGGTGCACATGATGCCGCTGGTGGAAGTGATCCGTGGCGAGAAGTCCAGTGACGTGGCGGTCGCCACCACCGTGGCCTACGCCAAGAAGATGGGCAAGAACCCGATCGTGGTCAACGACTGCCCGGGCTTCTTGGTCAACCGCGTGCTGTTCCCGTACTTCGGTGGTTTCGCCAAGCTGGTCAGCGCAGGCGTGGACTTCGTGCGCATCGACAAGGTCATGGAAAAGTTCGGCTGGCCCATGGGCCCGGCCTACCTGATGGACGTGGTCGGCATCGACACCGGCCACCATGGCCGCGACGTCATGGCCGAAGGCTTCCCGGACCGCATGAAGGATGATCGCCGTTCCGCCGTCGATGCCTTGTACGAGGCTAACCGCCTGGGCCAGAAGAACGGCAAGGGCTTCTACGCCTACGAAACCGACAAGCGCGGCAAGCCGAAGAAGGTCGCCGACCCCTCGGTGCTGGAAGTGCTCAAGCCGATCGTCTTCGAACAGCGTGAAGTGACCGACGAGGACATCGTCAACTGGATGATGATCCCGCTGTGCCTGGAGACCGTTCGCTGCCTGGAAGACGGCATCGTCGAAACCGCCGCCGAGGCGGACATGGGCCTGGTCTACGGCATCGGCTTCCCTCCCTTCCGCGGTGGCGCGCTGCGCTACATCGATTCGATCGGGGTCGCCGAGTTCGTCGCCCTGGCAGACCGGTACGCCGATCTGGGGCCGCTGTACCACCCGACCGCGAAGCTGCGCGAAATGGCCAAGAGCGGCCAGCGCTTCTTCAACTGAGCGCCCAACGAGTTAGAGCGAGAGTATTGATATGAGCCTGAATCCAAGAGACGTGGTGATTGTCGACTTCGGTCGCACGCCGATGGGCCGTTCCAAGGGTGGTATGCACCGCAACACCCGTGCCGAGGACATGTCCGCGCACCTGATCAGCAAGCTGCTGGAGCGCAACGACAAGGTCGATCCGAAGGAAGTCGAGGACGTGATCTGGGGCTGCGTCAACCAGACCCTCGAGCAGGGCTGGAACATCGCCCGCATGGCGTCGCTGATGACTCCGATCCCGCATACCTCGGCAGCCCAGACCGTCAGCCGCCTGTGCGGCTCGTCGATGAGCGCGCTGCATACCGCTGCCCAGGCGATCATGACCGGCAACGGCGACGTGTTCGTGGTCGGTGGCGTGGAGCACATGGGGCACGTCAGCATGATGCATGGTGTCGACCCGAACCCGCACCTGTCCCTGCACGCGGCCAAGGCCTCGGGGATGATGGGCCTGACTGCCGAGATGCTCGGCAAGATGCACGGCATCACCCGTGAGCAGCAGGACCTGTTCGGTCTGCGTTCGCACCAGCTTGCCCACAAGGCAACGGTCGAAGGCAAGTTCAAGGACGAGATCATCCCGATGCAAGGGTATGACGAGAACGGTTTCCTCAAGGTCTTCGACTACGACGAGACCATTCGCCCGGAAACCACCCTCGAAGGCCTGGCATCGCTCAAGCCGGCATTCAACCCCAAGGGCGGTACCGTCACCGCGGGTACTTCGTCGCAGATCACCGATGGTGCCTCGTGCATGATCGTCATGTCCGGCCAGCGTGCCATGGACCTGGGGATCCAGCCCTTGGCGGTGATCCGTTCGATGGCCGTGGCGGGCGTAGACCCGGCGATCATGGGCTACGGCCCGGTGCCGTCGACCCAGAAAGCCCTCAAGCGCGCCGGCCTGACCATGGCCGACATCGACTTCATCGAGCTCAACGAAGCCTTCGCCGCACAGGCCCTGCCAGTGCTCAAGGATCTGAAAGTGCTCGACAAGATGGATGAGAAGGTTAACCTGCACGGCGGCGCCATCGCCTTGGGCCACCCGTTCGGTTGCTCGGGCGCGCGGATTTCCGGGACCCTGCTCAACGTCATGAAGCAGAATGGCGGTACTCTGGGTGTCGCCACCATGTGCGTCGGCCTGGGCCAGGGCATCACGACTGTCTTCGAACGCGTCTGATCGCGTCATCGACAGCAACCGGGGCCTCGTGCCCCGGTTTTTGTTTTTTACAAGATTTGTTTCAAGAGGGTGAGCGACATGCAGATACAGCCAGGCGTATACCGGCATTACAAAGGGCCGGAGTACCGCGTGCTGGGCGTTGCACATCATACGGAAACCGATGAGTTGCTGGTGATCTACCAGTTGCTTTACGGTGATTACGGCCTGGGTGCCCGGCCTCTGGCCCTGTTCCATGACACTGTCGAGGTTGACGGCGAGCAGGTGCCGCGCTTTGCTTTGGTCAAGGCCGAGGAGGGGATGTTCAAGCGTCCCGACACGGCAAGCGACTGAACCTGAGCGCTTGACCTCACTCTGTTGCCACTATATATAGCGGTGCCGCGTCCGGCACCTGACGCGTTTTTCATCTTCAGATTCAGGAATACTCCGATCCATGGGCAAATCGCTGGTCATTGTGGAATCCCCGGCCAAGGCCAAGACCATCAACAAGTACCTGGGCAGCCAGTACGTGGTGAAGTCGAGTATCGGCCATATCCGAGACCTCCCCACCAGCGGTTCGGCCAGCGCCAGCAAGGAACCGGCGGCCAAGCGCGGCAAGGCCGCAGGTGAGGCGCCGGCCCTGTCGCCGAAGGAGAAGGCCCGTCGCCAGCTGGTGGCACGCATGGGCGTCGATCCGGAAGCTGGCTGGAAGGCCAAGTACGAGATCTTGCCCGGCAAGGAAAAGGTCATCGACGAATTGCGTCGCCTGGCCAAAGATGCCGACACCATCTATCTCGCAACCGACTTGGACCGCGAAGGGGAAGCCATCGCCTGGCACCTGCGCGAGGCCATTGGTGGCGACGACACCCGCTACAAGCGCGTGGTATTCAACGAAATCACCAAGAAGGCCATCCAGGAAGCCTTCTCCCAGCCGGGCGAGCTGGACATCGACCGGGTCAACGCCCAGCAGGCGCGCCGCTTCCTCGATCGCGTGGTTGGCTACATGGTTTCGCCGCTGCTGTGGGCCAAGATCGCCCGTGGCCTTTCGGCTGGCCGCGTACAGTCGGTGGCGGTCAAGCTGGTGGTAGAGCGCGAGCGTGAGATCCGTGCATTCGTCCCGGAAGAGTACTGGGAAGTCCATGCTGACCTGGGCACTGCCAAGAACGCCAAGGTGCGCTTCGAAGTGGCGCGCGAAAAAGGCGAAGCCTTCAAGCCGCTGAACGAAGCCCAGGCCATGGCGGCCCTGGAGAAGCTCAAGGCCTCCAGCTACAGCGTGGCCAAGCGTGAAGATCGCCCGACCAGCAGCAAACCGTCTGCGCCGTTCATCACCTCTACCCTGCAGCAGGCAGCGAGCAATCGCCTGGGCTTCGGCGTGAAGAAAACCATGATGATGGCGCAGCGCCTCTACGAGGCTGGCTACATCACCTACATGCGTACCGACTCGACCAACCTGTCGGTCGATGCGCTGGATATGGCGCGCAGCTACATCGAGCGCGAATTCGGTAAGCAGTACCTGCCTGAAAAGCCGGTGGTGTATGGCAGCAAGGAAGGCGCCCAGGAGGCGCACGAGGCGATTCGTCCTTCGGACGTGAACACCCACCCGAGCAAGCTCAGTGGCATGGAGCGGGACGCCGAACGCCTGTACGAACTGATCTGGCGCCAGTTCCTGGCCTGCCAGATGCCGCCTGCGCAGTACCTGTCCACCAGTGTCACGGTCAATGCCGGCGACTTCGAGCTGCGGGCCAAGGGCCGTATCCTCAAGTTCGACGGCTACACCCGTGTGCTGCCCCAGCAGAGCAAGCCGGGCGAAGATGACGTGCTGCCGGAAATGGCCCAGGGCGAGGTGCTCAAGCTCATCCAGCTCGACCCCAGCCAGCATTTCACCAAGCCACCGGCGCGCTACACCGAAGCCAGCCTGGTCAAGGAAATGGAAAAGCGCGGCATCGGCCGCCCGTCGACCTACGCGGCGATCATCTCCACCATCCAGGACCGCGGCTACGTGACCCTGCACAACCGTCGCTTCTATTCCGAGAAGATGGGCGACATCGTCACCGAACGCCTCTCGGAGAGCTTCTCCAACCTCATGGACTACGGCTTCACCGCCGGCATGGAGGAGAACCTCGATGACGTGGCACAGGGCGAGCGCGACTGGAAGAACGTCCTCGACGAGTTCTATGGCGACTTCAGCAAGAAGCTGCTGACCGCCGAGTCGGCCGAGAACGGCATGCGCGCCAATCAGCCGACGCTGACCAACATTCCGTGCAAAGAGTGCGGCCGGCCGATGATGATCCGTACTGCCTCCACGGGGGTCTTCCTCGGCTGCTCGGGTTACAGCCTGCCGCCGAAGGAGCGTTGCAAGGCCACCGTGAACCTGGTGCCGGGCGACGAGATCGCTGCTGACGACGAAGGCGAGTCCGAATCTCTGGTGTTGCGTGGCAAGCACCGTTGCCCGATCTGCGCCACGGCGATGGATGCCTACCTGCTGGACGAAAAACACAAGCTGCACATTTGTGGCAACAACCCGGACTGCCCGGGCTACGAGATCGAAGAGGGCAGCTACCGCATCAAGGGTTACGAAGGGCCGAGCCTGGAATGTGACAAGTGCGGCAGCGAGATGCAGCTCAAGACCGGCCGTTTCGGCAAGTTCTTCGGTTGCACCAACCCTGCGTGCAAGAACACTCGCAAGCTGCTCAAGAACGGTGAGGCGGCGCCGCCGAAGATGGACAAGGTGGACATGCCGGAGCTCAAGTGCGAGAAGGTCGACGATACCTACGTGCTGCGCGACGGTGCCTCGGGGCTATTCCTGGCTGCCAGCCAATTCCCGAAGAACCGCGAAACCCGTGCGCCGCTGGTGCTGGAAATCGTCCCGCATAAGCATGAGATCGATCCGAAGTACCACTTCCTGTGCGATGCGCCGCAGAAGGACCCGGATGGCCGCCCGGCGGTGATCCGCTACAGCCGCAAGACCAAGGAGCAGTACGTACAGTCCGAGGTGGACGGCAAGCCGACGGGCTGGAAGGCGTTCTACGACGGCAAGGTGTGGAAGGTCGAAGACAAGCGCTGATCGGTAAGCGCTAAAAGGGGGCCGCTTCATGCCCCATCGCGGGCAAGCCCGCGATGGGGCATGAAGCGGCCCTTGTCTTTTATGACATTCGGCTTGCGGCAGGGCGGGGCAATCCCTGAAACTGAGGCATCGCCTTGCAGCCTAGGGAGGCCATTCGAAATGGCCCAGGAACTCTACACCCACACCAACCAGAAACTGTTCTTCGCAGGGCTTGCCTTGGAGTCCATGGCCAAGGCTGCCGACAGCCAGGCAATGAATGCCCAGGGCCTGATCCAGGCGGAGCGTGAATCGGCGCTGTTCCACTTGTATGGCGCGCTACTCGGTCTATGCCATGAGATCGCCGGCTTCTACCGTCTGCCGCAAGCGGCGGCAGCGCAGGTGGAGCTGTTGCTCAATGAGGAGGCGCTCAATGGCATCGCCATCCCGGAGGTGGCCGAAATGCTGGAACTGGCGCGTCAGCCGGAAACCTGGCTCGCGCAATTGCTTCGTGCTTATGCCGATTTGTTCCGACCGCCGGTCGCCAAAAAAGCACCGAAAACCGATGTCACCCAGCCTCTGATCCAAGCCGTGAACCTGGATGAGCCCGAGCAGGCGCTGCTGTCCCGGGAGGAGCTGGAAAGTTGGCGCAACAATCTCAAGGGTTTGGTACGACGTTTCCGCGACGCGTTGAGTGAGTGCTGACAGCGGCGGTGGCTGGTACAATACCGGCCTTTCGTGAAAAGCAGGCCCTATATGTCAACGTCCTTTCTAGAAATTGTCGAGTTGCCTGATGGCCGGATCGAGCTGCGCCGTGCCGAGGACGAGGGTTCTTTGGTGACCCTGGATTTCTCCGAGGACGCCAAGGCGTTCCTGCAAGGCCAGCATGTGGAAGTGGCCAAGGCCATGCTGAGTGTCGGCGTGCAAATGGCAGGTCGCCTGGTTGAAGGCGATCTCGAGCACGAGGAAGGGCCACGCGTTCTGCATTGAGCCTCGCGCTTTGTAATTCAGAAATTGAAAGACAGGCAAAGCCTGAACATCAGCCGAGGCGGATGTTCAGGCTTTGTGCGTTTCCGGTCGTGGCTGCACGGATCAGTTGCTGGCGCGCCGTGGCATTGAGGTTGCCAAGCCAGCTGACCACGGTATGGCTGTGGCCCAGACGCAAGGCTTCGCAGGCCAGTTGCAGGGCGCTCTGGTTAGCGCCCGGTTGCAGCAACAGGATGCGTTCACGGTTGAGGCCGGCATCGCGTAGCCAGGCCTGGGTCAGGCTGGCGGGCGGTGCAATGAGGGTCAGCCAGCGGGTTTCGTCCTCTTCGCTCAGTTCTCGCAGAACCGGCGCCAGCAGGCTTTGGCAGTGGCCAGGTGCGCCACGCAGGGACAGTTCGCTGAACAGCTCGGGCTGCTGGGGCTTGCGTGGTTGCTCTGCGGCGCCGTTGCGGGCTTTCAGGCCAGGCAGCACCGGCTGGGCCAGGAAGGCCTCGAACAGGGGTAGCTGTGCTTGCTGGGGTGCATGGATGAACTGCTGCATGACGCCTCCTGGATCAGCGGCGAATGACGCCGACACTCAAGCCCTCGATCACCAGTTCCTGTTCTTTCAGGTCGACTTCGATGGGGGCGAATTCGGGGTTTTCGGCGATCAGCCAGACCTTGCTGCCTTCACGCTTGAAACGCTTGACGGTCACTTCATCGCCGATACGGGCGACGACAACCTGGCCGTTGCGGGCTTCGCGGCAGGTATGCACCGCCAGCAAGTCGCCGTCGAAGATGCCGATGTCCTTCATGCTCATGCCGTGCACGCGCAACAGGTAGTCGGCGCGGGGGTGGAAGAAGGCCGGGTTGATGTTGCAGGATTCCTCGATGTGCTGCTCGGCGAGGATCGGGGCACCGGCGGCGACGCGGCCGATGATTGGCAGGCCGCTTTCTTCCGCCTTGGTTTCCAGGCCGGGAATGCGGATGCCACGGGAGGCGCCCGGAGTCATTTCGATCGCACCCTTGCGGGCCAGTGCCTTGAGGTGTTCCTCGGCGGCGTTGGGGGACTTGAACCCCAATTCCTGAGCGATTTCCGCACGGGTCGGCGGGAAGCCGTTGTCTTCCAGGCAGCGTTTGATGAAGGCCAGGATTTCGGCTTGGCGTGGCGTCAGTTTCAACATGGCGGGCGCTCTGTCTTTTTATACAGTGACTGGGATTATATACAGTGGATGGCCAGCTGCAAGCACTTGCCGACGAGAAAAGCTTCACACGAGGCTGACTTTCATCGCCCAGGCTACGGGATACGCGGGCTGCAGCGTGACATGCGGAGCTGTGGTTAAATGGCGACCCACCAGTCACCGAGCCTTGACAAGAGGCCTGCTTGAAACGTATGTTTCAAACAACTGTTTGTCAGGCGGAGTAGTCATGGCCCAATCCGAAACCGTTGAACGCATTCTCGATGCTGCCGAGCAGCTGTTCGCGGAAAGGGGGTTCGCGGAAACCTCGTTGCGGCTGATCACCAGCAAGGCCGGGGTCAACCTGGCGGCGGTGAACTACCATTTCGGCTCCAAGAAAGCCTTGATCCAGGCGGTCTTCTCACGTTTCCTCGGCCCATTCTGCGCAAGCCTCGAGCGCGAGCTGGACCGACGCCAGGCTCGCCCCGAGCCGCGGCCGAGCCTGGAAGAGCTCCTGGAAATGCTGGTGGAGCAGGCCCTGGCCGTGCAACCACGCAGCAACAACGACCTGTCGATCTTCATGCGCCTGCTGGGTCTGGCCTTCAGCCAGAGCCAGGGGCACCTGCGCCGCTACCTGGAAGACATGTACGGCAAAGTGTTCCGCCGCTACATGCTGCTGGTCAACGAGGCCGCCCCCCGTATTCCGCCGCTGGAGCTGTTCTGGCGCGTGCACTTCATGCTCGGCGCGGCGGCGTTCAGCATGTCGGGCATCAAGGCCTTGCGCGCCATTGCCGAGACCGACTTCGGCGTCGACACTTCGATCGAACAGGTGATGCGCCTGATGGTGCCGTTCCTGGCCGCGGGCATGCGTGCCGACAGCGGTGTCACTGACGAAGCGATGGCCGCCGCGCAATTGCGCCCGCGCAGCAAGACCGGTTCCGCGCCGGCCTCGGCCAAGGCCTGAGCGCTGGGCGTGGAAGGGCGCTTGAGCTAAGCTAGCGCCCATGCCCGACCTCGATTTCCTGCACATTTCCCTCGCCGACCAGCGCCTCTATGGGTTCGCCCAGGGCGAGCTGCGCGTGCGCCTGGCCGTGTCCACGGCGCGCAACGGGGCTGGCGAGCGCAATGGCTCGGGCTGCACGCCCCGTGGCCTGCATCAGGTCCGCGCGAAGATCGGCGCCGGCTTGCCGCAGGGCGCCGTGCTGAGCAGCCGACGCTGGACCGGCGAGGTCTGGTCCGAGGCGCTGCACGCACGTTTTCCCGGGCGAGACTGGATCCTGAGCCGCATCCTCTGGCTCAGCGGCTGCGAGCCAGGGTTCAACCGTCTCGGCCAGGTCGACACCTTTCGCCGCTACATCTACCTGCATGGCACACCGGACACTGAACCTATGGGCGTGCCGCTGTCCCATGGTTGCATACGCATGAGGAACAGCGACCTGGTGCCGCTGTTCGACCGCATACAGGTGCATTGCCGGGTGCGGATCGACGAAGCCGCCTGCCCGCAATGGGGTTCCCTGCCTCTTCACTGAAGGATTCAATTATGACCGCCAGCCTGCAAGGCTCCCTGATGGTGGACATCGCCGGTAAATGGCTGACCGCCGAAGACCGCCATCTATTGCGCCAGCCCGAGGTGGCCGGCCTGATCATCTTTGCCCGCAACATCGACAGCCCTCGCCAGGTGCGCGAGCTGTGCGCCTCCATCCGCGCCGTCCGACCCGACCTGATCCTAGCGGTCGACCAAGAGGGCGGCCGGGTCCAGCGCCTGCGCCAGGGCTTCGTGCGCCTGCCGGCCATGCGTGCGATCGCCGACAACGCCAATGCCGAGCAGTTGGCCGAGCAGTGCGGTTGGTTGATGGCGACCGAGGTGCTGGCGGTCGGCCTGGACCTGAGCTTCGCGCCGGTACTGGACCTCGATCACCAGCGCAGTGCGGTGGTCGGCAGCCGTGCCTTCGAAGGCGACCCGGCGCGGGCCACGCGGTTGGCCGGAGCCTTCATCCGCGGCATGAACGCAGCCGGCATGGCCGCTTGCGGCAAGCACTTCCCCGGCCATGGCTGGGCGGAGGCGGACTCCCATGTGGCCATCCCTACGGATGAACGCAGCCTGGAGCAATTGCGCCAGGCCGACCTGGTGCCATTCACGCGCCTGAGTGGCCAGTTGGCGGCCGTGATGCCGGCCCATGTGATCTACCCTCAGGTGGACAACCAGCCGGCTGGCTTCTCGCGTCGCTGGCTGCAGGACATCCTGCGCGGCGAAGTGGGCTTCAAGGGGGTGATCTTCAGTGATGACCTGTCGATGGCTGGCGCCCATGTGGTAGGGGATGCGGCCAGCCGTATCGAGGCCGCGCTGAGCGCCGGCTGCGACATGGGGCTGGTGTGCAACGACCGGGCTGCGGCGGAGCTGGCCTTGAGCGCGGCGCAGCGCCTGAAGGTCAGGCCGTCGCCGCGTATCGCGGGAATGCGCGGGCGAGGGTTCGCGCGTACCGACTACCGCCAGCAGCCGCGCTGGCTGGAGGCATTGGGAGCCTTGAAGCAAGCGCAGTTGATCGATTGAGTGGGCCCTATCGCCGGCCCCACCCTATGGGCCGGCTTGCCGGCGAGCGTATCAGGGCCGACTACGTTTGCCCGGCAACGGCGCGAACAGCGCCTCGATCTCGTCATCGCCCAGGCGCCACTGCCCGCCCTGCCCGCCATCGAGCAAGCTGGCCGCCAGCGCGGCCTTCTCCTGTTGCAGTTGCTGGATCTTTTCTTCCACCGTTCCCCGGGTGATCAACTTGAACACGAACACCGGCTTGTCCTGCCCGATGCGATAGGCTCGGTCGGTAGCCTGGTTCTCGCTGGCCGGGTTCCACCAAGGGTCATAGTGGATCACCGTGTCGGCGGCCGTCAGGTTCAGGCCGGTACCGCCGGCCTTGAGGCTGATCAGGAACACTTCGCTGTGGCCGTTTTGAAACTGTTGCACGGGCGTGCGACGGTCGCGGGTATCGCCGGTCAATAGGCTGTAGCGAATCCTGCGCTTGTCCAGTTCGGCCTCGATCAAAGCCAGCATCGAGGTGAACTGGGAAAACAGCAGCACCTTTCGCCCTTCGCTGAGCAGCTCCTCGAGCATCTCCATCAGGCTGCCCAGCTTGCCTTTGTCGGCCTGGTTGCCCTTGGCTTCCACGCCCTTGACCAGGCGTAGGTCACAGCATACCTGGCGCAGCTTGAGCAGGGCGTCGAGGATGACGATCTGGCTGCGTGCCGCGCCGTTGCGGGCGATTTCGTCGCGGACTTTCTTGTCCATCGCCACCCGTACCGTTTCGTAGGTGTCGCGCTGGGCATCGCTGAGCTCGACCCAATGGATCATCTCGGTCTTGGCGGGCAGTTCGGTGGCCACCTGCTCCTTGGTGCGGCGCAGCAGGAAGGGGCGGATGCGGCTGGTCAGGTGAGCCATGCGTTCGCTGTCGCCGTGGCGTTCGATGGGCGTGCGGTAGTCCTGGTTGAAGCGCTTGAGGTCGCCCAGCCAGCCGGGCATCAGGAAGTGGAACAGCGACCACAGCTCGCCCAGGTTGTTTTCCATCGGCGTGCCGGTCAGGCACAGGCGCTGGCCGGCCTGCAGTTCGCACACCGCCTGGGCGGCCTTGCTGGTGCTGCTCTTGATGTTCTGTGCTTCGTCCAGGATCAACACGCTCCAGGACACTGTGCGCAGGTGCTCGAGGTCTCGCGGCGCCAAGGCATAGGTGGTCAGCACCAGGTCGTAGTCGAGCAGCGTGTTGAAATGCTTGCTGCGCCCCGGGCCATGCAGCGTCAGCACGCGCAGGCCGGGGGCGAAGCGCTGGGCTTCGTCGAGCCAGTTGGGCACGAGGCTGGTGGGCATCACTGCCAGGGCGGGTTGCGGCAGGCGGCCGTTTTCCTTTTCCAGCAGCAGGTGGGCCAGGGTCTGCAGGGTCTTGCCCAGGCCCATGTCGTCGCCGAGGATGCCGCCGGTGCCCATTTCGCGCAGTGCCTGCAGCCAGTTCAGGCCTTGTTGCTGATAGGGGCGCAGCGCAGCGTTCAGCCCTTTGGGTGGTTCGACCTGCAGGTCGCGGGCATCGCGCAGGCGTCGGCCCAGGTCGCGCAGGTGTTCGCCGCCTTCCCAGCGCAATGGCAGGTGGTCGATGTCGTTCAGTCGCGCGGCGTCGGCGCGGTCCAGGCGCAGGGAGGGGCCGCCGGCATGTTCGTGCAGGTACAGCTCGCCCAAGGTACCCATCACCGCCTTGACGCGACCATAGGGCAGGGCGACGCGCAGGGCAGGGGTGTCCTGGCGGCCGCGGTTGAGATCGATCAGCAGGTGTTCGTCGTCGCTGCGCCGGGCCAGCTCGCTGGGGCGCAGCAGTTCGGGGCTGCTGCGCAGCAGCTGCAGCATGATCGGCAGCAGGCTGTGGCGCTGGCCATCGACCACGATCCCCAGCTCCAGGTCGAACCATTCATGGCCGGGTGTTTCGTCGAGGGTGGCATACCACTCGTCGATGTCCTGCAGGTCGAAGGCGAAATCCCGGGGGATGTCGATTTCCCAGCCGGCCTTGCGCAGACGTGGCAGGCCTTCACGGGCGAACAGCAGCCAGGCTTCGTCGTCGGCGAGCTGGAACATTTCGCCGGCGCTGTCGGGCAGGGCCTTGCTCTGCCGGGTGGCAGGCTTGAAGCCAAGCCCGCGCAAGGTCTTGCGTATGACCTGCTCGGCCTGGGGCTGGCGGTGGATGCGTTGGCTGGTCTCGCCCACGAGGCGGTTCAGGGGCTTTTCGTCGTTGCCGCTGGCCAGCAGGCCGTCGTAGTTGAAGGCCAGGGCGGCGCGGTGCTGCGTCTGGCGCTGCATGCGCCCGGTCTTGGGCATATAGGCGCTGAATTCCAGGCTGCCGAGGGTCAGGTGCGGGCGTGGCTGGATATGGTCGTGTTCTTCGCTGCGCACGGTGGTGGGCGTGGGAACCTGTCGGTTCAGGGCGTTGAGCCGATGGCTCAGCGGCACGACCAGCTCCTCTGGTACCGTCGGCGCGCGGGCCAGCTGGCTGGCGATGAAGGGGTCCAGTTCGTGCCGCAGCCGGCCTGTTTGGCAGGCTTGGGTATCCACGTAGTACAGCGGGTCCAGCGGCAGCACCGGGAACAGGGCGTGGCCATCATGGTACCAGGCGCCACGGTAGCTGCCGTTGTCCTGGCGCACCCAACGGAACTCTGCCGATTGCTCGGGGCCTTGGGTGAACGGCTCGGCGTGGTCCTCGAACAGCAGGCGACCTGTGGCCAGGGCATATTCGAGCAATTCCGCCCCTTTCTTGCCCTCCAGTGGCGTCGAGGGCGAAACGACGGCTTTGTTCTGCGAGCTGATCAGGCGCAGCAGGCGAGCATCTTCTTCGGTCACATAGCGTGGGGTGTAGTAGATCATCTCCGGCAATGAGGTGATCTTGCCCAGTTTCAGTCGGCCGTCGTTCTGCTGGGTGCCCTTGACTGCTTCCAGGCGGCACTGCATACGGTCGAGCCTGACCTGGTAGTAGATGGCCGGCCCCTTGCGCGCGGGCTTTTGCTCTGCCGGCGTGGCCGTGGGGGCTTCTAGAGCCTTGACCCACAAGCTCAGTTCGGGAGAAAGCGACGGGCCGCAACCGGGTGTCGTGGGGTCGTCGATGCAGTCTTGCAGGTGGAACAGCGCGGCGGCGCAGTGCTTGCAGTTGGTCCCTACGGGGCAAGTACAGCGCCCGAGTACACGCAGCTGTGCGCCGCTGTGCATCAGGTGGATCGTCTGGCTGTAGCGCTGGCCTGCGGAACCCGAGCAGACTGCCTCGACCGCCTGGTCATGGGCCGAAAGTATCTTGACCTTGCCCTGGATGGCGTAGTCCAGGCCACGGCCAAGCGCTCCGGCATCGAAGGCGGACGTCCAGCCTCCATGGGCCAGGAGCAGTTGCTGCACATCCCGCGCGCTCACCTCATTGCTCCATCATCTCCGGGTCGAGCACCGGCAGCTTGCGCATGCCGGCGGGGGTGACCTTCAGTAGCACGGCCAGGTGCCCGCCGTCGAGGAAGGTCAGCTGGTTGGCCTTCATGTTGTTGTTGCTCTGCCTGAACTGCTCGCTGCGCAGCACGCTACCGTTGCCGTCGAGCTGGTTGACCCAGAAGTTGGCGTCCACGGCGATGAAGCGGCCGTCGGCGATGCTCAGGTTGCCTTCGATGGGAAAATGCCCGAACTGCTCTTCGCCGGCGCTCAGGGCAATGCGGCTTGGCGTGCTGCCGACCTGCTGTTGCCAGGCCTTGTGCAGCAGCACGGTGTAGTCGACGGTCGCCTGCAGGCGGGTGGCTTCGTCGTCCAGCGCCAGTGGCCGTTCGGCTGCCTTGTCCAGGCGTGGCGCGCCAGCGCTCCAGTCTTCCGGGGCGAACGGGCTGGTCACCGCGGGCACGGCGTTCTGGCGCAGCAGGATCATTTCTACCTGATAGGGGCCTTCGGCGAAGGCGGCCGGCGCGAACAGCGTCAGCATCAAGGTCAGGCAACGGATGGCACGCATGGATCTTCCTTAGGCAGGCTGTGGGGTCAGGCGCTCGAACAGCGCCTCCAGGGTGGTGAAACGTTCGTCCGGGCGCTCCATCGGCACGAGGAAGCGGAACTGCGTGGCGCCTTCGAACTTGTAGCGCTTGGGCTGGCCCTGGATGAGCTTGATCAGGGTCAGCGGGTCGACGGGTGTCTCGGCTTCGAACTCGATCTTGCCGCCGTTGGGGCCGGCGTCGACTTTCTTGATGCCGAGCTTTTCCGCCTGCAACTTGAGCAAGGTCAGGCGGACCAGGTTCTTGGTCGGCTCGGGCAGCAGGCCGAAGCGGTCGATCATCTCCACTTGCAGGTCCTTGAGGCCCTCTTCGTCGGCGGCCGAGGCGATGCGCTTGTAGAGGATCAGGCGGGCATGCACGTCCGGCAGGTAGTCTTCCGGGATCAGGGCCGGCAAGCGCAGGTTGATCTCCGGGCCGCCGCCCAGCGGTTGCTCGAGGTTCGGCTGGGTGCCCTTGCGGATAGCCTTGACCGCGCGCTCGAGCATCTCCATGTAGAGGGTGAAGCCTACGGCCTGGATCTGCCCGCTCTGGCCTTCGCCGAGCAGTTCGCCGGCACCACGGATCTCCAGGTCGTTGGTGGCCAGGACGAAGCCTGCGCCCAGGTCCTGGGTGTTGGCGATGGCCTCCAGGCGCTTTTCGGCATCGGCGCTGATCTGCTGGCGCGGTGGCGTGAGCAGGTAGGCATAGGCTTGGTGGTGGCTGCGCCCGACACGGCCGCGCAGTTGGTGTAGCTGGGCCAGGCCGAACTTGTCGGCACGCTCGATGACGATGGTGTTGGCGCTGGGCACGTCGATGCCGGTCTCGATGATGGTCGAGGCCACCAGCACGTTGAAGCGCTTGTGGTAGAAGTCGCTCATCACCTGTTCCAGCTCGCGTTCGCGCATCTGCCCGTGGCCGATGCCGATACGCGCCTCGGGCACCAGTTCGGCCAGTTCGGCCGCGCATTTCTCGATGCTCTTGACGTCGTTGTGCAGGTAGTACACCTGGCCGCCGCGCAGCAGCTCGCGCAACAGTGCTTCCTTGACCGTGCTCTTGTTCTGCTCCATGACGAAGGTGCGCACCGACAGGCGTCGCGCCGGCGGAGTGGCGATGATCGACAGGTCGCGCATCCCCGACACCGCCATGTTGAGCGTGCGCGGGATGGGCGTTGCGGTCAGGGTGAGGATGTCCACTTCGCTGCGCAGGGCCTTGAGCTGTTCCTTCTGGCGCACGCCGAAGCGGTGTTCCTCATCGATGATGACCAGGCCCAGGTCCTTGAAGCGCACGTCGTCCTGCAGCAGCTTGTGGGTGCCGATGAGGATATCGATCTTGCCTTCTGCCAGGTCCGCCGCGGCAGCGCTGACTTCCTTGGCCGACTTGAAGCGGCTCATGACCTCGACCGTCACCGGCCAGTCGGCGAAGCGGTCGCGGAAGCTGTTGTAGTGCTGCTGGGCGAGCAGGGTGGTGGGCACCAGCACGGCCACCTGGCGGCCGCTGTGCACGGCGATGAAGGCAGCGCGCATGGCCACCTCGGTCTTGCCGAAGCCGACGTCGCCGCACACCAGGCGGTCCATCGGCTTGCCGGCGAGCATATCGGCGCGCACCGCCTCGATGGCCGATTGCTGGTCCGGCGTTTCCTCGAATGGGAAGCCGGCGCTGAAGGTGGCGTAGTCGGCAGCTGGGTCGGCGAATGCATGGCCCTTGCGCGCGGCACGGCGGGCGTAGATGTCGAGCAGTTCGGCAGCCACGTCGCGGACCTGCTCGGCGGCCTTGCGCTTGGCCTTCTGCCAGGCTTCGGAACCCAGGCGGTGCAGCGGGGCCAAGGCATCGTCGCTGCCGGTGTAGCGGGCGATCAGGTGCAGGTTGGCGACTGGCACGTAGAGCTTGGCGCCTTCGGCGTACTCCAGGGTGAGGAACTCGGCGGCCTGGCCGTCGATTTCCAGCGTGGCCAGGCCCAGGTAGCGGCCCACGCCATGGTCGATGTGCACCACCGGCGCACCTTCGCGCAGCTCGGTGAGGTTCTTGATGACCGCATCGTTGGCCGCGTCGCCGCGTTTCTCGCGTCGCCGACGCTGCATCACGCGCTGGCCGAACAGCGGGCTTTCGGCGACCAGGGCGATGGCCGGCTCGTCCAGCAGCAGGCCGTCGTCCAGTGGGGCGATGGTGATTGCCAGGCGCGCCTTGCCGGTGACGAAGTCGGCCCAGCTTTCGACTGTTTGCGGGCGCAGCTTCAAGCGCTCGAGCAGCTCCAGCAGCACTTCGCGACGGCCCGCCGATTCGGCGGTGAACAGCACGCGGCCGGAGAACTCGTCGAGGAACTTCGACAGTTCGCCCAGGGGCTGGTTGGCCTTGGCTTCGATGGCCAGGTTCGGCAGCGGCCGGGCCGGGAAGCGCTGGCGACCGGCACCGGGCTCGACCTCGTCACTGCTGACCACCACGCGTGGCCACTGCTTGAGCTGGGCGAAGCAGTCCTCGACCGGCAGGAACAGCTCGGCCGGGGGCAACAGTGGGCGGGTCAGGTCGCCGCGGCGTTCTTCGTAGCGCCCGCGCACATCGTTCCAGAAGTGCTCGGCGGCCTGTTCGACGCCTGGCAGGGAGAACACCTGGGTGTCGGCCGGCAGGTAGTCGAACAGGGTCGAGGTTTCCTCGAAGAACAACGGCAGGTAGTACTCGATGCCGGCGGGGATGATGCCGCTGGTCAGGTCCTGGAAGATCGCGCTGCGGCGGAAATCGACATCGAAGCGTTCGCGAAAGCGCGCCTTGAAGCGGGTCACTTCTTCCTTCTGCATCGGGAATTCGCGGGCCGGCAGCAGGCGCACCGAGTCGACCTTGTCGATCGAGCGCTGGGTCTCGGGGTCGAAGGTGCGCAGGGTCTCGATCTCATCGTCGAACAGGTCGATCCGGTAGGGCAGCTTGCTGCCCATGGGGAACAGGTCGATCAATGCACCGCGCACGGCGAACTCGCCATGCTCGTAGACCGTGTCGACGCAGCGGTAGCCGCTGGCTTCCAGGCGCGTGCGCATCTGTTCCACGTCGATCGTCTGGCCGACGTCCAGCACCAGGCTGCTGCCCAGCAGGAAGCGGGTCGGGGCCAGGCGGTGCAGGGCGGTGGTGATCGGCACCACGAGGATGCCGTGGTCCAGTTCCGGCAGCCGGTAGAGGCTGGCGATGCGCTGGGAGATGATGTCCTGGTGCGGCGAGAACAGGTCGTAGGGCAGGGTCTCCCAGTCGGGAAACGGCAGCACCGGCAGGTCGGGCGCGAAGAAGCGCAGCTCCTGTTCCAGACGGTCGGCAGCCTGGCTGTCGGCGGTCAACAGCAGGGTGAAGCGGCCAGCGCTGCTGGCGGCTTCGGCGATGGCAAGGCTCAGGGCGGCCCCGGGCAGGTTGCCCCAGGTTTGTTTGCCGGCCGTGGCCGATAATTGCGGTAGGCGCAGAACTGACACGGGAGATTGGACTCCAAGCGTTGCGGCAAAGACGACAATTGTACCGGTGCCGGTGCGCGCTGTCAGGCTCGGAAGGGCGTGGCGACGGGCTCTGGCGGTGGCGACAGGCGCTCATTGCCCGATACGTCGAGGGGCGTCATAATGTAGCCCCTTTTTTCTCCCCCTACATGTGGAAGGTTCCCGTGACTCAGAAGCCCGACCAGTGTCTTGGTGAGTGGATCGATCGTGAAGCCCTGGCTGAAGCGATGATCCCGCTTATCGGTCAGCTCTACCGCAACAACAACGTGGTGAGCTCGATCTATGGCCGCAGCCTGATCAATCGTTCGGTTATCTCGATTCTCAAAGCCCACCGCTTTGCCCGTCACCGTCAAGCCGACGAAACCGAACTGTCCGTCCACGAGACATTCCCCCTGCTCAAGGCCATGAGCGAGCTGAAGCTGGGTGCCGCCTCGGTCGACCTGGGCAAGCTGGCGAACAAGTTCAAGCTGCAAGGCAACGGTCGCACCGTCGAGCAGTTCGTGCGCGAAGAGCTGGCCGATGTCGTCGGCCAGCAGAACGTTTCCCCACGCAAGGGCACTGACGTCGTCCTGTACGGCTTCGGCCGCATCGGCCGCCTGCTGGCGCGTATCCTGATCGAGAAGACCGGTGGTGGCGACGGCCTGCGCCTGCGCGCCATCGTCGTGCGCAAGGGCGCCGAGAACGACCTGACCAAGCGCGCCAGCCTGCTGCGTCGTGACTCGGTACACGGCCCGTTCGATGGCACCATCGTCATCGACGAGCAGAACAACACCATCACCGCCAACGGCAACCTGATCCAGGTCATCTACGCCAAGAACCCGAGCGAAGTCGACTACACCCAGTATGGCATCCAGGATGCTCTGATCGTCGACAACACCGGTGTATGGCGTGACGCCGATGGCCTGGGCCAGCACCTGGCCTGCCCTGGCGCTTCCCGCGTGATCCTCACCGCACCTGGCAAGGGCGCGCTGAAGAACATCGTGCACGGCATCAACCACGGTGACATCACTGCCGACGACAAGATCATTTCCGCCGCCTCCTGCACCACCAACGCCATCGTGCCGGTGCTCAAGGCCGTGAATGACCAGTACGGCATCGTCAACGGCCACGTCGAGACCGTTCACTCGTTCACCAACGACCAGAACCTGATCGACAACTTCCACAAGGGCAGCCGCCGTGGCCGCGCCGCGCCGCTGAACATGGTCATCACCGAGACCGGTGCCGCCACCGCTGCGGCCAAGGCGCTGCCGGTGCTCAAGGGCAAGCTGACCGGCAACGCCATTCGCGTGCCGACGCCGAACGTCTCGATGGCCATCCTGAACCTGAACCTGGAAAAGGCCACGACGCGCGACGAAATCAACGAGTACCTGCGCCAGACCGCCATGCACTCGGACCTGCACAAGCAGATCGACTACGTCAGCTCCCAGGAAGTGGTATCGACCGACTTCGTCGGTTCCCGCCACGCCGGTGTGGTCGACGCCGAGGCGACCATCTGCAACGACAACCGCGTTGTCCTGTACGTCTGGTACGACAACGAATTCGGTTACAGCTGCCAGGTCGTTCGTGTGATGGAAGACATGGCTGGTGTGAACCCGCCAGCGTTTCCACGCTGATCCGCTTGTAATGCGTTGAAGAAACGGGAACCTTCGGGTTCCCGTTTTTTTTTTGGCCACGAAGCGCCGATCTGCACGGTACCTGTAGGAGCGGCCTTGCGCCGCGAAAGGGCTGCGCGGCAGCCCCTGCGACTCCGGCAAGAGTAGGGGCCGCTGTGCGGCCCTTTCGCGGCGCAAGGCCGCTCCTACAAGGGGCGTGCAGGCGGCTGGACAATCGAGAGATCGAGTTTGCGCGTACTTCTATTACTGTTCATCCTGATGTCCCTTGGTGCCTGCGACCCAGTCCCGACTCTGGAACGCCTGGGCGGCCCGACCATGGGTAGCAGCTACAGCATCCAGTATGTCCGCGACCCTGGCGGCCCGTCGTCAATGGAGGTGCGGGAAGCCGTCGATGCGATCCTCGGTGACATCGACGAGCACTACTCGACCTACCGTGGCGACTCCACCGTCAGCCGGTTCAACCAGCTGCCAGCCAACCGCTGCCTGGCGCTGCCGGCGGACATGCTGGCGTTGGTCGGCTTCGGTCAGCACCTGGCCGAACAGAGCGAGGGGGCCTTCGACCTTACCGTCGAGCCGTTGCTCGACCTGTGGGGCTTCGGCCCCCAAGCCCGGCAGGCGCAGGTGCCCGACCCGCTGCAGCTGGCCCAGGCACGCCAGCGCGTCGGCTACCGGCACCTGCGTATCGAGGGCGGTGCCTTGTGCAAGGACGCCCCGGTGGAACTGGACTTCAACAGCATCGCCGCAGGCCACGCCGTGGACCTGATCGCCGAACGCCTGCAGGCGATGGGCGTCAGCCATTTTCTCGTCGAGGCCACCGGCGAGCTCAAGGCCGTGGGCAACAAACCCGACGGCAGCCCGTGGCGGGTCGCCCTGGAATTGCCCCGCGAAGACCGCCAGGTCGCCCGCCAGGTGATCGCCGTGGATGGCCTGGCCGTGTCGACCTCGGGTGACTATCGCCACTATTTCGAGGACAATGGCCGGCGCTATTCGCACACCTTCGATGCCCGCCTGGGGCGTCCGGTCGAACACGACCTGGCTGCGGTCACCGTGCTCGATGCCTCGGCGCTGCAGGCCGACGGCTACTCGACGCTGCTGTTGATCCTCGGCGCTGAGCAGGGCTGGGATTTCGCCATGGCCCACGGTATTGCCGCGGTGCTGGTGACCCGGGCCGAGGGTGGCTTCGTCTCCCGTGCTACGCCTGCGTTCGAGCAGGCGTTGAAAGGCAGGTGAAAGCGCAAGCACGGATGATCGTCGCCAGGGCCGGTGAATGACATGTAGTGTGGTCAAAATTGGCCTACGACGCGACCAAGGGTTAATGTGCGCGGCGTTCACGCTTGATTAGACTGCACCCGAATTTTCTCATGGCGCCCCGGCGACATGATCGCGCCCCGCGGCCACCCGGCCGGCGGGCCAGTTCTGAAGGAGTACGCATGGCTGTCTACAACTACGACGTAGTGGTGCTGGGTTCCGGCCCGGCCGGAGAAGGTGCGGCAATGAATGCCGCCAAAGCAGGGCGCAAGGTGGCGATGGTCGACAGCCGTCGCCAGGTCGGCGGCAACTGCACCCACCTGGGCACCATTCCGTCCAAGGCACTGCGTCACTCGGTGCGGCAGATCATGCAGTTCAACACCAACCCGATGTTCCGCGCCATCGGCGAGCCGCGCTGGTTCTCCTTCCCCGATGTGCTCAAGAGCGCCGAGAAGGTGATCTCCAAGCAGGTGGCCTCGCGTACCGGCTACTATGCGCGCAACCGCGTCGATGTGTTCGTCGGCACCGGCAGCTTCGCTGACGAGCAGACCATCGAAGTGGTCTGCTCCAATGGCGTGGTCGAGACCCTGGTGGCCAAGCACATCATTATCGCCACCGGTTCGCGCCCATACCGCCCGGCCGATATCGACTTCCACCACCCGCGCGTCTACGACAGCGACACCATCCTCAGCCTGAGCCACACCCCGCGCAAGCTGATCGTCTACGGTGCCGGGGTGATCGGCTGCGAATACGCATCGATCTTCAGCGGCCTGGGCGTGCTGGTGGAGCTGGTGGACAACCGTGGCCAGCTGTTGAGCTTCCTGGATTCGGAAATCTCCCAGGCGCTGAGCTACCACTTCAGCAACAACAACATCACCGTACGCCACAACGAGGAGTACGACCGGGTCGAAGGTTTGGACAACGGGGTGATCCTGCACCTGAAGTCGGGCAAGAAGATCAAGGCCGACGCCTTGCTATGGTGCAACGGCCGTACCGGCAACACCGACAAGCTGGGCCTGGAGAACATCGGCATCAAGGTCAACAGCCGTGGCCAGATCGAGGTCGACCAGGCCTACCGCACCAGCGTACCGAACATCTATGGTGCCGGTGACGTGATCGGCTGGCCGAGCCTGGCCAGCGCCGCCCACGACCAGGGCCGTTCGGCCGCTGGCAGCATCGTCGACAATGGCAGCTGGCGTTTCGTCGATGACGTGCCGACCGGTATCTACACCATTCCGGAAATCAGCTCGATCGGCAAGAACGAGCAGGAGCTGACCCAGGCCAAGGTGCCGTACGAAGTGGGCAAGGCCTTCTTCAAGAGCATGGCCCGCGCGCAGATCGCCGGCGAGCCCCAGGGCATGCTGAAGATCCTGTTCCACCGCGAGACCCTGGAGATCCTCGGCGTGCACTGCTTCGGCTACCAGGCCTCGGAGATCGTTCACATCGGCCAGGCGATCATGAACCAGCCAGGTGAACAGAACAACCTGAAGTACTTCGTCAACACCACTTTCAACTACCCGACCATGGCCGAAGCCTATCGGGTAGCGGCCTACGACGGCCTGAACCGGCTTTTTTGAGCGGCTCCGGCCGGTGGCCTGAGCCGGTCGGGGAGTCCGGGTTCAGCCCTTCCCAAGGGTGGTCATGGCCAAACCGGGAAAGTCTGTAATCAGGCTGTCTACGCCAAAGTCGGCGAGCCGGCGCATCAGCGCCGGTTCGTTGACCGTCCACACCGATACGTGCAACCCCTGGCGCTGGGCCTTGAGCAGGCGCTCGGGGGTGCACAGTGTCCAGTTCAAGGCCAGCATGTCACAGCTGTAGTTCTGGGCGACCTTCAACGGGTCGAGCCAGGCGTATTCGGCCACCAGCCCGCGGGACACGTCCGGTACCAGCTCCAGTGCGGCGCCGAGCACTTCGCGGGAGCTCGAGGTGATGGTTACCTTGTCGAGCAGGCCGTATTGCTGAGCCAGCTCGCGAATGGCCAATACGGTACTGGCGGCGCGGGTGCGCGAGGCACTCTTGACCTCCAGTTGCCAGTGCTCGAAGGCACATTTCTCGAACAGTTCCTCCAGCCGCGGGACAGGGCAGGGCTGCACCCAGCCCGGGCCGCCTTTGCGCGCATCGTAGGTGACCAGCTCGGCGGCGGTGTGCTCGACCACCTTGCCGCGTCGACCGGTAGTGCGCTTGAGGCTGGGGTCGTGGATCACCATCAGCTCGTTGTCGGCTGACAGGTGCAGGTCCAGCTCGCAGCGATTGACGCCGTGGGACAGGCACTGACGGAAGCTGGTCAGGGTGTTTTCGGGTGCTTCGCCCTTGGCGCCGCGATGGCCATAGATCAGGGTCACGTTCGTTCCTTCAAATCAGAGTGGATAGGCTCAGGAGGCGGGGGCGTTCTGTTCCAGCGCCTGGCGCCGCTGTTGTTGCTGGCGCTGCAGGATGTAGCGGGCCAGTAACTGGCGCTGGGCGTCGGTCATGTCGATGAATTCGCTGCCGACCTCGTAATGGCCGTCCGGGCGCCGGTCGCAGTGGGTGACCCGGGCACGCAGCAGCAGGCCCAGGGCGCGGGGCATCAGCACCATCTTCACGGCCACGCGGGTACCGGTGGCGAGCGGGGTCGCCTGGGCGAACTCGATGCCGCCTTCGGAGAGAATGACCGGCTGCGGCTGCCCGATTTCGCCCAGCAGGGCTTGGGCCATCACCGCGCTGAGCAGGTCGAGGCGTTTGTTCTGCACCCGCAGGAATGCCGCCAGGGTGCGGTCCTTTTCGCTGAGCTGGCGCATCAGGTGCTGGGATTCGAAGTCGGCAAGGTGCAGTTCGCTGAGCAGGTTGAACAGCGGTGAAGCATCTTGCAACAGGTCTGTTTCCAGGGCTTCGGCCGCGCCCAGGGGGCTGATTTCAAGTGCGATACTGTCTTCGATGCGGTAGTATTCGCGGCGATCTTCTTCGTCTAGTGTCGTCATGGCGAACCCATGGTTACGGCGGTGGTCCGAGTGTAAAGCCGCTGCAGGCGCCCTGCCACAAGGACGTTCCCTTTCATCCGAACAAGCCCCGACATGTTCAGACCTCTTTTCGTATTCATCGGTACGCGTTATACCCGTGCCAAGCGTCGCAACCACTTCGTCTCGTTCATTTCGCTGACTTCGATGATCGGCCTCGCCCTTGGCGTGGTGGTGATGATCGTGGTGCTGTCGGTCATGAACGGTTTCGACCACGAGATGCGTACCCGCGTGCTGGGCATGATCCCTCACGCCACGCTGGAAAGCGGCCAGCCGCTGGACGACTGGCCGGCCCTCGCCCAACAAGTAAAGCAGAATCCTCAAGTGCTTGCGGTGGCGCCCTTCACCCAAATGCAGGGGTTGCTGACCCATGACGGCAAGGTGCAGAAGGTACTGCTCAACGGCATCGACCCTGCGCGCGAGCGCGAGGTGTCGATCATCGACAACTTCATCCGCGACGGCAGCCTCGACAAGCTGGCGCCGGGCGAGTGGGGCATCATGATCGGCGACAAGGCCGCGGCCAAGCTGGGCGTGGGCATCGGCGACAAGCTGACCTTCGTCGCCCCGGAGGTCAGCGTGACCCCGGCCGGCATGTTCCCGCGCATGAAGCGCTTCACCGTGGTCGGCACCTTCCATGTCGGTGCCGGTGAGATCGACGGCTACCTGGGCCTGACCAACATCAACGACCTCTCGCGCTTGCACCGCTGGAAGGCCGACCAGGTCCAGGGCCTGCGGCTGAAGTTCGATGACCTGTTCCAGGCCCCGCGGGTGGCCTGGAACATCGCCCAGAACCTGGGCGAGCAGGAATTCTATGCCCGCGACTGGACCCGCACCCACGGCAACCTGTACCAGGCGATCCGCATGGAGAAGGCCATGATCGGCCTGCTGCTGCTGCTGATCGTGGCGGTGGCGGCGTTCAACATCATTTCCACCCTGGTGATGGTGGTCAACGACAAGCGGGGCGACATCGCCATCCTGCGTACCCTGGGCGCTACCCCGGCGCAGATCATGGCCATCTTCATGGTCCAGGGCACGGTGATCGGCGTGGTCGGTACCCTGATCGGCGCCGTGGTCGGGATCTTCGCGGCGCTCAATGTCAGTGCGGTGATCGCCGGCATCGAGAAACTGATCGGGCACAAGTTCCTGAATGCCGATGTGTATTTCATCGATTACCTGCCGTCGCAGATCCAGGCCCAGGACGTGTACATGGTCTGTGGTGCGGCGCTGGTCCTGAGTTTCTTCGCCACCCTGTACCCGGCCTGGCGTGCGGCCCGCACCCAGCCTGCAGAGGCGCTACGTTATGAGTGAGTCGCGCATGAGTGATAAAGCCGTATTGAGTTGCCGCAACCTGGGCAAGTCCTACGAGGAAGGCCCGGAGTCTGTGCAGGTGTTGTCGGGCTTGAACCTGGAGCTGCACGCCGGTGAGCGGGTGGCCATCGTCGGCAGCTCCGGCTCCGGCAAGAGCACCTTGCTCAACCTGTTGGGCGGCCTCGACACGCCGACCCAGGGCAGTGTGTGGCTGGCCGGCGAGGAGCTGTCGGCCCTCGGCGAGCGGGCCCGTGGCCTGCTGCGCAACCGCGCCTTGGGCTTCGTGTACCAGTTCCATCACCTGCTGCCGGAGTTCACTGCCCTTGAGAACGCCTGCATGCCGCTGCTGATCGGCCGTACGCCGATCCCGGAGGCCCGCGAGCGTGCCGAGGCGCTGCTCAAGCGGGTGGGCCTGGGCCATCGCCTGAACCACAAGCCGGCCGAGCTGTCCGGCGGTGAGCGCCAGCGCGTGGCGATCGCCCGTGCCCTGGTCAATCGCCCGGGTTTGGTGATGCTCGACGAGCCCACCGGCAACCTAGACCACCATACCGCCCAGGGTATCCAGGAGTTGATGCAGGAGTTGTCCAGCTCGTCCCAGACAGCCTTCCTGGTGGTGACCCACGACCTCAACCTGGCACGCCAGATGGACCGGGTCCTGCGCCTGGAAGACGGCCACCTGGTGCCGATCTGAGCCGCTCGCACGCGGCGGCAGGAGCCGCTGCGTAACTCTTTTTCATTGGGTGTTCTCGTACATGTTCAGACCCTTGCCCTTGTTCATCGGTGCCCGCTACACCCGTGCCAAGCGCCGTAACCATTTCATCTCGTTCATCTCCATGACCTCGATGATCGGCCTGTCCCTGGGCGTGCTGGCGATGATCGTGGTGCTCTCGGTGATGAACGGATTCCAGCGCGAAATGAGCTCGCGCATCCTCGGCCTGGTGCCCCATGCCAGCATCCTTGGCGTGCAGCCGCTGGATGACTGGCGCAAGGTCGCCGATAGCGCGCTGAAGAACCCAGCCGTGATGGCCGCCGCGCCGCTGACCGAAATGGAAGGCATGCTGTCCTATAAGGGCGCCATGCAGCCGATCCAGGTCAGCGGTATCGACCCGGCCGAGGAAGGCAATGTCTCCATCGTCGGCCAGCATATCGTCCAGGGGCGGTTGCAGGACCTGGTGCCGGGCGAGTATGGCGTGGTGATCGGCGAGCTGACGGCCCGGCGTTTCCGCCTCAATACCGGTGACAAGCTGACCCTGATCGTTCCTGAGATCAGCAAGGCGCCAGGTGGCATCACACCGCGCATGCAGCGCCTGACCGTGGTCGGCATCTTCAAGGTGGGGGCCGAGCTGGATGGTTCGCAGGCCTATATACACGTGGCCGATGCCGGTGAGATGCAGCGTTGGGCGCCGGGCAGTGTGCAGGGCGTGCGCCTGAAGCTGCACGACCTGTATGCCGCGCCGCAGGTGTCCAAGGCGATCGCCGCAGGCCTGGGCGATGCCTACCGTGCCGATGACTGGTCCCACACCCAGGGCAGCCTGTTCAGTGCCATGAAGATGGAAAAGACCATGATCGGCCTGCTGCTGATGATGATCATCGCCGTGGCGGCCTTCAACATCATCGCCACCCTGGTGATGGTGGTGAACGACAAGGGTTCGGACATCGCCATCCTGCGCACCATCGGCGCCACGCCGGCGCAGATCATGGGGACCTTCATGGTCCAGGGTTCCTTGATCGGTATCGTCGGCACCCTGGTCGGCGGTGTGCTGGGCGTGGTCGCTGCGTTCAATGTCAGCCAGATCGTCGGCTGGCTGGAGCGGGTCAGCGGGCAGCATATCTTCACCTCCGACGTGTACTTCATCAGCAGCCTGCCGTCGGAGCTGCAGTGGGGCGACGTGGCGATCATCTGCACGGCGGGGCTGGTGATGAGCTTCCTGGCGACGATCTACCCGGCGTATCGGGCGTCCCAGGTGGAGCCGGCGATGGCGTTGCGTTACGAGTGACGTTCCAGGGCCGCTTTGCGGCCCATCGCAGGCTCCGCCAGCTTCCCACAGGTACGATGGTGTCTTTGAAAACAGCGCAGGGCAGGTGGGAGCCGGCTTGCCGGCGATGGGGCGCGCAGAGGCCTCTATTCGGGTAGCTCGATGACAAACCGCGTCCAACCTTCCACGCACTCGGCGCGAATGGTTCCACCATGCGCCTGGATGATCGAACGGGTGATCGCCAGGCCCAGCCCCGCATGCTCGCTGCTGCCTTCCCGGCGCGCGGGGTCGGCGCGGTAGAAGCGGTCGAACAGGCGCGGCAGCATGGCCGGTGCGATCGCAGGGCCCGTATTGGCGACGGTGATCTGTGTGCCGGGCACCAGCGTCACACGAATCTCCCCGCCGTTTGGCGTGAAGCGCAGCGCGTTGTCCAGCAGGTTGGACAGCGCTCGGCGCAGCATGTGCCGGTCGCCTTCGAGCCTCGCCTGGCCTTCACGCAGCAACTGCACCTCGGCGTCCTCGGCCAAGGGCGCATAGTACTCAAGCAGTGCATCCAGCTCCTGGGCCAGGTCCAGGGCCTCGCGGTTGGGCATGAGCAGGCCATGGTCGGCCTTGGCCAGGTACAGCATGTCGTTGACCAGTTGCGCCATCCATTGCAGCTCTTCCAGGTTGCCGTGCAGCGCTTCGCGGTACTCCTCGAGGCTGCGTGGGCGGGTGAGGGTGACCTGGGTATGGGTCAGCAGGTTGGACAGGGGCGTGCGCAGTTCGTGGGCGATGTCGGCGGAAAACGCCGAGAGGCGCTGGAAGGCATCGTCCAGTCGCTGCAGCATGGCATTGACCGTGTCGGCCAGCTCCGCCAGCTCCTCGGGCATCTGCGCCACCGGCAGGCGGGTGGTGAGGGAGCGTGCGTTGACGCTGGCGGCCACTTCGCCCATCTGCCGCAAGGGGCGTAGCCCACGGCGCGCAGCCCAGGCACCGAGCAGGGCGGTGGCCAGGGCCGACAGGCCGACTGTCAGCCAGATCAGGCGCTGCATGCCCTGCAAAAAATGCTGGTGATGGGTGATGTCGAGGAACAGGGTCAGTTGCCCTGCGCTTGGGTTTTGCTCGTCCAGGCGGGTCGAAAGGCTGCGGTAGTCGATGCCGTCGGCATGCAGGGTCGCCAGGCCCGAATGGCGGGGCGCCTCGGGTAGGTCGGTGCGGCTGTCGTACCACACCACGCCATCGGCGCCACGAATGCGCAGGGCCAGGTCGGCCTGGTGGCTCAGCTCGTTGCGCAGCGCCGGCAGCCGTTGCGCCAGCGCGTCGGGACTGGCCACGCCGTCGAGCAGCGCGCGCATCAGCGACAGGCGGCTGCCGAGCAATTGCTGGTCCAGCTCGATGAAGTGCCGTTCGCTGGCCCGGCTGAACAGCAGCCCGGCGCTCAGCGAAACGGCTGCGGTGCAGGCAGCGAACAGTAGGGCCAGGCGCCCGCCAAGGGACAAGCGACGCATCAATCCTGACGCTCCTCGAGCACGTAGCCCATGCCACGCACGGTGTGGATCAGCTTGTTGGCATGGCCGTCGTCGATCTTCAGGCGCAGGCGACGGATCGCCACTTCGATGACATTGGTGTCGCTGTCGAAATTCATGTCCCATACCTGCGAGGCGATCAGCGATTTGGGCAGCACCTCGCCCTGGCGACGCAGCAGCAGTTCGAGCAGGGCGAACTCCTTGGCGGTCAGGTCGATACGCTGCCCGTCGCGGTCGGCGCGGCGGCGGATCAGGTCCAGGCGCAGGTCGGCCAGGCCCAGTGTGGTGTCCTGGTTGGGGCTGGTGCCGCGGCGCAACAGGGTGCGGACCCGCGCCAGCAGCTCGGAGAAGGCGAAAGGCTTGACCAGGTAGTCGTCGGCGCCCAGTTCCAGGCCGTGCACCCGATCTTCGACGGCATCGCGTGCGGTGAGGAACAGTACTGGCGTATCCAGGCCGGCCTGGCGGACGGCCTGGAGGATCTGCCAGCCATTGCGTCCCGGCAGCATCACATCGAGGATCAACAGGTCATGGTCGCCGCTCAGGGCCAGGTGCTGGCCGGTGTCCCCATCGCTGGCCAGCTCCGTGGCGAAGCCCGCTTCGCTCAGGCCCTGGCACAGGTACTGGCCGGTCTTGGCCTGGTCTTCGACGATCAGCAGTTTCATGGTGTCCCTTGTGCTGGAAGGTGAGGGCAGTGAGTACCGGGCAAATGATACGTGACCCAGGGCCTGCCGGGCGAAGCTGACGGCGTTGTAATGCGGCTGTCAGCCAGCGGCCAGCCGCGCTTGGTCGCCTGGTGGGGGGCACCGGGCGACGCCAGTGCCAAGGCAGGCGTTAAAAACGGTAGACTAGGGCCATTCGAAACTTCCGTATCCAGGTCAGGTCCATGCATCCCGCCGCCGAACATTCCCCGCTGGGTAAGTCCAGCGAGTACATCGCCACCTACACCCCTTCGCTGCTGTTCCCCATCCCGCGTACGGCCAAATGGGCCGAGCTGGGTGTCACGGCCCAGACCTTGCCCTGGCAGGGCGTGGACTACTGGAACTGCTTCGAGCTGTCCTGGCTGCTGCCTTCGGGCAAGCCGGTGGTGGCCATTGGCGAATTTGCCATCCCGGCCGACTCGCCGAACATCATCGAGTCCAAGTCGTTCAAGCTGTACCTCAATTCGCTGAACCAGACGACGTTTGCCTCGGTCGGCGAGCTGCAGGCCTGCCTGGAGAAGGACTTGTCCGCCGCTGCCGGCAAGCCGGTGGGCGTTCGGGTTCGCAGCCTGGGTGAAGTCGAGGCCCAGGGCGTGGTAGCCCTGCCTGGCCAGTGCATCGATGTCCTGGATGTAAGCATCAGCAATTACGAACAGCCCCAGCCGGAGCTGCTGCACTGCGACGCGCAGCGTGTGGTCGAGGAAACCGTTCACAGCCACTTGCTCAAGTCCAACTGCCCGGTGACCGGCCAGCCGGACTGGGGAAGCGTGGTGGTGCAATACAAGGGCCTGGCTCTGGATCATGCCAGCCTGCTGAGCTACCTGGTGAGCTTCCGCCAGCATGCCGACTTCCATGAGCAGTGCGTCGAGCGCATCTACCTGGACCTGCTGCGCCTGCTCAAGCCTGAGCATTTGACCGTATATGCACGCTATGTGCGCCGTGGCGGCCTGGACATCAACCCGTACCGCAGCACCGGGGCGATCAGCCCAGGCAACCAGCGGCTGGTTCGTCAGTAAGCGGGGGGCCGCTGTGCGGCCCCAGGACAGATGAAGGGTCAGATCCCCATGCTGTGCAGGCTGTTGGCGATGTTGCGCAGGATGGCGGTCAGGTCGGGGTGGTCTGCTTCGAAGCGCTCGACGGCCGAGTTGACACCATCGACCAGGTTGGTGTCCTGGGTGGCTTCCTCTAGTTTGATCTGGGCTTCGATCTGCTGCATCAGTGCATGCAGATGCTCGCGCTCTTCCAGCGAGAGCGGCGGGTTGCGTTCCAGTTGCTCGCGCAGGCTCTCGAGTTGCTCTTGCAGTTCGCGGGCAGGCATTGGGTGTTCTCCCTCTATGGCTTGGCAAGGCATGGACCTTCGCAACGGGGCAAAGGTTCTGGCCTGTCTTCAAGCGTAATCCACCGGCGGGCGCTTTGCATGATCCGCGTCAACTAGGCCGTATCAGGGTTTTTCACCCTTGCGCCGGCGCAGGGCGATATCGGCAAGGCAGGTGTCCAGGGCCTCCAGGTGGTCGATCACCGAGTGTACGCCCAGGCCGAACAATGCCAGGGTCGCCTTGCCACGCGCCAGTTCCCGTTCCTGCTCGGTCATGGCCTGCCACTGGCTGGAGCTGGGGTCGCACTCAGGGTTGCTGCCAGCCAGGCCGACCGTCCACAACCCGGCGTTGAGGCCCGCTTGCAACAGGCGTGGTTGGCCGCTGACCAGCACGCAGCCCTCCAGGCGTTCGCTTCGCAGAGCCATCAGCGCCTGCCAGCAGGCATTCGGTGCCGGCAAGGGGCAGCCGTTGACCAGATGCCCGGGCAGCCAGTCTGGCAGCACGGCGGCCAGGCGCTTGCCCTGGCTTGGGCTTACGTCGTCGAGCCAGATACAGGGCACGCGCTGGCGCTGCAGGTTGGACAGGGTGTCGAGGGCACCCGGCAAGGGCTGGGCGGCGGCGCCCACGGGTTGGACCAGGCAACCACGCAGCCCGAAGAGCACGGCGGTGAAGTCGGATGCATCGAGCATTGGCAACGTCCCTGAAATAGCCCGCAGGCTAGGTCGGCTGTGTTACCGCGGGATGACACTGCAACAGTTGTTCACATAATCTTGAATAAAAATGTGTAAGGCTGTTTATCAGCCAATCAGCATTTATACTGGCGTCTTAGTTACGCAGCGCCCAGCGGGGCGTTGCGGCCGTGAAATCCGATGGAGAAACATCTATGCGTAGGATCGGTGCCGGTGTGATCGAGCGAGTCACCCAGGCCTGTGTCTGCGCCAGCTTGTTGCTGGCGCCTGTGGCAGCCACCCAGGCGGCCACCGAGGAGGATCCCTGGGAGGCGGTCAACCGACCGATCTTCAAGTTCAACGATACCCTCGACACCTATGCCCTCAAGCCGTTGGCCAAGGGCTACCAGGCGGTCACCCCGCAGTTCCTCGAAGATGGCATCCACAACATCTTCCGCAACCTGGGCGATGTCACCAACCTGGTGAACGATGTGCTGCAGCTCAAGCCGCACGCCGCCGGCGTCGATACCGCGCGCCTGATCGTCAACACCACCTTCGGCCTGGGTGGCTTCTTCGATGTCGGCACCAAGATGGGGCTGCAGCGCAACGACGAGGACTTCGGCCAGACCCTGGGCTACTGGGGCGTGGGCAGCGGCCCGTACGTGGTCATTCCGTTCCTTGGCCCAAGTACCGTGCGCGATGGCCTGGCCAAGTACCCGGACACCTATACCCGGCCTTACCGCTACATCGACCACGTGCCGACGCGCAACTCGATCTTCGCCCTGGACGTGATCGACACCCGGGCCGACCTGTTGTCGGCAGAGAAGCTGATCAGCGGCGACAAGTACGTCTTCATTCGTAATGCCTACCTGCAGAACCGTGAGTTCCGCGTCAAGGATGGCGAAGTCGAAGACGACTTCTGATTGTAGAGTCGCAGCGCAGCCTGATGGTGGTTCATGGCCATTCAGTCAGGAAATTCGTCGTGATGGGCTGCTATGCAGCCCATTGCGAGATGAGCCCGCACCCACAGGACGGCGCCAATTCCGAGCCCTCCGAGGGCCACAGGCGGTGCTGTTCACGCCTGGCTTCCATCCATTCGGATCGCACCAGGTCGCTTTCTTATAACTTCCGGTCATTTGCCTTATAACGGTGCAGGCAACTCGACCCTTGCATGCTTGAAACGCCTGGCGGATGGGAGTACCGTCTGCGCCTTACAGGGTACCTCTGCAAGTTGCCGGGCTTGTTTTCTTGTCCTACAACTCAAGTAGAGTGATGCCACACAGTATTCCAGTAGCGCCGCGGCCACCTTGCCGACGCCGCTACACCAACCCAATCCGGCGCCGTTCGCCCACATGCAGAAAACCAGTGCAACGCTGCTGATCATCGATGACGACGACGTGGTCCGTGCCAGCCTCGCCGCCTATCTGGAAGACAGTGGCTTCAGCGTCCTCCAGGCCGGCAATGGCCAGCAGGGGCTCCAGGTCTTCGAAGAACACCAGCCCGACCTCGTGATCTGCGATTTGCGCATGCCGCAAATGGGCGGCCTCGAACTGATCCGTCGGGTGAGCGAGCGCGCGCCGCAACTGCCGGTGATCGTGGTCTCCGGCGCGGGTGTCATGAACGATGCGGTCGAGGCCTTGCGCCTGGGCGCCGCCGACTACCTGATCAAGCCCCTGGAAGACCTCGCCGTGCTCGAGCATTCGGTGCGTCGCGCCCTCGACCGCTCGCGCCTGGTGCTCGAGAACCAGCGCTACCGGGACAAGCTCGAGGCGGCCAACCGTGAGCTGGAAGCCAGCCTGCACCTGCTGCAGGAGGACCAGAACGCCGGTCGCCAAGTGCAGATGAACATGCTGCCGGAAAGCCCGTGGGTGGCCGGTGACCTGTCGTTCGAGCACCAGATCATCCCGTCGCTCTACCTGTCGGGCGATTTTGCCGACTACTTCCGCGTGGATGAGCGGCGTATCGCCTTCTACCTGGCGGACGTGTCCGGCCATGGCGCCTCGTCGGCGTTCGTCACGGTGCTGCTCAAGTTCATGACCACCCGGCTGTTGTTCGAATTCAAGCGCAGCAACAGGATGCGCGAGTTCAAGCCCTCGCAGGTGCTCAGCCACATCAACCGTGGGCTGATCAACTGCAAGCTGGGCAAGCATGTGACCATGGTCGGCGGGGTGATCGACGAGGACACCGGGTTGATGACCTACAGCGTCGGCGGCCATTTGCCGCTGCCGGTGCTCTATACCCCTGGTCAGGCTCGCTACCTGGAGGGCCGTGGCCTGCCGGTGGGGCTGTTCGAGGAGGCCAGCTACCAGGACCAGGTGCTGGAGCTGCCGCCGAGCTTCAGCCTGAGCCTGATGTCCGATGGCATTCTGGACCTTTTGCCAGGGGATACACTCAAAGATAAGGAAGCGACCTTGCCGGAAATCGTCAAGGACGCAGGGGGCAGCCTGGACGGGCTGCGCCAACGATTCGAATTGGCTACGCTTGGGGAGATGCCGGATGATATCGCCCTATTGGTGTTGAGCAGGAACCTTGAATGAGTACCGGTAGAATCCAGTTCGCCGAGCAGAGCGGGACCTTCGTCCTGAAGTTTGTCGGTGAAGTGCGCCTGACCCTGTGCTCGGCGCTGGATGCGACGATCGAAAAGATCTTCACTGCGCTGAACTTCTCGGCCATCGTCATCGACCTGACCGAGACCGAGAGCATCGACAGCACCACCCTTGGCCTGCTGGCCAAGCTATCCATCCTGTCCCGGCAGAAGGTCGGGCTGTTGCCGACCGTGGTCACCACCAACCCGGACATTTCCCGGTTGCTGCAATCGATGGGCTTCGACCAGGTGTTCAACATCGTCGACCGCCCGGTGCCGTGCCCGGAGTGCCTGACCGACCTGCCGTCCCAGGACCAGAACGAGGATGTGGTGCGCTCGAAGGTGCTTGAGGCACACAAGATCCTCATGGGCCTGAACGACTCCAACCGCGAGGCGTTCCATGACTTGGTGAATGCCCTGGAGCGGACCTGATCCGTGCCTGTCCCGACGCTTGCGCGGGTAAACCCGCTCCCACGGGAGCCATACACGCTTAAGGCGGACGGGACCAGGACCAGGCTATCCCTGTGGGGGCGGGTTTAACCGCGAAGCGGTCAGTAAAGGCCGTACAAAACCCACCAGCCGCAGTTACGTTGGCCGCGTAAACTCCGTCGCCTCATCCCCATCGGCGCTCAACTGAAACACCCGCGCTGGCCGCCCCTGCTCATCGAACCACACCTGCCCCAGCCCTGCACCATTCCACAGCCGTTCCCCCGCCTGGCTGCGGCTGGGCGTGCGCGGCACCACCTCCATTTGCCGGCGCTTGGTGAACCAGTTGAGCGGCGAGCGGGGCGCGTAGAGCCAGCGGTTCAGGCGGTCGAGTACGTCCAGCAGGCGCTTGGGGAACTGGTTCTTGATACCGCTGCTGGTGATCTGCCAGAGGTGCGGGCTGCGCTGGCGATGACGGATCAGCACTTCATAGACGAACGAGTAATGCACATCACCCGAAAGGATCACGTAATGCCCTGGCGTGCGCGAGTGGCGGAAGATGTTGAGGATCACCTGGGCCGCCCCCCGGTGGGCCATCCAGTTCTCGGCATCCACCAGCAGCGGGTGGCCCAGCCAGCTGAACACGCGCTGTACCGTCTCGATCAGCTTCACGCCGAAGATCGGCGCCGGGGACACGATGATCGCCGATGGGTGATCGAGCAGCGCCTGCTGCAGTTCGCTCAGGGCTTCCCAATCCAGCAGGCCGGAGGGTTTCTTCAGGCTGCTCTCACTGCGCCAACGGCGGGTGCGCGTGTCGAGCACCAGCAGCGGCGGGGTGCTGGGCAGGTTGAACTGCCAGCCCTGGAAGCGCAGTAGCTGGTCGATCAGTGCATCCTGGGCTGGGCGGTCCAGGTGCCCTTGCAGGGCCTGTTCGCCCAGGGCCTTGCTGCGCTCGACCAGTGGCCGGCAGCTATCCGGGTCGTTGCCCCAGCCCTGGCAGAGCAGGTAGCCCAGCAGTGCATTGCCGATGATCCGGCGGGAGAAGGGGTGGCCGTAGGCGGTTTCCTCCCATTGCGCCGACAGGTTCCAGTCGTCGGTGATGTCGTGGTCATCGAAGATCATCAGGCACGGCAGGTGGGCCATGACCCGCGCCACCTGGCCGAGGTCCGCCGCAAACGCTTCGATCAGCGGCAGCTCCTGGCGGTAGCGGGCCTGGCGCTTGTCGGTGAGGCCCGCAGGCATGTCCAGGCGCACCAGCTGCCAGGGTGTTGGCGACCAGACCAGCAGGTACATGGCCATGACTTCGGCGAAGGTCACCAGGTGATTGTCGGCGTTGCTGCTGGAGAAGATCGGCTTGCGCTTGCCCCCGAAGAAGCGTTCGCGCAAGGTCTCGTTGCTCTCCTGGGCGGGTAGCAGGTCGGCGCGGTGGTAGTAGCAGGCCGGGTGGCGATACAGCTCGGCGCTGTCTTTGACCAGGGCGCCTTCAAGGGTTTCCTGGAACAGGCCCAGGCGCGCCACGAGCCCGTGGATGGCCCGCAACATGGGCCCCGCAACATCGTCGGCATACACCTGGTCGCCACTCATCAGCAGCAGCGCGGGGCGCTCCTGGGGCTGCTGGCACTGTTCCAGCAAGCGGTCGGCGCAGAGCAGGCCATCGGCAGCCGGGTGATGGGGCTTGCGGCAGGAGCCGTGAAGCAACTGGTCGACGCGCTCGCGCAGCACGAAATCCGGCCGTTGCTGGCCTGGGTAGAGCAGGTGCGGCGCCCAGCTGGCGATGCCTTGGGCGTCGCCCAGCAGCAGGTCGTATCCGATCGCCAGGTTACACGGCAGCGGCTGGTCGAAACGGATGTCCAGCAGGTGCACGAACGCATGCGTACCGATCGGCACCACCTTGCAATGCAGGTTGGTCGTGATGCTTGGGCAATCGAGGACGAATTCAGGGCGAAGCGGTTGCGTGGCGACCAGCCAGATGGCCAGGCGCTGGGGTTCCAGGCGGCGCAGTACGGGGCCGGCGAGCACGAGGGGGAGCGGAGCGTCGATTGCCATTGATCCTGTGGTGTCTGCTCTATCCAATCGCGGGGCAAGCCCGCTCCCACAAGGTTGGCGCCAGCCCTGTAGGAGCGGGCTTGCCCCGCGATTGCGTCGGTCGTGTCATGGAGAAAGCGCGGTAGCAGCCTCTCCCAACGAAAACGGGCGGAAAATGCTCGGCATTTCCCGCCCGCCGGGCAAGCCAGATTTGTATCAGGCCTTTTCAGCCATCAACGCTTCGAGCTTCTCCTGGTCCCGGGCGAACTGGCGAATACCTTCGGCCAGCTTCTCGGTGCCCATGGCATCCTCGTTCATCGCCCAACGGAACTGGCTTTCGCTCAAGTGCTGCTTGGCTTCACCGGCCTTGCCCGGCTGGAGTACGCGGGGCAGTTGGCCCTGGTCGTCGCTCAGCTGTTGCAGCAGTTCGGGGCTGATGGTCAGGCGGTCGCAGCCGGCCAATTGCTCGATCTGGCCGATGTTGCGGAAGCTCGCGCCCATGACCACGGTGTCGTAGCCATTGGCCTTGTAGTAGTTGTAGATGCGCGTCACCGACTGCACGCCCGGGTCTTCGGCGCCGACGTATTCCCTGCCGGTGCTCTTCTTGTACCAGTCGTAGATGCGGCCCACGAACGGCGAGATCAGGAACACCCCGGCGTCGGCGCAAGCCTGGGCCTGGGCGAAGGAGAACAGCAGAGTCAGGTTGGTCTGGATGCCTTCCTTTTCCAGCTTCTCGGCGGCGCGGATGCCTTCCCAGGTAGAGGCCAGCTTGATCAGCACGCGATCACGCGGAACGCCGGCCTTTTCGTACAGCTCGATCAACTGGCGGGCCTTGGCCAGCAGGGCAGGTTCGTCGAACGACAGGCGCGCATCCACTTCAGTGGAGATGCGCCCTGGGATGACCTTGAGAATGCCCGAGCCCACCGCCACGGCGAACTGGTCGCAGGCCAGGTCCACATTGCCCTTGGCATCGCGCTTCACCTGCTTGAGCAGGTCCGCGTAACCCGGGATCGCCGCTGCCTTGAGCAGCAGCGAGGGGTTGGTGGTGGCGTCGACCGGCTTGAGGCGGGTGATGGCGTCCAGGTCCCCGGTGTCGGCGACCACGGTGGTGAACTGCTTGAGTTGTTCCAGCTTGGAGGTCATGGGCGTGCTCTGTCCTGTGCAATGACTCGACATTACCCGAGCCCCGACGGCCACTCAAGGGCCGGCGGGGCAGGTCGGGCGAGGGAATGAAGGTTCGAGTCGAAAGCGCGCCCGGGGTTCCGTCAGCGGCCCTGCAGCAGCTCGGCGGCCTGGTCGAGCACGGCCAGTGGGTCCTGGGCCTTGTGGATGTCCGCCGACAGCAGCTGGCGGAAGCGCCGCGCCCCCGGGAAGCCCTGGCCCAGCCCGAGGATGTGGCGGGTGATGTGATGGATGGCGCCGCCGCTTTGCATGTGCGCGACGATATAGGGACGCAGCTGCGCCATCGCGTCGCTGCGGCTGACGATCGGCGCATCGCTGCCGAACAGCTGCTGGTCCACTTCGGCCAGCAGGTACGGGTTGTGGTACGCCTCGCGGCCCAGCATCACGCCATCGAAGGTCGCAAGGTGCGCGTGGCATTCCTCCAACGTCTTGATGCCGCCGTTGAGCACCAGCTCCAGGTCCGGGAAGTCGGCCTTCAACTGCGCCGCCACGTCATAGCGCAGCGGCGGGATCTCGCGGTTCTCCTTGGGCGACAGGCCTTCGAGGATGGCGATGCGCGCATGCACGGTGAAGCTGCGGCAACCGGCATCACGCACCTGGCCGACGAAGTCGCACAGCTCGGCATAGCTGTCGCGGCCATTGATGCCGATGCGGTGCTTGACCGTGACCGGAATGCCCACCGCATCACGCATGGCCTTGACGCAATCGGCCACCAGCGCCGGGTGGCCCATCAGGCAGGCACCGATCATGTTGTTCTGCACCCGGTCGCTGGGGCAGCCGACATTGAGGTTGACCTCGTCGTAGCCTGCCTCCTCCGCCAGCCGCGCACAGGCCGCCAGCTCCGCCGGCACACTGCCGCCCAATTGCAGGGCGAGCGGGTGCTCGGACACGTCATGGCGCAGGAAACGCTGGGCATCGTTGTGCAGCAGCGCGCCGGTGGTGACCATCTCGGTGTAGAGCAGGGTGTGCTTGGAGAGCAGGCGCAGGAAGAACCGGCAGTGACGGTCGGTCCAGTCCATCATGGGGGCAACGCTGAAGCGGCGGGAGGGCTCAGTACGTGCAGCGGCGGGCTTGGTGGCTGATTCTGGGAGCATTTGGCTAGGTGTTTCCGTACCGATTCCGGCGGGGCGCATGTGTAATGGCCGCTCGCGGCACGGTAGTGTCAGGGAAAAGAGGCGGTAGTTTACCAGATTGCAGGGGCTTCGCCTGGGAGCGCTGGAGCAGGGACGACGAAGCGCGCGAAATTTTCGATGACCCAGAGCCTTCTACAAAGGCGCGATCATGGCCAGAACACCCTGATGACATCAGGCCGATTACCAACCAGATGCCTACGATCACCGCCCCACCCCAGCGACCACATCGGCCGGACACGTCAAGTGACCTGGCAAACGCCAGTAACAGTGTTGGACGCCGCTGCTCGGACAATCAGGCCATAGTTTCCAGGGTGTGCTGACGGCTTGCCGGTATAGGCTCGCATGACCGTCGGTCGCTCCGGTTCACCAGCGGGTGGATTCGGTCATGTTTTTGTACGATGATTTTCGTATCTACAAGGAAGGCTATGAACAATGGCTTCAGGAAGGCCAAGCGCGATGTGATCGCGGCGCTTGAAACAGGTGACTACCTGCACGTGTCGCGGGGCGATATCGAGGTCAAGAACTTGCTTGCGACAGGAGAGGTGACGGTGTAGGAGGTGGCTGGCATCGTTCGCGCATGCAACGGCACCCATCATCACAGCAGCCCCCACCATGCTGTCGCGCATATCGATGTGCATGTGCTCAAGCGGCATGGTTGGTACATCAAGTTCTATTTCATCGAACCAGACACCTGGTTCATCAGCGTACATCGATGAGTATCCAGATCATGAAGATCCTTTTCGAAGGCGACACCGGTACGGCGCTCTGCGAGCGTTGCCAGGCGGTGGTCCAGACCCGTTACCTGCGCCGCGACGTGCCGTTCAGCGATGGCCAGGGGCAGGCCAGGGATATCCTGGTGGGCGTCTGCACCGGCTGCGACACGGTGGTGGCCATTCCGCCGCAGTCCACGCCGGCGATACGCGAGGCGCGCAAGCAGCAGCTCAAGTCCATCGAAGCGCGGTTGCCCGCGGTTTACCTGGATGTCCTGGATGCGGCCATGCATGTCGTGAGCGGCGACGCCGGTGCCCATTTGCGCAAGTTGTTCCTCGGGCATTACTTCCAGATGCTGGCCCAGGGTTGCCAGGGAGAGGGCCTGCAGCCGGCTCATGAGGTGTTCGCGTGTGAGTTGGCGGAGCAGTTGCAGGGGCGCAGGCTGGCGTCTTCCGGTTCGACCCGGCGGTTGTCGATGAAGGTCAACCCGCATGTGGCCGAGGATTTTCTGACGTTGCAGCAGCAGAGCCACATGAGCCAGACGGATGTGCTCAAGGCGGTGATCGCGCGGATCCAGGCGGATGTACTGCAAGGGCAGGACCCTGGGGTGATTCGCACCCTGCGGGGACTGATGCGGCTTGCGGGCTGATGAATTGAGCGTCGGCTATTTGGGTCAAGCCCGCTCCCAGGGGCAGCGCTAGCCACTCGTTCCCCACGGCAGTCCATCCTGAACGGCTGGGTCATCGTCCATAGGATTCATGACAGCAGTATGCTCCTGTCATTGCTCTTGCTCTTGCTCTTGCTCTTGCTCTTGCTCTTGCTCTTGCTCTTGCTCTTGCTACGCGATAGCCCAGGCGCCGCCAATCGCGACGTCAGGAGGCCGAGTGGAAGCCTTGCGCAGGTGGGTGCCAGGCATGGATGCCTGGCAAGCGGCGCAGGGCCATGGATGGCCCTTCGCCGCGCCCCACCGGAGCGAGGCTGGAGCGAGGGAACCCCGGAGCGCAGCGCAGGGGCCGGATGCAGGAGCCAGCGTTTTTTGGTTACTTTTTGTCGCGTTTGACAAAAAGTGACCCGCCGTAAGGGCGGAAAGGTGATTATGCGTCGCCATCGCAAATGGACTGTTCGCCCACCTCATACCAACACCTCCCAAAAAAAGCAGAAGCATCGCCGCCGTTGGAATCGCGAATCATCCATTCGCCATGGCGGCGAAAAGTCATGCTGATGGATTGGTCCGGTCGAAGCGAAAGACAGTTGGCCCCTACAGCACCAGGCAAAAAGCCTTCCAGCACCCCGCGTCGGTTTCAGGATGAGCCCTGTCGCTTGGGTGCAAATCTCCAGCGCCAGTACTGCCATGCTTTAAGGATGCCTAGGGAACCAGTGCGCGCAGACGCATGGCCATGGGCACGGAGGGCGTCCGTAACCATGCAACCGTGACATGGGCGGTGCGCCGCAGCAGAAGACACCGGCGGCCTGCCCAGGGAGGCAGGTCGGTCCGTGATGCCGAGGTCCGCTGTATGCCTGATGAGACGCTTCACCTGCCATTGATCCAGACCGTGCTGGAACGCTTCAAGGACACCCCCGGTGCCTTGCTGCCGATCCTCCACGCCATCCAGGAAGGCGCGGGCTATGTGCCCGACGGCGCCGTTCCCGACATCGCCCATGCTCTGAACCTCAGCCAGGCCGAGGTGCGCGGGGTGATCAGCTTCTACCACGATTTCCATACCACGCCGCCGGCACGCCACACCCTGCGCCTGTGCCGGGCCGAGTCCTGCCAGAGCCGTGGCGCTGAGGCGTTGGCCGCGCAACTGCGCGAACAGCTGGCGCTGGACGACCATGGCACCAGCGCCGACGGCGCGATCAGCCTGCGGCCGGTGTACTGCCTGGGCGCCTGCGCCTGCTCGCCAGCCCTGGAGCTCGACGGCCAGCTGCACGCCCGCATCACCCCTGAACGCCTGCGTTCCCTGGTCAATGGCTGCCTGGAGGACGAAGCATGCTGAAGCTGTTCATTCCCTGCGATTCGATCGCCCGCGCCGTCGGTGCCGACCAGGTCGCCGAGGCCTTGGCCCGCGAGGCCGAACGCCGGCAGTTGCCGCTGGACATCCAGCGCACCAGTTCCCGTGGCCTGTACTGGCTGGAGCCGTTGGTCGAGGTGGAGCAGGCCGATGGCCGCCACGGCTTCGGCCCGGTCGCCGTCGAGGATGTGCCTGGCCTGCTGGATGCGCTGGCCGGTGAGCCTGCCAAGCATGCGCTGGCCCTGGGGCCGGTTGAAGAAATCCCGTACCTGAAGACCCAGCAGCGGCTGCTGTTCGCCCGTGCCGGCATCACCCGGCCGCTGTCGCTGGACGACTACCGCGCCCACGGTGGCTTCGAGGGCCTGGCCCGGGCCGTTGCGCTCGATGGCGCCGAGGTGGTCGCGGCCGTGCTGGATTCCGGGCTGCGTGGCCGTGGCGGCGCGGCGTTCCCGGCCGGTATCAAGTGGCGCACCGTGCGTGACGCCCGTGCAGAGCAGAAGTACGTGGTGTGCAACGCCGACGAAGGCGACTCCGGTACCTTCGCCGACCGCATGCTGATGGAAGGCGACCCCTTCCTGCTGATCGAAGGCATGGCCATCGCCGGTCTCGCCGTGGGCGCGACCATGGGCTACATCTACGTGCGCTCCGAATACCCGGATGCGATCCGCGTGCTCAACCAGGCATTCGACATCGCCCGTGCGGCGGGCTTCCTGGGCAATGACGTCGCCGGCAGCGGCAAGGCCTTCGACCTGGAAGTGCGGGTCGGGGCCGGTGCCTATATCTGCGGCGAGGAAACCGCGCTGCTGGAGTCCATCGAAGGCAAGCGTGGCATCGTCCGCGCCAAGCCGCCGCTGCCCGCGCTCGAGGGTCTGTTCGGCCTGCCGACGCTGGTGCACAACGTGCTCACCCTGGCGTCGGTGCCGGTGATCATGGCCAAGGGCTCGGCGTTCTACCGCGACTTCGGCATGGGCCGCTCGCTGGGCACCATGCCGTTCCAACTGGCGGGCAACATTCGCCAGGGCGGCCTGGTGGAACGTGCCTTCGGCCTGACCCTGCGCGAGCTGGTGGAAGGCTACGGCGGTGGTACCGCCAGTGGCCGGCCGTTGAAGGCGGCGCAGGTGGGCGGCCCGTTGGGCGCCTGGGTGCCGCCCAGTGCCTTCGACACGCCGATGGACTACGAGGCCTTCGCTGCCATCGGCGCGATGCTCGGCCATGGTGGCGTGGTCGTCGCCGACGACACCCTGAACATGGCCAGCATGGCCCGCTTCGCCATGCAGTTCTGCGCCGAAGAATCCTGCGGCAAGTGCACGCCCTGCCGGATCGGCTCGACCCGTGGCATGGAAGTGGTGGACCGGCTGATCGCCGCCACCGATGTCACCGAGCGCCAGAACCAGGCCCTGCTGCTGCATGACCTGTGCGACACCATGCAGTACGGCTCGCTGTGCGCCATGGGCGGGATGACCTCCTACCCGGTGGCCAGCGCCCTCAAGTACTTCCCCGCCGACTTCGGTCTGACCACCACGGAGGTCGCCCAGTGATCAATTTCTTCGACCCCGCCAGCGACATCGACCTGGGTACACCGGCCCGCGAAAGCGACGTGCAGGTCAACCTGGTCATCGATGGCCGTGAAATCAGCGTGCCTGCCGGCACTTCGGTGATGCGTGCCGCGGCGCTGCTGGGCACCACCATTCCCAAGCTCTGCGCCACCGACAGCCTGGAGGCCTTCGGCTCCTGCCGTATGTGTGTGGTGGAAATCGAGGGCATGCGCGGTTACCCGGCATCCTGCACCACGCCGGTCACCGAGGGCATGGTGGTCCGTACCCAGACCTCACGCCTGGCCGACCTGCGCCGTAACGTGATGGAGCTGTACATTTCCGACCACCCGCTGGACTGCCTGACCTGCTCGGCCAACGGCAACTGCGAGCTGCAGACCGTCGCCGGCCAGGTGGGCCTGCGCGAAGTGCGCTACGGCTACGACGGCGACAACCACCTGGACGAGCAGAAGGACGTCTCCAACCCGTACTTCGACTACGAGCCGAGCAAGTGCATCGTCTGCAACCGCTGCGTACGCGCCTGCGAGGAAATCCAGGGCACCTTCGCGCTGACCATCACCGGCCGTGGCTTCGAGTCGCGCGTGGCGGCAGCGGGCGGTGACAACTTCCTGGAGTCCGAATGCGTCTCCTGTGGCGCCTGCGTGCAGGCCTGCCCGACCGCGACCCTGAGCGAGAAGAGCCTGATCCAGCTCGGCCAGCCCGAGCGTGCCGTGATTACTACCTGCGCCTATTGCGGCGTGGGCTGTTCGTTCCGCGCTGAGATGAAGGGCGACCAGCTGGTGCGCATGGTCCCGGACAAGAACGGCGGCGCCAACCACGGCCACGCCTGCGTCAAGGGCCGCTTCGCCTGGGGCTATGCCACTCACCCGGATCGCGTCACCAAGCCGATGATCCGCAAGCACATCAACGACCCGTGGCAGGAGGTCAGCTGGGACGAAGCGGTCAACTACGCCGCCAGCGAGTTCCGCCGCATCCAGCTCAAGTATGGGCGTGATTCCATCGGCGGCATCACCTCCAGCCGTTGCACCAACGAAGAAGCCTACTTGGTGCAGAAGCTGGTACGCGCTGCCTTTGGCAACAACAACGTCGATACCTGCGCGCGCGTCTGTCACTCGCCGACCGGCTATGGCCTGAAGCAGACCCTGGGCGAGTCCGCCGGTACCCAGAGCTTCGATTCGGTGATGCAGGCCGACGTGGTGCTGGTGATCGGTGCCAACCCCACCGACGCCCACCCGGTGTTCGGCTCCCAGCTCAAGCGCCGCCTGCGCCAGGGCGCGCGGCTGATCGTCATCGACCCGCGACGCATCGACCTGGTGGATTCGCCTCACGCTCGCGCCGAGCTGCACCTGCAGCTGCGTCCGGGCACCAACGTGGCCATGCTCAACGCCCTGGCCCACGTGATCGTCACCGAAGGCCTGGTCGACCAGCCGTTCGTCGATGCCCGCTGCGAGGCGGCAGACTTCGCCCGTTGGCGCGACTTCGTCAGCCTGCCGGAAAACGCACCTGAAGTGCTGGGCCCGGTCTGCGGCGTGCCTGCCGAACAGATCCGCGAAGCGGCTCGCCTGTACGCCACCGGCGGCAACGCGGCGATCTACTACGGCCTGGGCGTCACCGAGCACAGCCAGGGCAGTACCGCGGTGATGGGCATCGCCAACCTGGCCATGGCCACCGGCAACGTCGGCCGCGAAGGCGTGGGCGTGAACCCGCTGCGTGGGCAGAACAACGTCCAGGGTTCCTGCGACATGGGCTCCTTCCCCCACGAGCTGCCGGGCTACCGCCACATCTCCAACGAGACCGTGCGCAGCGAGTTCGAACAGGCCTGGGGCGTGACCCTGCAGCCTGACCCGGGCCTGCGGATCCCCAACATGTTCGAGGCGGCCCTGGACGGCAGCTTCAAGGCCCTCTACTGCCAGGGCGAGGATATCGCCCAGAGCGACCCCAACACCCAGCACGTCACCGCCGCCCTGATGGCCATGGAGTGCGTGGTGGTGCAGGACATCTTCCTCAACGAGACGGCCAAGTTCGCCCACGTGTTCCTGCCGGGCAGCTCGTTCCTCGAGAAGGATGGGACCTTCACCAACGCCGAGCGCCGCATCTCGCGGGTCCGCAAGGTCATGGAGCCGCTGGCCGGCAAGGGCGACTGGGAAGCCACCGTGGCCCTGGCCAATGCGCTGGGCTACAAGATGGACTACCGTCACCCCTCGGAAATCATGGACGAGATCGCGCGCCTGACCCCGACCTTCCACCGGGTCAGCTACGCCGAGATCGACCGCCACGGCAGCCTGCAATGGCCGTGCAACGACGAGGCGCCGGACGGCACGCCGACCATGCACATCGACCAGTTCGTGCGGGGCAAGGGCCGCTTCATGTTGACCGGCTACGTGCCGACCGACGAGAAGGTCAACAACCGCTTCCCGCTGTTGCTGACCACCGGGCGTATCCTCAGCCAGTACAACGTCGGCGCTCAGACCCGTCGCACCGAGAACGTCGCCTGGCACGCCCAGGACCGCCTGGAGATCCACCCGACCGACGCCGAGAGCCGTGGCATCAGCGATGGCGACTGGGTCGGTGTGGGCAGCCGGGCAGGGCAGACGGTGCTGCGCGCGAAGGTCAGCAATCGGGTGGCGCCGGGCGTGGTTTACACCACGTTCCACTTCCCCGAGTCCGGGGCCAACGTGATCACCACCGACAACTCCGACTGGGCCACCAACTGCCCTGAGTACAAAGTCACGGCGGTGGAAGTGGTGCGGGTGTTCCAGCCGTCCGAATGGCAGAAGCGCTACCAGGCCTTCAGCGATGAACAGCAGCGGCTGCTCAAGGAACGCCGCCAAGCCGAGAAAGCCGAGGTGCGCCGATGAGCAGTGGTCATGAAAGCCTGGTCAAGATGGCCAACCAGATCGCCCAGTACTTCGTCAGCGAGCCCGACCGGGCGCTGGCGGTGGAGGGGGTGAGGCAGCATATCCAGAGCTTCTGGACGCCGGCCATGCGTCGGCAGCTGGGGGAGTGGTCGCAGGCCAACCCGCAGGCCGAGCTGCATCCGCTGGTGCGCGAGGCGCTGGCCTAGCGCGGGGCGGCCCAATCGCCGGCAAGCCGGCTCCCACCGGGGACTGTGCAAGGCGGCCATCCTGTGGGAGCCGGCTTGCCGGCGATTGGGCCTGGCCGCAAAAGATGAAAAGTCCGTCATATATGCCTGACGAATCCGGGGGCAATGCTACGCTCGCCAGACAACCCGCATTCGTATGGAAGTCACCATGGACATGAACTGGCACCAGGCCCTGCAGGAGAGCCTGAGCTGGCTCGCAATCGCCTCTCTCTTCACCCTGGCCGGCTTTGCCGCCGCTGGCGCCCTGGCGGTGCGTTTCACCCGTTGGGGGCGGCAGTTCTGGCAGCTCGCCGGCGCCTATTTCAACTTCAGACGCAGCTGGCGCCCCTTGCTGGTGTTCGCGCTGTTGCTGGTGCTGACGCTGTTTTCAGTGCGCCTGAACGTGCTGTTCTCGTTCTGGTACAACGGTTTCTACAGCGCCCTGCAAGCCCTCGATCAGACGGCGTTCTGGTACCTGCTGGGCGTATTTGCCGTATTAGCCACCATCCATGTGTTGCGCTCGCTGTTCACCTACTACGTGACCCAGGCCTTCAGCATCCGCTGGCGTGTGTGGCTGACCGAACGCCTGACCGCTGACTGGATGCAGGGCGATGCCTACTACCGCGGGCGTTTTCTCGCTGAGCCGGTGGACAACCCCGACCAGCGTATCGAACTGGACGTCAACGCCTTCGTCACCGGTTCCGTGTCCCTGGCCCTGGGGGCGGTCAGCGCGCTGGTTTCCCTGGTGGCCTTCACCGCCATTTTGTGGGGGCTCTCCGCACCGTTGACGCTGGCGGGCATGGAGATTCCCCGGGCGATGGTGTTTGCCGTATACCTCTATGTCATCGTCGCGACTTGGATCGCCTTCCGCCTCGGGCGCCCGTTGATCCGCCTGAACTTCCTCAACGAAAAACTCACCGCCAACTTCCGTTATGCCCTGATGCGCCTGCGCGAGAATGCCGAGAACATCGCCTTCTACCAAGGGGCCCAGGTGGAGCGGGGCACGCTGTTGGGGCGCTTCGGCGCGTTGATCGTCAACGTCTGGGCGCTGGTCTACCGGAGCCTGAAGTTCAACGGTTTCAACCTGGGGATCAGCCAGGTCGCGGTGGTGTTCCCGTTCATCCTGCAGGCGCCACGCTTCTTCAGCGGCGCGATCAAGCTCGGTGATGTCATGCAGACGTCCCAGGCGTTCGGCCAGGTGCAGGATTCGCTGTCGTTCTTCCGTGAGTCCTATGACACCTTCGCCCAGTACCGCGCCACCCTGGACCGTCTGACCGGCTTCATCGACGCCAACCAGCAGGCCGGCGCGTTGCCGCGGGTGATCACCGAAGACCAGGCCCAGGCGCTGGATATCCGTGGCCTGCAGGTACTGCGCCCCGATGGCCACCCGTTGATCGCCGACCTCGAACTGCGCCTGCAGGCCGGCCAGGCCCTATTGATCAAGGGGCCCTCCGGCAGTGGCAAGACCACATTGTTGCGAGCGCTGGCAGGCCTGTGGCCTTATGCCGAGGGGCAGGTCGCGCGGCCGCTGGGCAACCGTGCGCTGTTCCTCTCCCAGCGCCCGTACCTGCCCCTGGGCGACCTGCGCACCGCTATCGCCTACCCGGCGGCCGGTGCTGCCGAGGACGACCCACGCATGCGCCAGGTCTTGCGCCAGGTCAACCTGGCCCACCTGGCCGAGCGCCTGGATGTCAGTTGCGACTGGTCGCACATCCTGTCGGTCGGTGAGCAACAGCGCCTGGCCTTCGCCCGGCTGTTGTTCAACCGGCCGCAGGTGGTGTTCCTCGACGAGTCCACCTCGGCCATGGATGAAGGGCTCGAACATGCGCTCTATTCACTGCTGCGCAACGAAATGCCCGACACCTTGCTGGTGAGCGTCGGCCACCGCAGCACACTGGCCGCGTTCCACACCCACAGGCTGGAAGTCGATGGTCAGGGCGGCTGGTCGTTGTTCGAGCAGCAAGCGGCCGAGGGCACGCTGGCCTAGTTCTGTCAGCGGTCGATGGCGCCGCGCAACAGGGCCACCCCGGCGAGGGTGGCCGCGGCGAAGAGGGCGCCCAGCAGGAACGTGGCCTGGTAGCCGGCGGCATCCCAGAGCAGGCCGGCCACCACGCTGGCGACCAGCAGCGCCACCCCGGCCAGCAGGTTGAACATGCCGAACGCGGTGCCGCGCAAATCTGCCGGTGCGCTGTCGGCGATCAGCGCGCTGAAGATACCCTGGGTAAAGCCCATGTGCAGGCCCCACAACACCACGCCCAATCCCAGGCCCAGCCAACCCGGTGCCCATGCCAGGGCCAGGTCGGCGGCCACCAGCAGCCCCAGGCCGATCATCAGCATCGCCCGGCGCCCGACCCGGTCCGACAAGGCACCGGCGGGGTAGGCCGAGAGTGAATAGGCCAGCGACATCAGCACCAGCACAGCGGGCGCCCACAAGGCCGGCAGGCCCATGGCCTGGCCTCGCAGCAGTAGGAAGGCTTCACTGAAGCGTGCCAGGGTGAACACTGTCGCCAGGATGATCAGCCGCCAGTAACGCCCGCCCAGGCGGGCCAGTTCCTTGACCGCCAGGGGGGCGCGCACCGGGGCCGGCCTGCTGGATGCCTCGGGTTCGCCAACGAAGGCGATGAGCACGAACAAGGCCAGGAAGGCTGGCAGCACGGCTATCCAGAACACCGCCTGGAAATGGCTGGCCGTCAGCCACATCAACAGGATCGCCAGCAACGGCCCGAGAAAGGCGCCCACGGTATCCAGCGCCTGGCGCAGGCCAAAGGCCGCACCCCGTAGCCCGGGCGGGGTGATATCGGCGATCAGTGCGTCCCGCGGTGCCCCGCGAATGCCCTTGCCGATCCGGTCGACGAAGCGCGCTCCGACCAGCCACTCCAACCCCGACGCCAGGGGGAACACCGGCTTGGTCAGCGCCGCCAGGCCATAGCCCAGCACCGTGAGCAGCTTGCGCTTGCCCAGCCGGTCGCTCAGCGCGCCGGAAAACACTTTACTGATCGATGCCGTCGCCTCGGCCACCCCCTCGATGAAACCGACCGCCACCACTGAGGTACCCAATACCGTGACCATGTAGAGCGGCAGCAGCGCGTGGATCATCTCCGAGGAAATGTCCATGAACATCGACACGAACCCCAGGGCCCAGACGCTACGGGGGATGGCCTGGAGCGTCTGGCGAGAGGGCGAGGAAGAGGCGTGGCCAGCATTTCTCATCGGGGTCCTCGCAAGCTTGATGTCCGACGACGTAATGCTCTTCACTTTAGGACATGAACATGTCGCAGTGCGCGACCCGCAGGTTCACGTCGAGCTTGCCGATCTACTCAGTCGAAGGCAGCTGTTGGCGGTACACATGAACAGGACTCGCATGGTGACGCGCCAGGGTCAGAGGCTCAGGCGAAGGGCCAGGGCACAGAGGGTGACGAGCAGCACGGGCAAGGTCAGCAGGATGCCGACTTTGAAGTAGTAGCCCCAGGTGATACGCACGCCCTTGCGCGCCAGCACGTGCAGCCACAGCAAGGTGGCCAGGCTGCCGATCGGCGTGATCTTCGGGCCCAGGTCACAGCCGATGACATTGGCGTACACCATCGCCTCGCGCACCACGCCCTGTGCTTCGCTGGCGTGGATGGACAAGGCGCCGATCAGCACGCTGGGCATGTTGTTCATCACCGAGGACAATAACGCCGAAATCAATCCTGTGCCCAGTGTCGCGGCCCACAGGCCCTGGGCGGCCAGGCGGTCGAGCAGGGCGGTGAGCGAATCGGTCAGCCCGGCGTTGCGCAGGCCGTAGACCACCAGGTACATGCCCAGGGAAAACACCACGATCTGCCAGGGCGCTTCGCGCAAGACGCGGCGGGTAGCGATCACATGGCCACGGGCGGCAACGGCGAACAGTACCGCTGCGCAGGCGGCAGCCACGGCGCTGACGGGGATGCCCAAAGGCTCGAGGATGAACAGGCCTGCCAGCAATGCCACCAGCACCAGCCAGCCAACGCGGAAGGTGGCTCGGTCACGGATGGCCATGGCCGGGCTCTTCAGATCATGCGCTTCATAGCGCAGCGGAATGTCACGGCGAAAATACAGGTAGAGGACGATCAAGGTGGCCGCAACGGCGGCCAGGTTGACCGGCAGCATCACCGCTGCGTACTGGTTGAAGCCCAGCCCGAAATAGTCGGCCGAGACGATGTTCACCAGGTTCGACACCACCAGCGGCAGGCTCGCGGTGTCGGCAATGAAACCAGCGGCCATCACGAACGCCAGGGTGGCCGCAGGAGAAAAGCGCAGTGCCAGCAGCATCGACATGACGATCGGTGTGAGGATCAGCGCCGCGCCGTCGTTGGCGAACAGTGCCGAGACCGCCGCCCCGAGCAGCACGATGAAGGCGAACAGACGTCGCCCATCACCCCGCGCCCAACGGGCCACGTGCAGGGCTGCCCATTCGAAGAAACCTGCCTCGTCCAGCAACAGGCTGACGATGATGATGGCGATGAAGGTGGCGGTGGCATTCCAGATGATCGCCCACACCGTGGGGATGTCGTGCAGTGACACTGCGCCGACGAGCAAGGCGAGCAGGGCACCCAGGCTGGCGCTCCAGCCTACGCCCAGGCCGCGGGGTTGCCAGATGACCAGGACCAGGGTGAACAGGAAGACAGCGGCGGCAGGCAGCATCGGTCGGCTCCTCAGCGGCAGGCGGCGCGCGTGGGGCGGCCATTCATGGTTTGCGGGCGGGCGACGCACAGTTCGCCGTTTTCGAGGATGAGCAACAGGGCACGCGGCCGGGTTTCATCGGTCAGGCATTTGAAAAGGTCGGTGAGGGTGAACATAGGAAGGTCCTGACAAGTGGCGATGTGAATATACGTAAACTCATATATATGGCAAATCGAATGTTTCGGTGGCAACGGCTTCGCCCTCGATCGCGGGACACGTTGCTCCGCCGCTCCCACACGTTCCCCGCCGATCTGTAAATTTCGTAAATAAGATTTAAACCCATTTGAGAATCATTATATTCACGATCCCTGTCAGCCCCCGTAATCGTGTGGGGGCCGGGTTATGCCTTTTGCCCATGAACCGCAGGAGATCTGTCGATGCAACCCAGAACCTCATCCAACAACCTGGCCCTGGCCTTCGTCGCCCTGACGTCGCCGGCCATGGTGGCGACTGCGGCCCAGGCCGAGCAGGCGCAGGCCAGCGAGGTGCTGGAGGTGCCGGTCGACGGCAACGCGCTGGTGATCCAGGACACCCTGGTTACCGCCGAGCGTGAAGCCCGCCAGGCCCTGGGTACATCGATCATCACCGAGGAGGACATCAAGCGTCACCCGCCGGCCAACGACCTGTCCGAACTCATCCGCCGCGAACCTGGGGTCAACCTGACCGGCAACAGCGCCAGCGGCGCGCGAGGCAACAACCGCCAGATCGACCTGCGCGGCATGGGCCCGGAGAACACGCTCATTCTCATCGACGGCAAGCCGTCGAGCGCGCGCAACTCGGTACGCTACGGCTGGAACGGCGACCGCGATACCCGCGGCGAGACCAACTGGGTCCCGGCCGAGGCGGTCGAGCGTATCGAGATCCTGCGCGGCCCGGCTGCGGCGCGCTACGGCTCCGGCGCCATGGGCGGGGTGGTGAACATCATCACCAAGCGGCCTACCGACGAACTCAAGGGCAGCGTCAGCCTGTTCACCCAGTTGCCCGAGGACAGCGCCGAGGGGGCCAGCCGGCGGACCAACTTCAACCTCAGCGGCGGCCTGACCGAGAACCTGGGCTTTCGCCTCTACGGCGGCCTGGCCAAGACCGATGCCGACGACCTGGACATCAACGCCGGGCATGCCAATAGCGCCCTGGTGGCCGGTCGCGAGGGCGTGCGCAACAAGGACATCAACGGCCTGTTGAGCTGGAAGCTCAACGATGAGCATCGCCTGGAACTCAACGCCGGCTACAGCCGACAGGGCAACATCTTTGCCGGCGATACCATGAACAGCAATGGTGGCGGCGACCCGGAATTCGTCGCCGACCTGTATGGCCATGAAACCAACGTCATGCAGCGCAGCACCTACGACCTGACCCACCTGGGCGACTTCACCTGGGGCACCAGCAAGACCGTGCTGGCCTACGAATACGTGCGCAACTGGCGGTTGAACGAAGGCCTGGCCGGGCGCACCGAAGGCGCGCCGAACGACGAGGGGGCCGCCATGTCGCGCCTGCGCAACACGCGCCTGAACAGCGAAGTGAACCTGCCGTTCGCCCTGGGCAGCACCGAGCATGTGCTGACCCTGGGCGGCGAATACCTCTACGAGTCGCTCAACGACCAAGGCTCGTTCCGCCCGCAAAGCTCCGACCCCACCGGTGGCGGTGACGACACGATCATCGGCTTCGACCGCAGCGACACCAAGATGACCGCGCGCAGCTACGCGCTGTTCGTCGAGGACAACATCGTCGTGGGCGATACCACCATCACCCCGGGCCTGCGCTTCGACCACCACGAGACCTTCGGCGACAACTTCAGCCCGAGCCTGAACCTGTCGCACAAGATCACCGATGCCCTGAGCGTCAAGGGCGGCATCGCCCGTGCCTACAAGACGCCCAACCTGTACCAGTCCAACCCCAGCTACCTGCTCTACAGCCGCGGCAACGGCTGCAGTGTGCAGCAGACCAACAACGGCGGTTGCTACCTGCAGGGCAACGCCGACCTCAAGCCGGAGATCAGCGTCAACAAGGAAATCGGCCTGCTGTACGACCGTGGCACCTGGCGCACCAGCGCGACCTATTTCCGTAACGACTACAAGAACAAGATCATCGGGGGTACCGATGTGGTCTACGACATCAATGGCGGGCGCCGGGTGACCCAATGGGAAAACGCCGGCAAGGCGCGGGTCGAAGGCATCGAAGGCAACTTCTTCATGGCGCTGACCCCGACCCTGGACTGGAACACCAACCTGACCTGGATGCTCGACAACGACAACCGCGAAACCGGCGAGCCGCTGTCGGTTATCCCTGAATACACCGTCAACACCACCCTCGACTGGCGTGCCACCGACAAGCTGTCGTTCCAGGTGGCCGGGACCTATTTCGGCAAGCAGAAGTCGCCGACCTACAACTACCGCACCCAGCAGGACTACGACAAAGCCGCCCAGCAGGACGTGGAGGCGTATGGCCTGGTGGATGTGAGCGCTGGCTATAAGTTCAACGCCAACTATGACGTGCGGGTAGGGGTGAACAACCTCTTCGACAAGCAGATCCTGCGTGGCGGCAACGCCAGCAGCTCGGGGGCCAACACCTACAACCAGCCGGGGCGTGCGGTGTTCGCGGCATTGAATATTTCGTTCTGATGTGCAAAGGGGCCGCGGTGCGGCCCGATCGCGGGGCAAGCCCGCTCCTACAGGGATTGTGCAATACCTGTGGGGGGCGGGCTGCGCAGCAGTCCCCGTACCCAAGGAGCCCACGATGAGCATCCTCCCCACCAGCCTGGCCATCCTCTCGCGCAGCGCCGCCGCATTGTTCGGCGGCTATGCCTTCACCTACGCCTTCACCGCCTGCCTGGCCCGTCTGTTGCCACTGGCCCCTTCCGACGCAGTGACCGTCGCCACGCTGCCCGCTTTCGTCTGCTATACCGCCGCCATTCTCTGGGCGTTCGCCAGCCGTGATCCCCTGCGTGCCTGGTTGCCCCTGGCCATCGCCGTACCGCTGGCCGTGGCCGGCTTCTGGCCCCAGGCAATGAGGTGGCTGGCATGAAGAACAGCTTCACCCAATCGATGGCCTGGTTGCACACCTGGGCCGGGTTGATCTTCGGCTGGTTGCTGTTCGCCATCTTCGTCACCGGTACCCTGGCGGTGTTCGACAAGGAGCTCAGCCATTGGATGCAGCCGGAGATCCCGGCCGTGCAAGTGTCCCAGGCCGACGCCGCCCACCGTGCCATCGCCTACCTGCAGGCCCATGAGCCCACTGCCGGCAACTGGGGCATCAGCCTGCCTACCGAGCGTTCGCCGGGGCTGCGGGTTTCCACCGGCGACCGTCGCCATGGCGTCGGCGTGCAACTGGACCCGCAAACCGGCGAGCCGATCCAGGTGCGTGACAGCGTCGGTGGCAATTTCTTCTTCCGCTTCCATTTCACCCTGGACCTGCCGCGCAACTGGGGCATTTTCGTGGTCGGCGCCCTGGCCTTGGTGATGCTGGCGGCGCTGGTCACCGGTATCGTGATCCACAAGAAGATCTTCAAGGAGTTCTTCACCTTCCGCCCGGCCAAGGGGCAGCGCTCCTGGCTGGACTTTCACAACGCAAGCGCGGTGCTGTTGCTGCCGTTCCACCTGATGATTACCTATACCGGTCTGGTGATCTTCATGCTCATCTACATCCCGGCCGGGGTCGACGCACTGTTCGACGGCGACACCCGGGCGTATTTCCAGGCCCAGGGCAACGCGCGGCTGGAGCAGCCGCGCTCGTTGGCCCGGCAGCCTGGCGTACTGGTCGACGTAGCGCCTTTGCTGGCCGAAGCCCAGGCCCGCCTAGGGCCCATCGCTGGCCTGAACATCCGTAACCCCAATACGGCTGCGGCGCGTATCGAGGTCCGCCCAGAGCTTGGCAACCGCATCGCCTTGACCAAGGGACACGCCATGGTCTTCGACGGCGTCACCGGCGAGCTGCTCTTCGACGTACCCGAGCTGCGCCCGGCACCGCTGACCCAGCGGGTGATGGCGGGCCTGCATTTTGCGCAGTTCGGGGGCTACCCCATGCGTTGGTTGTATTTCCTCTGCGGGCTGGTGAGTTGCGCGATGATCGCCAGCGGCCTGGTGCTGTTCTGCGTCAAGCGTGGGCGCAAATACGCCAGTGCGACCGCCCAGGTGTGGCCGCAGCGTTGGTACCGGCTGGCTGCGGTGTGCAACGTCGGGTTCATCAGTGGCCTGGTGCTCGCCTGCGCCGGCCTGCTGTGGGCCAGCCGGTTGCTGCCGATGGCGTTGGCGCACCGCGAAGCCTGGGAGGTGCGGGTGTTCTTCGGCAGTTGGTTGCTGGCACTGTTGCACGCCGGCGTGCGACCCGCCAGGCGCGCCTGGGTCGAGCAATTGGGGCTGGCTTCGTTGCTGTGCGCCGGGCTTGGCGTACTGGGTGCGGTCTGTGGAGCAGGCGGCAATCTGCGGCTGGGCGTCGAAGCCACCGGCCTTGCGCTGGGCCTGGGGCTGGCAGTGGCGGCCTGGCGGGTGGCCTGCGCCGATGGGGCGCCAGCGAAGCGCCGTACCGCACGGCGCGTGGAGGTCGGGGGATGACGATGATGATGGTGGGTGGTTTGTTGTGGGCCTATGCAGGAATGGTTGGCCTGTGCCAAGGATTGGAGCGGCACTACAAGCAGGTCTGGGGCAGGGCTGGCCCGTCGTTGCTGCGCCGGGCTCTGCGCGGTGGCGGCTGGGCAGCGCTGGCCGTGAGCCTGCTGCTGTGTGCCGAAGCCTGGGGGTGGGCCATGGGGCCGGTGGCCTGGTTCGGGATGATCTCGCTGGTGGCGGTGGTGCTGGTGCTGCTGCTGCCGTACTGGCCGCGGCTGGCAATCGGGTTGGTGGGGTTGCTGCCGCTCTGGACGGTGTCGATACTCTGAGCACCGCTCAACGACGAGACCACCTGTGAAAGCCATTCGCCTGACCCTCATCTGCCACGCCTTGACCCAGAGCCAAAAGGTCGGACGCTTCCATGGTATCGACGAGGCCATCCTGCCCGTAGGCCAATGGCCTGCCGCAGCCGAGCCGGGTATCCGCGTCCTGAGCGCGCCTGAACCACGGGCGCGCCAGACGGCCCTTGGCCTGGGGGCAAAAGCGGATATCGAACCGGCCCTGGCGGATAGCGACCTGGGCGCCTGGCAAGGGCTGGCGCTCAAGCAGGTGCAGGCCGAGGCCCCTGAGGCGCTGGGGCAATGGCTCGAGGACCCGCACAGCGCCCCCCATGGCGGCGAGTCCATCGCCCAGCTCTGCCAGCGGGTTGTGACCTGGCTGGAAGCATTCGACAGGCCGGGGGAGACGTGGGCGGTGACCCATCCGCAGGTGATACGGGCGGCGTTGGTTCATGTGCTGGAGAGCCCGTTGGCGGGGTTCCAGCGTATCGATGTGCTGCCTTTGTCGCGGCTGCATTTGAGCCGGGCGGGGCAGTGGCGGTTGCGGTTGGCCTGAGCGACCCGGCGCGCGCAGCGCTCCCGGCTCAGAACGCCAGCTTGTAGCCGATCAGCAACAGCATCGTCGCCAGGCAAGGGCGCAGCACGCGGTCGGAGATGCGCCCGGTGAGGTGGCTGCCCAGGTAGATCCCAGGCAGCGAGCCGAGCAGCAGGTAGCCCAGCAATGACCAGTCCATGTTCCCCATGCCGGCATGGCCCAGGCCTGCCACCAGGGTCAGGGGCACGGCATGGGCGATCTCGGTGCCCACCAGGCGACGGGTGACCAGGAACGGGTAGAGCAGGAACAGCGCCACGGTGCCCAGGGCGCCGGCGCCGATGGAGGTCAGGGTGACCATGACACCGAGCATTACACCGGTGAGCACCGTGAGGATGTTCAGGGTGCGGTCGCTGAGATGATAGTGGTCGCCCGCGTGGCGGTTGGCAAACGCCTGCAGGCGGGATTTGAACAAGATCGCCAGGGCGGTGAGGATCAGCACCACGGCCAGGCCCTGTTTGATCACCGCATTGAGCGCCGAGGTATCGGTGTGCAGGGTGCTGAGGAACCACAAGGTCGATGCCGCCGCGGGCACGCTGCCCAGGCTCAGCAGGCCGGTGATCTTCCAGTCGACGTTCTTGTTGCGCCCGTGCACCCAGACGCCACTGGCCTTGGTGATGGCGGCATAGAGCAGGTCGGTGCCCACGGCGGTGGCGGGGTTGATGCCGAACCAGAGCAGGATGGGGGTCATGAGCGAGCCGCCGCCCACGCCGGTCATGCCGACGATGAACCCAACAATCAGCCCCGCGATGGTGAAACCGAAAGAACCTACATCCATACGCTACTCGACGCCCAACTTGCCCGTGATCGGATGGCTGCCAGCATAAAGGTTTTTTTATAACCGAATAGACTTGTTCGTTATTAGGTTATAACCGGATGCTTTCTGTCTTCGTCTGAATGGATGTGATGAAGCGGTGGGGGGCGCAGCGGCCCTCAACGATCGGTCATCACTACCATGACGTGGGCATCCCCGCCATCTTCACTTTCGGACAGGTAGATGTGCCCCACTTGGCTGTCGAAATAGGCAGTTTCCTGCGGCCCGATGCTGACCGCCTCGCCGGTCTCGAACAGGATCCGTACGCGCCCGCTCAATACCAGGGCGAACTCCTGACCGGGATGGCGGATGAAGTCGTCGAACTGGCCGCGTTCGCGAGCGATGATGCGAGCATAGGCGGGCGTCATGCAGCGCTCGGGAAAGGCGCCGGCGAGCGGGTGGTAGTCGTAGGTGCCGGTGGAATAGCCGGCCGAATCAGGCAGTGAATCGACCACCACCGTGACCGGCACGGGCGCTGTCACCGGCCCGCTGGCGCGAAACAGCAGGGCAATGTCCACGTTCAAGGCGCGCGCGGCGGCCGCCAGTTTTTCGTAGCTCACCGAAACCTGGGCCAGCTCCATCTTCGACAAGGTCGACACCGGCACGCCGCTGAGACCGGACAGCTCCTTGAGCGTCATCTGCCGGGCCTTGCGCACCTGGCGCAGGCGCGCGCCGACCTCGGCTCGGTCGAGCAGGGGCCGGGTACCGGGTTGGGCATTGGCGCGGGTGCGGTCGTCGGGCATCGGCTCTCTCTTGGGCTACGTTTGGTCGGGCATCTTACCTTGGACACTTGCGCGAGCTGAAATTCTCATATATTAGAATTCTCATAAATGATAATTGGCGCGACAGGAGCGTGCATGGCTCAGATCTACGACACCCTGATCATCGGCGCCGGCATCGCCGGTGCTTCCCTGGGCTACCGCCTGGCCGGGCAGCGCCAGGTGTTGATGCTCGAACGCGAGGCCCAGCCTGGCTACCACTCGACCGGGCGGTCGGCGGCCATGTTCATGGAGGCCTATGGCACGCCGCAGATCCAGGCGCTGACCCGCGCCAGCCGTGCCTTCTACGAGCAGCCGCCGGCAGGCTTCTGCGAGCATCCGCTGCTGGAGCCGCGGGGCTGCCTGTATGTCGCCAACACCGAGCAGCGCGACATGCTCGAGGCCACCTATGCGCAGAACCTGGCCAATGGCACCGACGTGCGGCTGCTCGACCGTGACGCTGCCCTGGCCCTGGTGCCCAGCCTGCGCAGCGAGGCCTTGTGCGGTGCAGTGCACGAGCAGGGGGCGATGGACCTGGACGTGCATGCCCTGCACCAGGGCTTCTTGCGCGGCTACCGCGCCGCAGGCGGCGAGCTGCGCTGCAACGCAGAACTCATCCAGGCTTATTACCTGGACGACCTGTGGCAGGTGTCCCTCGCCGATGGCAGCCATGTACAGGCACGGCAGCTGGTCAATGCAGCAGGCGCCTGGGCCGACCAGGTGGCCGAGCAATGCGGTGTGGCCAAGATCGGCCTGCAGCCGTGCCGACGCAGTGCGTTCACCTTCCCGGGCCCGGCAGAGGAAGATTTCAGCCGCTGGCCCGCGGTCATCGGCGTGGATGAAAGCTTCTATTTCAAGCCCGATGCCGGCCAGTTGCTCGGCTCTCCGGCCAATGCTGACCCGGTCGAGCCCCAGGATGCCGCACCCGAGGAGCTGGATGTGGCCCTGGGCATCTACAACATCGAAGCCATGACCACCTTGCAGATTCGTCGTCCGAGCCACAGCTGGGCCGGGCTGCGCTCGTTCGTCGCCGATGGCGACCTGGTCATTGGGTTCGACCCGGGCACGCCAACGTTCTTCTGGCTGGCGGCCCAGGGTGGCTACGGCATCCAGTCCGCCGCCGGGGCATCGCGCCTGGCCGCGGACCTGCTGCTTGGCCAGCCGCTGTGCCCTAGCCTGACGGCCCAGGGCGTGTCCCCTGAACAATTGTCCCCAGCACGTTTGCTGCAACCTTGAGAGGTATCACCCATGAGCAATGACATCCAGCGTTTCCCCAGCAGCCTGCCGTTCCCGTTCTCCCGGGCGGTGAAGGCGGGCGGCTTCCTGTTCCTGTCCGGCCAAGTGCCGATGAATGCATCCGGCGAAGTGGTACGCGGTGACATCCAGGCGCAAACCCGGGCGGCCTGCGAGCGCATCGGCGAAAGCCTGGCGGTGTGCGGTGCGCGTTTCGACCAGGTGGTGAAGGTCACGGTCTGGCTGTCCGACATGGCCCATTTCGCCGGTTTCAACGAGGTCTACAAGGCATTCTTCGGTGAGGCGTTGCCGGTGCGTTCGACGGTGGCCTCGGCACTGGCTCTGGATGTGGACGTGGAAATCGAGGTGCAGGCGTTCGTTGGGCACGACTGACGCGAAATCGCCGCCCCCACACGGTGAGGGCGGTGGGGTGGCTTAAAACAACAATAATCCAGAGGTGCACATGAAAGAGCAGCTGAAGATCGCCGGGGCTTTCGTCGGCGTGATCGTGGGGGCGGGCTTCGCGTCCGGGCGGGAGTTGTTGCTGTTCTTCGTCGATTTCGGTGTCTGGGGCCTGGTCGGTGCCCTGGTCAGCGCCGCGCTGTTCACCTTCCTGGGCATGGCCCTGGCGGGCTTGGGCAATCGCCAGCACGCCACGTCGCACAAGGACGTGATCCAGGCCATCTGCGGCCGTCACCTGGGGCTGTTCGTCGACTGGTTGATCACCTTCTTCATGTTCGCTGTCACCGTGGTCATGCTCGCTGGCGGCGGTGCGTTGCTGGAGCAGCAGTTCGGTGTGCCGGCGCTGGCCGGTAGTGTACTGGTGACCATGATGGTGGTGGCTATCGTATGCCTGGATGTGCAGAAGGTGATCGTCGCCATCGGTGCCGTCACGCCGATATTGATCCTGGTGGCCTCGGCCATCGCGCTGTATGCCGTGGCGAGCCGCGGGCAGAGCTTCGCCGAACTGGACCAGCTGGCCAGCCAGCAGGAGGCCGGTACTCGCCACTGGCTGCTCGGCGCGTTCCTGTATGTGTCGTACAACATCGTGGCCGGTGCGCCGATCCTGGCCATTCTTGGCGGTTCGGCCAAGGGCGAGAGAACGGCGGTGTGGGGCGGCCTGATCGGTGGCGCGGCGCTGGGTGGGCTGATGCTGGTGATGAGCGCGGGGCTGTTGTCGCGGTTGGACAGCGTGGCCGAGCTTTCCATGCCGATGCTGTCGATCGCCAATGAAGTGTCGCCGCTGCTGGGCGTGGTGATGTGCCTGATCATCTTCGGGATGATCATCAATACGGCGGTGGGGACGCTGTTTTCCTTCCTGTCGCGCTTGCTGCCGGCGGGGACCCGGCAGTTCCGCTGGGGGTCGGTGGTGACCGGTGTGGTGGCGTTCGTCTGCAGTCTGGTTGGGTTCATCAGCCTGGTGGGGGAGGTGTACCCGTTCTTCGGTTACCTGGGCTTCGTGCTGATGGCGGCGGTATTGCTGGGGTGGCTGCGGCGGGGCAAGGTACGGAACGTGGCAGTGGCCTGAGCGAGGGGGCTGCCTTGCAGCCCAATCGCTTGTAGGAGCGGGCTTGCCCCGCGATAGGGTCGCCTCAGATCCTGAAGCTGCCCACCAGCTGCTTCAAGCGCCCCGCCTGCTGGCTCAAGGCATCGCAATGACGCAGGGTTTCATTGAGGTTCTCCACCCCTTGCTGGTTGAGGCTGTTGATCTGGGTGATGTCCAGGTTCAGGCTCTCGACCACCGCGCTCTGCTCCTCGGTGGCGGTGGCCACCGACTGGTTC
>NZ_JBLUPW010000006.1:0-179400 GCF_048068175.1 Pseudomonas sp. NY15356 | reverse complement strand
GGGCAGGCCGGCCCCCCCCGGGCGGGTGCACCCAACACGTGGGGGGCCCGGGCTGCCCGGCGATTGGGCCGGAGCAAGCAACTCAAGACAGTTGCGCCCACACATTCAGCGCTTATGGGGCGATTGAGGCCTGAAGCCTGGCGCGCAATCCGCTAGTCTTGCTTATCCATTGAAGGAGCCAAGGCCACCCATGTTCGAATCCGCCGAAATAGGACACAGCATCGACAAGGAGGCGTACGACGCCGAAGTGCCCGCGTTGCGCGAGGCGCTGCTCGAGGCCCAGTACGAACTCAAGCAGCAGGCGCGCTTCCCGGTGATCGTGCTGATCAACGGCATCGAAGGTGCCGGCAAAGGCGAGACGGTCAAGTTGCTCAATGAATGGATGGACCCGCGCCTGATCGAGGTGCGCACCTTCGACCAGCAGACCGACGAAGAACTGGCCCGCCCCCCGGCCTGGCGCTACTGGCGGGCCCTGCCGCCGAAAGGGCGGATGGGCGTGTTCTTCGGCAACTGGTACAGCCAGATGCTCCAGGGGCGGGTGCACGGCCTGTTCAAGGACGCCGTGCTCGACCAGGCCATCACCGGTGCCGAGCGCCTGGAGCAGATGCTCTGCGATGAAGGTGCGCTGATCATCAAGTTCTGGTTCCACCTGTCCAAGAAGCAGATGAAGGCCCGGCTCAAGGCGCTCAAGGACGACCCGCTGCACAGCTGGCGCATCAGCCCACTGGACTGGCAACAGTCGCAGACCTACGACCGTTTCGTGCGTTTCGGCGAGCGCGTGCTGCGCCGCACCAGCCGTGACTATGCGCCCTGGCACGTGATCGAGGGCGTCGACCCGTACTACCGCAGCCTGGCGGTGGGGCGCATTCTGCTGGAGAGCCTGCAGGCCGCGCTGGCCAGCGCACCGAGCACCAAGCACCAGGGCAACGTGGCCCCGCTGGGCCGCAGCATCGACCAGAAGAGCCTGCTCGGTGCCCTGGACCTGAGCCGGCGCCTGGACAAGGCCGACTACCAAGAACAACTGGTGACCGAGCAGGCGCGCCTGGCCGGCCTGCTGCGCCACAAGCAGATGCGTCGGCACGCCCTGGTGGCGGTATTCGAAGGCAACGACGCGGCAGGCAAGGGTGGGGCGATCCGCCGCGTGGCGGCCGCGCTCGACCCCCGCCAGTACCGCATCGTACCGGTGGCCGCGCCCACCGAGGAGGAACGCGCCCAGCCGTACCTATGGCGTTTCTGGCGCCATATCCCGGCGCGCGGCAAGTTCACTATCTTCGACCGCTCCTGGTATGGCCGGGTGCTGGTGGAGCGGGTCGAGGGGTTCTGCACGCCGGCCGACTGGATGCGTGCCTACGGCGAGATCAACGACTTCGAGGAACAGCTGACCAATGCCGGCGTGGTGGTGGTCAAGTTCTGGCTGGCGATCGACCCGCAGACCCAGTTGGAGCGCTTCGAGGAGCGCGAGCAGATCCCCTTCAAGCGCTACAAGATCACCGAGGAGGACTGGCGCAACCGCGACAAATGGGAGGTGTATGCCGAGGCGGTGGGGGACATGGTCGACCGGACCAGCACCGAGATCGCGCCATGGACGTTGGTGGAAGCCAACGACAAGCGTTGGGCGCGGGTGAAGGTGCTCAGGACGATCAACCAGGCGCTGGAGGCGGCGTTCGCCAAAGACAAGAAGTAGGCCCAATCGCCGGCAAGCCGGCTCCTACAGGTACTACGGTGCCTCTAGCCGGCTTGCCGGCGATTGGGGCATGACAGGCACCCATGCCTTCCCGGAATAACCCGATGAATTATTTTCCCGCCACTTTTCCCCAGCCCGATACTCCAAACCCCGTAGAATTTCCGCACCCTTCCCATGGGCCTGATTCGAGGACGCTATGCACATTTCTTCCGGACGCTGGGTCTATGGCCTGTTCCTGGCACTTCTGACCGCGCTGCTCTGGGGCATCCTGCCGATCAAGCTCAAGCAGGTCCTGCAGGTGATGGACCCGATGACCGTCACCTGGTACCGCCTGCTGGTGTCGGGCGGCCTGCTGTTCGCCTGGCTCGCGGCCAACCGGCGCCTGCCCTCGTTCGACAAGCTGGGGCGCAAGGGCTATGGCCTGGTGGCGGTGGCCGTGTGCGGGCTGGTGGGCAACTACGTTCTGTACTTGGTCGGGCTCAACCTGCTCAGTCCCGGTACCGCGCAACTGGTGGTACAGCTCGGCCCGGTATTGCTGCTGGTGGCCAGTGTGTTCGTGTTCAAGGAGCGCTTCAGCCTGGGGCAGGGCATGGGCTTGCTGGTACTGCTGGCCGGTTTCGGCCTGTTCTTCAACCAACGCCTGGAAGAACTGCTGACCTCGCTGGGCACCTACACCACCGGCGTGCTGACCATCATCCTGGCCACCAGCATCTGGGTGTTCTACGCCCTGAGCCAGAAGCAACTGCTGACGGTATGGCATTCGCAGCAGGTGATGATGGTGATCTATCTGTGCTGCGCGGTGCTGCTCACGCCCTGGGTGCATCCACTGGAAGCACTGCAGTTGAGCCCGCTGCAGGGGTGGTTGTTGCTGGCGTGCTGCCTCAACACCCTGGTGGCCTATGGCGCCTTCGCCGAGGCGCTGGCCCATTGGGAAGCTTCGCGGGTGAGCGCGACCTTGGCGCTGACGCCGCTGGTGACCTTCGTCGCAGTGGCGCTGGCGGCCTGGTTGTGGCCGGCGTATGTGCATGCCGAAGACATCAATGCCCTGGGATATGTGGGGGCGGTGACGGTGGTGCTGGGCTCGGCGCTGGTGGCCCTGGGACCTTCCTTGGTGGCCGGGTGGCGTGCGCGACGGGCCAGAATGCGCGCACGCGCCCTCTTGTAGGAGCGGCCTTGTGCCGCGATCGGGCGCGAAGCGGCCGTAAAACCTGCGACCGCGTTCTGCCAGGAGTGCCGTGCAAGCAGGGTCTATGGCCGCTTCGCGCCCGATCGCGGCACAAGGCCGCTCCTACAGGGGGCGTGCGTGTATTTGAGGATCAGCCTTTGGCCCCCGGAGCCAGCATGTTCTCCGGCCTCACCCACTGGTCGAATTGCTCGTTGGTCAGGTACTTCAGCTCCAGCGCCGCCTCACGCAACGTCTTGCCTTCGCTATAGGCCTTCTTGGCGATCTCCGCGGCCTTGTCGTAGCCGATATGCGGGTTCAGCGCCGTCACCAGCATCAGCCCCCGCTCCAGGTGCGCGGCCATCTGCTCGGCGTCCGGTTCGATGCCCGCCACGCAGTGCTGCTGGAAGTTGTGGCAGCCATCGGCCAGCAGCTCGATCGACTGCAGCAGGTTATGAATGATCACCGGCTTGAACACGTTCAGTTGCAAGTGCCCCTGGCTGGCGGCAAAGCCGATGGCGGCATCGTTGCCCAGCACCTGGCAGGCCAGCATCGACAGCGCCTCGCACTGGGTCGGGTTGACCTTGCCCGGCATGATCGAGCTGCCCGGCTCGTTGGCCGGCAGGCGTACCTCGGCCAGCCCCGCCCGGGGGCCCGAGCCGAGCAGGCGCAGGTCGTTGGCGATCTTCATCAGGGCCACGGCGAGGGTCTTGAGGGCGCCGGCCAGGGTGGTCAGCGGCTCATGGCCGGCGAGGGCGGCGAACTTGTTCGGTGCGGTGACGAAGGGCAGGCCCGACAGCGCTGCCAACTCCGCGGCGATGGCCTCGGCGAACCCGTGCGGGGCATTCAAGCCTGTGCCCACCGCAGTCCCGCCCTGGGCCAGTTCGCACACCGCCGGCAGGCTGGCGCGGATCGCCCGCTGGGCGTAGTCGAGCTGGGCGACGAACGCCGACAGCTCCTGGCCGAAGGTGATGGGGGTGGCGTCCATCATGTGGGTGCGGCCGGTCTTGACCAGGTGCTGGTGACGCGCCGACAGTTCCGCCAGCCCTGCCGACAGCTCGGCGATCGCCGGCAGCAGCTTGTGGTGCACCGCCTGGGCGGCGGCGATGTGCATGGCGGTGGGGAAGCAGTCGTTGGAGCTCTGGGAGCGGTTGACGTGGTCGTTCGGGTGCACCGGCGTCTTGCCGCCTCGACCCTTGCCGGCCAGCTCGTTGGCGCGGCCGGCGATCACCTCGTTGACGTTCATGTTGCTCTGGGTGCCGCTGCCGGTCTGCCAGACGACGAGCGGGAACTGGTCGTCATGTTCACCGGCGAGCACTTCGTCGGCAGCCTGCTCGATGAGCCGGGCGATGTCCGCCGGCAGGTCGCCGTTGCGGTCGTTGACGCGCGCGGCGGCCTTCTTGACCAGGGCCAGGGCGTGCAGCACGGCCAGGGGCATGCGCTCCTTGCCGATGGCGAAGTTGATCAGCGAACGCTGGGTCTGCGCGCCCCAGTAGGCGTCCTCTGGAACTTCGACCGGGCCCAGGCTGTCTGTCTCGATACGGCTCATACTGCGTTCACTCCTTTGTCTGTCCGAAACCGCAGTTTAGGCCTTGAATCGACAGAGCGGTTCCGTCGCTCGTCGCGCCACTTGAGCACTGTGCCCGCTGCGGCGCAGAATGCTCTTCTCTGAGGTAACCCCTCCCTCTCTTGAAGGAAATGCAATGACCCGTCTCCGTGCCCTTTGCGCCGCCGCTGCCGTTACCCTGGCCTTCGCCAGTGGCCAGGTCCTGGCCGCCACCGCCAGCCACAACGCCGCCGCGGAAAAATTCCTGACCCTGGCCAACGCCGACAAGCTGGGCACCCCGGTCTACATGCAGGTCCAGCAGATGTTCGCCCAGCGCTTCGCCCAGACCAAGGCGCCGACCTCCAAGCAAGCCGTGCTGGAGAGCTACCAGGCCAAGGCCAACGCCGCCCTGGACAACGCCATCGGCTGGAACAAGATCAAGCCGGACATGGTCAAGTTGTACACCGACACCTTCACCGAGGCCGAGCTCAAGGACCTGGTCAAGTTCTACGAGTCGCCGCTGGGCCGCAAGGTCATGCGCGAGATGCCCAAGGTCACCCAGCAGTCGGCCCAGATGACCCAGGCCAAGCTCGAGCCTGCGGTGCCTGTGGTCAACAAGCTGCTCGACGACATGACCAAGGAACTGGCCCCCAACGCCGGCAAGGCCGCACCCGCGAAGAAGTGAGTAACGCCCGATGAGCATGCAGCAACGCATCGAACAGCAGCTGGCGCCGCTGGCCACGCAGCACCTTGAAGTGCACAACGAAAGCCACATGCACAGCCGTGGCCAGGAGACCCACTACAAGGCGGTGCTGGTCAGCGAGCAGTTCGCCGGGTTGAACAGCGTCAAGCGCCACCAGAAGGTCTACGCCACCATGGGTGAGCTGATGGGGCAGATCCATGCCCTGGCCATCCACACCTATACCCCGGAGGAATGGGCGGCGGTCGGTGTCGCACCGGCCTCGCCGGTGTGCGCCGGCGGCGGGCACTGAATCCTTTCGGTCGTTCTGATACAATCCGCGACATTCCCTGGGGGCCGCTGCGCGGCCCATCGCCGGCAAGCCGGCTCCCACAGGTACAGTGCAGCGCTTGATGGCTGCGCCGAACCTGTGGGAGCCGGCTTGCCGGCGATGGGCTGCGCAGCAGCCCCCATGCTTTGTGTAGAACCCGGTCCGCCCCTTACGAGGGCGACCACCTGGAGAATCGATTCATGACCCAAGCTATCGTCGTGGCGGCGCTGTACAAGTTCGTCACCCTGGAAGACTACGTCGAGCTGCGCGAGCCGCTGCTCAAGACCATGGTCGACAACGGCGTCAAAGGCACCTTGCTGCTGGCCCTCGAAGGCATCAACGGCACCGTCTCGGGCACCCGTGAAGGCATCGATGGTCTGCTCGCCTGGCTGCGCAACGACCCGCGCCTGGTGGACATCGACCACAAGGAATCCTACTGCGACGAACAGCCGTTCTACCGCACCAAGGTCAAGCTCAAGAAAGAGATCGTCACCCTGGGCGTGCCGGGCGTGGACCCGAACCACAAGGTCGGCACCTACGTCGAGCCCAAGGACTGGAATGCCCTGATCAGCGACCCCGAGGTGCTGCTGATCGACACCCGCAACGACTACGAAGTGGCCATCGGCACCTTCAAGGGCGCCATCGACCCCAAGACCGAGACCTTCCGCCAGTTCCCCGAGTACATCAAGGCCAACTTCGACCCCAGCCGGCACAAGAAGGTTGCGATGTTCTGCACCGGCGGTATCCGCTGTGAAAAAGCCTCCAGCTACATGCTCGGTGAAGGCTTCGAGGAGGTCTATCATCTTAAGGGCGGCATCCTGAAATACTTCGAGGAAGTGCCTCAGGAAGAAAGCCTCTGGGACGGCGACTGCTTCGTCTTCGACAACCGCGTCACGGTGCGCCATGACCTGACCGAGGGCGAGTACGACCAGTGCCATGCCTGCCGCCACCCGATCAGCGTGGAGGACCGTGCGTCCGAACACTATTCGCCAGGCATCAGCTGCCCGCATTGCTGGGACAGCCTGAGCGAGAAGACCCGGCGCAGCGCCATCGACCGGCAGAAGCAGATCGAGCTGGCCAAGGCGCGCAACCTGCCTCACCCGATCGGTTACAACTACAAAGCCGAGGCTTGACTGCATGTCCGCACGCCTGCTGTATGTGATGGACCCGATGTGCTCCTGGTGCTGGGGCTTCGCCCCGGTGGCCGAGGCGCTGATCGCCCAGGCCCGTGCGGCCGGCGTGCCGACGCGCCTGGTGCCCGGCGGGCTGCGCTCGGGCAGCAGTGCCCTGGACGCCTCGACTCGCCGCTACATCCTCGAGCACTGGCAGGCGGTCGCCGAGGCCACCGGCCAGGCTTTTCGCTTCGAGGGCGCCATGCCTGACGGCTTCGTCTACGACACCGAGCCTGCCTGCCGCGCCCTGGTGGCTGCCCGCGAGCTCGATGCCGAGCGTGCCTGGCCATTGCTGGCAGCGATCCAGCAGGCCTTCTACGAGCAGGGCGTGGACGTCACCCGCGCCCCGCAGTTGGTAGAACTGGCCGAGCAGGTCGGTTTCGACCGTGCACGCTTCGCCGAAGCGTTCTCCAGCCCCGATACCCGTGCCGCCACCGCGGCCGACTTCAGTTGGGTGCAAGACCTCGGTATCGCCGGCTTCCCGACCCTGCTGGCCGAGCGCAATGGCCAGCTGGCCCTGCTGACCAACGGCTACCAGCCGCTGGAGCGTCTGCAACCCTTGCTCGGCCGCTGGCTGCAGCAGGCCGCTTGTGCTTGACCTGCCGGGGTCGTCCGACCCTGTGCCGGGGAAGGCCCCCGCTGTGCCCGATCGCTTGAGCTGGGCGGAAATCCGCCGCCTGGCCCTGCACCACAAGAAAGCCCTGTGGACCGCCAACCTGGTGGCCGTGCTCGCCGCCTTGTGCAGTGTGCCGATCCCGTTGCTGCTGCCGTTGCTGGTGGACGAAGTGCTGCTGGGCCATGGCGACGCCGCGCTCAAGTGGATGAACCACTTCCTGCCCGGCAGCTGGCAAGTGGCGGCCGGCTACATCGGCCTGATGCTGTTTGCCACCCTCGGCCTGCGCCTGGCCGCGCTGGCCTTCAACGTGGTCCAGGCCAGGCTGTTCGCGGGCCTGGCCAAGGACATCGTGTACCGTTTGCGCATCCGCCTGATCGAGCGGCTCAAGCGGATCTCCCTCAAGGAGTACGAAAGCCTGGGCAGCGGGACGGTGACCACGCACCTGGTCACCGACCTGGACACCCTGGACAAATTCGTCGGCGAGACCCTGAGCCGCTTCCTGGTGGCCGTGCTCACCCTCACCGGCACCGCCGCCATCCTGATCTGGATGCACTGGCAGCTGGCCATGCTGATCCTGCTGTTCAACCCGCTGGTGATCTACTTCACCGTGCAGTTGGGCAAGCGGGTCAAGCACCTGAAGAAGCTGGAGAACGACAGTACCGCGCGCTTCACCCAGGCCCTGGCCGAGACCCTGGATGCCATCCAGGAGGTGCGCGCCGGCAACCGCCAGGGCTATTTCCTCGGCCGCCTTGGCCTGCGGGCCCGGGAGGTGCGCGACTATGCTGTGGCCTCGCAGTGGAAAAGCGACGCCAGCGGCCGTGCCAGTGGGTTGTTGTTCCAGTTCGGCATCGATATCTTCCGTGCTGCGGCCATGCTCACGGTGCTGTTCTCCGACCTGTCCATCGGCCAGATGCTGGCGGTGTTCAGCTACCTGTGGTTCATGATCGGGCCGGTGGAGCAGTTGCTCAACCTGCAGTACGCCTATTATGCCGCCGGCGGCGCCCTGAGCCGGCTCAACGAGCTGCTGGCACGGGCCGACGAGCCCCAGTACCCGGCGGCCGTCGACCCCTTCGCCGGGCGCGACACGGTCGGCATCGAGGTGCGTGACCTGCGTTTCGCCTATGCCGAGGAGCCGGTGCTGGAACACCTGGACCTGTCCATCGCCGCCGGCGAGAAGGTGGCGATCGTGGGGGCCAGCGGTGGCGGCAAGAGCACCCTGGTGCAGTTGCTGCTGGGCCTGTACAGCGCCCAGGGCGGTACCATCCGCTTCGGCGGTGCGAGCCTTCAGGAAATCGGCTACGAGACCCTGCGCGAGAATGTCGCGGTGGTGTTGCAGCACCCTTCGCTGTTCAACGACAGCGTGCGCGCCAACCTCACCCTGGGCCGCGACTGCAGCGACGAGGCCTGCTGGCAGGCCCTGCGCATCGCCCAACTGGATGCCACCATCGCCGCCTTGCCCCAGGGCCTGGACAGCGTGGTGGGGCGCTCCGGCGTGCGCCTGTCGGGCGGCCAGCGCCAGCGCCTGGCGATCGCCCGCATGATCCTGGCCGAGCCCAAGGTGGTGATCCTCGACGAAGCCACCTCGGCCCTGGACGCCGCCACCGAGTACAACCTGCACCAGGCCATGGCGTGTTTCCTGAGCGGACGTACCACCTTGATCATCGCCCACCGCTTGTCTGCGGTTAAGCAGGCGGACCGGGTACTGGTGTTCGACGGTGGGCACGTGGCCGAGGATGGCGATCACCAGCAGTTGATCGCCGAGGGTGGCCTGTATGCCAAACTGTATGGGCATTTGCAGCAGACTTGAACACCCCTGTGGGAGCGGGCTTGCCCCGCGATTGGGCCGGGCAGCGGCCCCTTCCAGGCTCTAAAATACCCGTCGAATCCCTGGCAAATGGCCTACGCTGTGCTTGTCTGGGTCGACATGCGCCTACCTGTTCGGTGACAAGGATTACATGAAGGGAAATCGGACTCTCGAAGCGCCGAAGTTGCTGGGCATCACCTGGCCGTTCGTCGCTGTTGTGATTTTCCAGGTGCTGCTGGGCAGCATGAGCCTTTATGCCATGTCCGCCGTGCGCGCCTATGTCGCGGGCGAAAGCCTGTGGTCCAAAGCCCAGAAGGACGCCATCTACTACCTCAGCCTGTATGCCGACACCCGCGACGAGCGCACCTACCAGCGCTACCTGCAGGCCACCGAGGTGCCCAAGGGCGACCGCGAGTTGCGCCTGGCGCTGGACCAGTCCAACCCGGATGTGGAGGCCGCGCGCAAGGGCATCCTGCAAGGCGGCAACCACCCCGACGACGTCGCCCGGATCATCTGGTTCTATCGCAACTTTCGCCATATCAGCTACATGGAAACGGCCATCGCCTACTGGGACATCGGCGACGACTACCTGCGTCAACTGGACGTGGTGGCCAACGAAATGCGTGCAGGTTTCACCCAGGGCCAGGTCACCCCGGCGCAAGTCAACGCCTGGCGGGCCCGCATCGTTGCCATCAATGAAGGCGTGACGCCGGCCGCCAGGGCCTTCAGCGATGCCCTGGGGGAAGGTTCGCGCATGCTGTTGCGCGTGCTGCTGATCACCAACCTGGCCACGGCCTTGTTCCTGATCACCATCGCCTGGCGCCGTTCGAGCAAGCTGCTGGGCCAGCGCCAGGCCTTCGCCCAGGCCTTGCAGGCCGAGCGCGAGCGCGCGCAGATCACCTTGCAGTCGATCGGCGATGCGGTGATCACCACCGACGTCGACGGCCTCATCGTCTACATGAACCCCGCTGCCGAACTGCTCACCCACTGGCCGGCCGGCCAGGCCCAGGGGATGCCCCTGGCGGCGTTGTTCAGCCTGGTGGACGAGCATGCCGAGCATGACAACCGCACCTTGGTCGAGCAGGTGCTCAGCGGCAGCCTCAAGGGGGGCTCCGAGCATGCCCGGCTGATCCAGCGCCTGGATGGCAGCACGGTGTCGATCAGCCTGGTGGGTTCGCCGATCTACAGCGACAACCAGGTGACCGGCCTGGTGCTGGCGCTACACGACATGACCCAGGAACGCCAGTACATCGCCAACCTGTCCTGGCAGGCGACTCACGATGCCTTGACCGGCCTCGCCAACCGTCGCGAGTTCGAATATCGCCTGGAACAGGCGCTCAACGGCCTGACCCGTCAGGCCGGGCGACATTCATTGATGTTCCTGGACCTGGACCAGTTCAAGCTGGTCAATGACACCAGTGGCCATGCCGCAGGCGATGAGCTGTTGCGGCATATCTGTGCGGTGCTGCAGGCGGGCCTGCGTGAAGGCGATACCCTGGCGCGCCTGGGCGGCGACGAATTCGGTGTGTTGCTGGAAAACTGCCCGCCGGAGCAGGCCGAGCGCATCGCCGAGCAGCTGCGCCAGGCCGTGCAGACCCTGCACTTCGTGTGGAAGGGGCGACCCTTCGTCACCACCGTGAGCATCGGCCTTGTGCACATCGCCCAGCCGGCCGGCACCCTGGAGGCATCTCTACGCGCCGCCGACATGGCCTGCTACATGGCCAAGGAAAAGGGGCGCAACCGGGTGCAGGTGTACCACCCCGACGACAGCGAACTGTCGCTGCGCTTCGGCGAAATGGCCTGGATCCAGCGCCTGCATGTGGCCCTGGAGGAAAACCGCTTCTGCCTGTATGCCCAGGAAATCGCCCCGCTGACTGCTATCGAGGGGCCGGGGCATCTGGAGATCCTGCTGCGCCTGCATGACGAAAGCGGCCGCACCATCCTGCCCAGCACCTTCATTCCTGCCGCCGAACGCTACGGCATGATGACTGCCCTGGATCGCTGGGTGGTGCGCAACGTGTTCCAGGTCATCCGCCAAAGCCTGGACGAAGGCCGGGATGGCCCGCTGGCCATGTGCGCCATCAACCTGTCGGGCTCGAGCATCGGCGATGACAAGTTCCTGGAGTACCTGCACCGCTTGTTCGAGGAGTTCCGCATACCGCCGCGGCTGGTCTGTTTCGAAATTACCGAGACCAGCGCTATCGCCAATCTCGGCAGTGCCATTCGCTTCATCAATGAATTGAAAGGCCTGGGCTGCAAGTTCTCCCTGGACGACTTCTGTGCCGGGATGTCGTCATTCGCGTACTTGAAACATCTGCCTGTAGACTTCCTGAAGATCGACGGAAGTTTCGTCAAAGACATGCTCGATGACCCCATCAACCGTGCCATGGTCGAGGTGATCAATCACATCGGCCATGTCATGGGCAAGCGGACCATCGCCGAGTTCGTCGAGACGCCGTTGATCGAGCAGGCGTTGCAGGAAATCGGCGTGGATTATGCCCAGGGTTACCTCATCGAGCGGCCGCAGGTATTCACCTGCGACAGCCTGCAACGCCAACGAATAGCCGCAAGGCCCCTGTTGCACCGGGCGCCTGGGACCTTTCGTTAAAAAAGGAGCCGTCCGGATGATCACATGATTCAAGGAGCTGGAAAGTGATTGATACATTCGTTCGGATCGGTCCTCTGATGGACCCTGCAAGCTACCCCACCTGGGCCCAGCAACTGCTCGAAGACTGCCGTGAAAGCAAGCGGCGGGTGGTGGAGCATGAGTTCTACCAGCGCCTGCGCGATGGCGAGCTCAAGCAGCAAACCATCCGCCAGTACCTGATCGGTGGCTGGCCGGTGGTCGAGCAGTTCTCGCTGTACATGGCCCACAACATCACCAAGACCCGCTACGCCCGCCACCCCGGCGAGGACATGGCGCGGCGCTGGCTGATGCGCAACATCCGCGTCGAGCTCAACCATGCCGACTACTGGTTGCACTGGTGCCAGGCCCATGGCGTGAGCCTGGCCGACCTGCAGGCCCAGGAGGTGCCACCGGAGCTCAATGGCCTCAACGACTGGTGCTGGCGGGTATGCGCCACCGAGTCGTTGGCGCTGTCGATGGCTGCCACCAACTATGCCATCGAAGGCGCCACCGGTGAGTGGGCGGCGCTGGTGTGCTCGACCGATACCTATGCCCAGGGCTTCCCTGACGCGATTCGCAAGCGGGCGATGAAGTGGCTGAAGTTGCATGCGCAGTACGATGATGCGCACCCCTGGGAGGCGCTGGAGATCATCTGTACGCTGGCCGGGGAGAACCCGACCCAGGGGCTCAGGAGCGAACTGCGCAGGACCATCTGCAAGAGCTATGACTGCATGTTCCTGTTCCTGGAGCGGTGCATGCAGCTGGAGAATCGCCAGCAAGAGCGGATGAGGCCGGCACTGGCGGCCGGCTGACAGGCCCTATCGCCGGCAAGCCGGCTCCCACTTGTCCTGCGCTGTTTTCAGAGACACCGCAATACCTGTGGGAGCCGGCTTGCCGGCGATTACGTCAGCCCAGGCAGCTCTTATTGAGCGTTGAACGCCTGCCCGTTCACCCCAGCGCTGTCCGGCCCCATCAGGTACAGGTACACCGGCATGATCTCTTCGGGCAGCGGGTTGTTCTGCGGATTTTCGCTCGGGTAGGCCTGGGCGCGCATGGCGGTGCGGGTCGCGCCCGGGTTGATGCTGTTGGCACGCACCGGTGCTACGCCTTCCAGCTCGTCGGCCAGGGTCTGCATCAGGCCCTCGGTGGCGAACTTCGACACCCCATAGGCACCCCAGTACGCCCGGCCCTTGCGCCCGACGCTGCTGGAGGTGAACACCACCGAGGCGTCCTCGGACAGCTTGAGCAGCGGCAGCAGGGTGCTGGTCAACATGAAGGTGGCGTTGACGTTGATGTGCATCACCCGCATGAAGTTGTCGCCCGAGAGCTGCTCCAGCGGCGTGCGCGGGCCGATGATCGAGGCGTTGTTGAGCAGCCCGTCGAGGCGCCCGAACTGGTCCTCGATCATCACCGCCAGCTCGTTGTACTGGTGGGGCAGGGCGGTTTCCAGGTTGAACGGGATCACCACCGGCTGCGGGTGGCCGGCGGCCTCGATCTGGTCGTAGACCTCGTTGAGGTTGGCCTCGGTCTTGCCCAGCAGCAGCACCGTGGCGCCCAGGGCGGCATAGGCCTTGGCGGCGGCGGCACCGATGCCACGGCCGGCGCCGGTGACCAGGATGATCCGGCCTTTGAGCAGGTCGGGGCGGGCGGTGTAGTCGAACATGTCAGGTGTCCTTGTTCATAAATCTTGCGCGAACCCTTGTGGGGGCAAACCCGCTCCCACAGGAATTGCGGTGCCAGATGTTCAGCAGCCGCACAGCGCGCTGTCGATCACCTTGCGCAGGTCCAACGGGTGGTCCACCACCACATCGGCCCCCCAGTTGTTGGGGTTGTCCTGAGGATGAATATAGCCATAACGCACCGCCGCCGTGCGGGTGCCGGCGTCGCGGCCGGACTCGATGTCGCGCAGGTCGTCGCCCACGAACAGGACGCTGGCCGGGTCCAGGTCGAGGGTCTTGCAGGCCAGGATCAGCGGCTCGGGGTCGGGCTTGCTGTTCTTGACGTGGTCCGGGCAGATCAGCAGGGCCGAGCGCTCGGCCAGGCCCAGGCGCTGCATGATGGGTTCGGCGAAACGCACCGGCTTGTTGGTCACCACGCCCCACAGCAGGTTGCCTTTCTCGATGTCCTCGAGCAGCTCGGCCATGCCGTCGAACAGCTTGCTGTGCACGGCGCAGTCGCGCTGGTAGCGCTCCAGGAACTCCAGGCGCAGGGCCTCGAAGCCTTCGGCGTCCGGGTCCAGGGCGAAGGTGGCCGCGACCATGGCGCGGGCGCCGCCGGAGATCACGTCGCGGATGCGCTGATCGTCGATGGCCGGCAGGCCCCGGTCGGCCAGCATGCCCTGGCAGATGGCGATGAAGTCCGGCGCGGTGTCCAGCAGGGTGCCATCCATGTCGAAGAGTACGGCTCGCAAACGCATGCTTATTCCTCGCGCAGGGTCTGGATCATGTAGTTGACGTCCACGTCGCTGCTGAGCTTGTAGTGCTTGGTCAGCGGGTTGTAGGTCAGGCCGATGATGTCCTTGACCTCCAGGCCTGCGGTGCGGCTCCAGGCCCCCAGCTCGGACGGGCGGATGAATTTCTTGAAGTCGTGGGTGCCGCGCGGCAGCATCTTGAGGATGTACTCGGCGCCGACGATGGCCAGCAGGTAGGCCTTGGGGTTGCGGTTGATGGTGGAGAAGAACACCTGGCCGCCGGGTTTGACCAGGCGGTGGCAGGCGCGGATCACCGAGGATGGATCCGGCACGTGTTCGAGCATCTCGAGGCAGGTGACCACGTCGAACTGGCCGGCCATTTCCTCGGCCATGTCCTCGGCGGTGATGCGCCGGTATTGCACTTCGACACCTGACTCCAGCTGGTGCAGTTGGGCCACCGCCAGCGGCGCCTCGCCCATGTCGATGCCGGTGACGCTGGCGCCACGCAGGGCCATGGCCTCACTGAGGATGCCGCCGCCGCAGCCGACGTCCAGTATCTTCTTGCCGGCCAGGCCCACGCGCTCGTCGATCCAGTTGACCCGCAGCGGGTTGATGTCGTGCAGCGGCTTGAACTCGCTCTCGCGGTCCCACCAACGGTGGGCCAGGGCTTCGAACTTGGCGATTTCGGCGTGGTCGACGTTGCTCATGGAACAATCCTCTGAATCTTCGATAAAAGTGTTACTGGCGCAAGCCTTGGCTGGCAGCCGGTCATTCGTTGCCTGCGATGCGCGCGCCCCAGGCGCGGGCGGTGGCCGTCAGGGCCTGTTCGTCCATCTGCACCAGGCGGCGCTCGTCGAGCAGTTGCCGGCCGGCGACCCAGACGTGCCGCGCGCAGTCGCGGCCGGTGGCGTAGATCAGTTGTGAAACCGGGTCGTGGACCGGCTGCTGGGCCAGCCCCGACAGGTCGAAGGCCACCAGGTCGGCCGCTTTGCCCAGCTCCAGCGAACCGGTGACGGCCTCAAGACCCAGGGCGCGGGCGCCGTTGAGCGTGGCCATGCGCAGCGCTCGGTGGGCATCCAGTGCCGTGGCCGAACCTGCCACCGCCTTGGCCAGCAGGGCTGCGGTGCGGGTTTCGCCGAGCAGGTCCAGGTCGTTGTTGCTGGCTGCGCCATCGGTGCCCACTGCCACATTGACGCCGGCCTGCCACAGGCGTTCCACCGGGCAGAAGCCGCTGGCCAGCTTGAGGTTGGATTCGGGGCAGTGCACCACGCTGGTGTCGCTTTCTACCAGCAGGGCCAGGTCGTCGTCGCTGACCTGGGTCATGTGCACCGCCTGCAGGCGCGGGCCCAGCAGGCCCAGGCGGGCCAGGCGCGCCAGCGGCCGCTCGCCGCTGTCGGCCACGGCCTGTTCGACTTCGCCGGCGGTCTCGTGGATGTGCATGTGCAGCGGCGCGTCCAGCTGGTCGGCGATGACGCGGATCTTCTCCAGGTTCTCGTCGCTGACCGTGTAGGGCGCGTGCGGCCCGAGGGCGATGCTGATGCGCGGGTGGTGGCGCAGGTCATCGAACAGCTCGATGGCCTGGTGCAGGCCTTCGTCCGGCGTGCGGGCGCCGGGGATGGAGACGTCCAGCAACGGCACGGCGATTTGCGCGCGGATACCGCTGCGGTGCACTCGGTCGCAGGCCTCCCGGGGGAAGAAATACATGTCGGCGAAGCAGGTGATGCCGCCCTTGAGCATTTCGGCGATGGCCAGGTCCGTGCCGTCGCGCACGAAGGCTTCATCGACCCAGCGGCCCTCGGCCGGCCAGATGTGCGCCTTGAGCCAGGTCATCAGCGGCAGGTCGTCGGCCAGGCCGCGCAGCAGGGTCATGGCCGCATGGCCGTGGGCGTTGATCAGCCCCGGACACAGCAGGCAATCGGGCAACTCGCGCACCTCATGCGCCGCGGGCGCCCGGTCGCGTGGGCCGAGCCAGGCGATCAGCCCGTCGCGGATGCCCAGCGCGTGTTCCACGAGCACCACCCCGGCCGGCTCCACGGGGACCAGCCAGCCCGGCACGAGCAGCAGGTCGAGGGGGGAGGGGGCTGTGGGCATGCGTGGGGCACCTGGTTCTGATAAATAGAACGCGCAGTATACCCGAGCGCCCGTGACAGAGGCTCGCTATAATCGGCCGCTTTTGATCAGCGAACGACGGGGAGAGGCGATGCGCGAGCGACTTTTGGCGGCGGAGAAGGTGACCGGCATCCAGTGGCGGGATGGCACCTTGCATCTGCTCGACCAGCGCCTGCTGCCTGCGCGTGAGCACTGGCTGGCCTGCACCGACGTGGCTTCGGTAGTGCAGGCGATCCGCCAGATGGTCGTGCGCGGGGCCTCGGCCATCGGCATCAGCGCCGCCTACGGCCTGGTGCTCGCCGTGCGCCAGCGCCTGGCCGAGGGCGAGGACTGGGAGCATGCGCTGGAAGAAGACTTCCTCGCCCTGGCCGAGGCCCGCCCCACCGCCGCCAACCTGTTCTGGTCGCTCAACCGCATGCGCGAACGCCTGCAGCGGCTGCGCGCCGACGAAGACGTGCTGGCGGCGATGGAGGCCGAGGCGATGGCCATCCACGAAAGTGACCGCGAAGCCAACCTGACCATGGCCCAGCATGGCATCGAGCTGATCCGCCGGCAGCAGGGCAACGCCCAGGCCCTGCTCACCTACGGCAATGCCGGTGCCCTGGCCAGCGGCGGTTTCGGCAGCGCGCTGGGGGTGATCCGGGCGGCCTACCTGGAGGGTATGGTCGAACGGGTGTACGCCGGCGAGACCCGCCCCTGGCTGCACGGCTCGCGCCTGACCGCCTGGGAGCTGGCCCATGAAGGCATCCCGGCGACGCTGTGCGCCGACTCGGCCATGACGCACCTGATGAAGACCAAGGGCATCACCTGGGTGGTGGTGGGCGCGGACTGCATCGCCGCCAACGGCGATGTGGCCGGCAAGATCGGCACCTACCAGCTGGCGGTGGCTGCCATGCACCATGGCGTGCGTTTCATGGTGGTGGCGCCGAGTACCACCATCGACCTCAACCTGGCCACCGGCGAGGATATCCCGCTGGAAGAGCGTGAGGCCGACGAGTTGCTGGATGTGGGCGGCAATCGGGTCGCTGCCGAGGTCGAGGTGTACAACCCGGTATTCGATGTGACGCCAGCGGACCTGGTCGATGTGATCGTGACCGAGCGGGGCGTGGTCGAACGGCCCGATACGGCCAAGATTGCGCAGTTGATTTGTCGCAAGCGTTTGCACTGACCGCTCAGGACTTTACGATGGCCTCATCGTGGGGCAGGAAAAACGGCGTTTTTACGGGCGCAGCGGCAACCTGCCATATCTCCCACGCCCCACGCCTTTGTGATACCATCCGGCAGTTTCCAGGCCCGCTCGTTGAAGCGGCCTTCATTGCGCAGATCCATGGCTCAACTCATTGATTTGTCGTAAGTCGTCGCACCACTGTGCGTTGCGGCGGCGAGCTTCGTTCGTCCTACGAGGGAAACGACGAAGTTTCACCAGAAAAAGGAATCAGGCTTCTCATGGGCGAACTGGCCAAAGAAATCCTCCCGGTCAATATCGAAGACGAACTGAGACAGTCTTACCTCGACTACGCGATGAGCGTGATTGTCGGGCGTGCACTGCCCGATGCGCGTGACGGCTTGAAGCCCGTGCATCGCCGCGTTCTCTACGCGATGAGCGAACTGGGCAACGACTGGAACAAGCCGTACAAGAAGTCCGCCCGTGTGGTCGGTGACGTCATCGGTAAGTACCACCCCCACGGCGACATCGCGGTCTATGACACCATCGTGCGCATGGCGCAGCCGTTCTCGCTGCGCTACCTGCTGGTCGATGGCCAGGGCAACTTCGGTTCGGTGGACGGCGACAACGCCGCGGCCATGCGATACACCGAAGTGCGCATGGCCAAGCTGGCCCACGAGCTGCTGGCCGACCTGCACAAGGAAACCGTCGACTGGGTGCCCAACTACGACGGCACCGAACAGATCCCGGCGGTCATGCCGACCAAGATCCCCAACCTGCTGGTCAACGGTTCCAGCGGTATCGCCGTGGGCATGGCGACCAACATCCCGCCCCACAACCTGGGCGAGGTCATCGACGGCTGCCTGGCACTGATCGACAACCCCGAGGTGTCGGTCGATGAGCTGATGCAGTTCATTCCCGGCCCCGACTTCCCCACCGCCGGCCTGATCAACGGTCGCCAGGGCATCATCGAGGCCTACCGCACCGGCCGTGGCCGCATCTATATGCGTGCCCGCTCCGAAATCGAGGACATCGACAAGGACAAGACCGGCGGTCGCCAGCAGATCGTCGTCACCGAGCTGCCGTACCAGCTGAACAAGGCGCGGCTGATCGAGAAGATCGCCGAGCTGGTCAAAGAGAAGAAGATCGAAGGCATCACCGAGCTGCGCGACGAGTCCGACAAGGACGGCATGCGCATCGTCATCGAGCTGCGTCGCGGCGAGGTGCCGGAGGTGGTGCTCAACAACCTTTATGCGCAGACCCAGCTGCAGAGCGTGTTCGGCATCAACATGGTCGCCCTGATCGACGGCCGCCCACGCCTGCTCAACCTCAAGGACCTGCTCGAAGCGTTCGTCCGTCACCGCCGCGAAGTGGTGACCCGCCGTACCGTGTTCGAGCTGCGCAAGGCCCGCGAGCGTGGCCATATCCTCGAAGGCCAGGCGGTCGCGCTGTCCAACATCGACCCGGTGATCGCCCTGATCAAGGCTTCGCCGACCCCGTCCGAGGCGAAGGAAGCCCTGGTCAGCACCGCCTGGGAGTCCAGTGCCGTGCAGGTCATGGTCGAGCGCGCCGGCGCCGACTCCTGCCGCCCGGAAGACCTGCCAGAGCAGTACGGCCTGCGTGACGGCAAGTACTACCTGTCGCCGGAACAGGCCCAGGCCATCCTGGACCTGCGCCTGCACCGCCTGACCGGCCTGGAGCACGAGAAGCTGCTGGCCGAGTACCAGGAGATCCTCGAACAGATCGGCGAGCTGATCCGCATCCTGAGCAGCGCCGAGCGCCTGATGGAAGTGATCCGCGAGGAGCTCGAAGCGGTCCGCGCCGAATACGGCGATGCCCGTCGCACCGAGATCCTCAACGCCACCCACGACCTCAGCTACGGCGACATGATCCCCGAAGAAGAGCGCGTGGTGACCATTTCCCACGGCGGCTATGCCAAGACTCAGCCGCTGTCCGCCTACCAGGCCCAGCGCCGCGGCGGCAAGGGCAAGTCGGCCACCGGCGTGAAGGACGAGGACTACATCGAGCACCTGCTGGTCGCCAACAGCCACGCCACCCTGTTGCTGTTCTCCAGCAAGGGCAAGGTGTACTGGCTCAAGACCTACGAAATCCCCGAGGCGTCCCGTGCCGCCCGTGGTCGCCCGCTGGTCAACCTGTTGCCGCTGGAGGAAGGTGAGCGCATCACCGCCATGCTGCAGATCGACCTGGAAGCCCTGCAGCAGAACGCCGACGGCGACGAAGAGCTGGAGGACGCCGACGACACCGTGCTCGAAGGGGAAGTGGTCGAGGCCGAGGAAGTCGACGAGGAAGACGGCGACACCCCTGAGTGGGTGGCCGAGCCGACCGGTGCGTACATCTTCATGGCCACCGCCTTCGGTACCGTCAAGAAGACCCCGCTGGCCCAGTTCGCCCGTCCGCGTACCAGCGGCCTGATCGCGCTGAAGCTCAAGGAAGGTGACACCCTGATCGCCGCGGCCATCACCGACGGCGCCAAGGAAGTCATGATGTTCTCCGACGCCGGCAAGGTGATCCGCTTCGCCGAGAGCGTGGTGCGTGAAATGGGCCGTACCGCCCGTGGCGTACGCGGCATGAAGCTGGGCAAGGGCCAGCAGGTGATCTCCATGCTGATCCCGGAGTCCGGCGCGCAGATCCTCACCGCCTCCGAGCGCGGCTTCGGCAAGCGGACCCCGCTGTCCAAGTTCCCGCGTCGCGGCCGGGGTGGCCAGGGCGTCATCGCCATGGGCACCAAGGGGCGCAACGGCCTGCTGATCGGCGCCATCCAGGTGCAGGAAGGCGAGGAGATCATGCTGATCTCCGACCAGGGCACCCTGGTGCGGACCCGCGTTGGCGAGGTGTCCAGCTTGGGCCGTAACACCCAGGGTGTGACGCTGATCAAGCTGGCCAGCGACGAGACGCTGGTGGGCCTGGAGCGTATCCAGGAGCCTTCCGAGGAAGAACTCGACGAGCTGCTCGACGGGGACGAGGAGGGCGTCGAGGTCGACGCACCGGATGACGACCTGGCCGGCGCCGAAGAGGCGCCACAGGAATAAACCAACGCAACACCCCGAGCGGGGCGACCAAGGTCGCCCCGTTTGACTGATTACAGCAGGCTGCGCTGTAGCGGCGCGTCTCGTTGTAGGAGCGGCCTTGTGCCGCGAAAGGGCTGCAGGGCAGCCCCAGGGTTCCAGCGGCGCTGCAACACGCTGGGGCCGCTTTGCGGCCCTTTCGCGGCACAAGGCCGCTCCTACAGGGACCCGTGCGTGGTCTGCAAGAACGATTTGTACTATTTGGCAGAGCGAGAGTGGATGTGAGCAAACGAGCCTTTAACTTCTGCGCAGGCCCTGCCGCGCTTCCAGACGCTGTCCTGCAGCGTGCCCAGGCCGAGATGCTGGACTGGCGTGGCAAGGGCTTGTCGGTGATGGAGATGAGCCATCGCAGCGACGACTACGTGGCCATCGCCGAAAAGGCCGAGCAGGACCTGCGCGACCTGCTGTCCATCCCCTCCAACTACAAGGTGCTGTTCCTCCAGGGCGGCGCGAGCCAGCAGTTCGCCGAGATCCCGTTGAACCTGCTGCCTGAAAGCGGCACTGCCGACTACATCGAGACCGGGATCTGGTCGAAGAAGGCCATCGAGGAAGCACGTCGTTTCGGCCACGTCAACGTCGCCGCCAGCGCCAAGCCCTACGACTACCTGGCCATCCCAGGCCAGAACGAGTGGAACCTGACCAAGAATGCGGCCTACGTCCACTATGCATCCAACGAGACCATCGGTGGCCTGCAGTTCGACTGGGTACCGGAAACCGGCGACGTGCCCCTGGTGGTCGACATGTCCTCCGACATCCTCTCGCGCCCGATCGATGTGTCCCAGTACGGCCTGATCTACGCCGGCGCCCAGAAGAACATCGGCCCCAGCGGCCTGGTGGTGGTGATCGTGCGCGAAGATCTGCTCGGCCACGCCCGCAGCAGCTGCCCGACCATGCTCGACTACAAGGTCGCCGCCGACAATGGCTCGATGTACAACACCCCTGCCACCTATTCCTGGTACCTCTCGGGCCTGGTGTTCGAATGGCTGAAGGAGCAGGGCGGCGTCGAGGCCATGGAGCAGCGCAACCGCGCCAAGAAAGACCGCCTGTACAGCTTCATCGATGCCAGCGAGTTCTACACCAACCCGATCAGCCACAACGCCCGTTCGTGGATGAACGTGCCGTTCCGCCTGGCCGACGAGCGCCTGGACAAAGCCTTCCTGGCCGGCGCTGACGCCCGTGGCCTGCTCAACCTCAAGGGCCATCGCTCGGTCGGCGGCATGCGCGCCTCCATCTACAACGCCCTGGGCCTGGAGGCGGTCGACGCCCTGGTGGCCTACATGGCTGAATTCGAGAAGGAGCACGCCTGATGTCCGAACAGGAGCTCAAGGCGCTGCGCGTGCGCATCGACAGCCTCGACGAGAAGATCCTCGAGCTGATCAGCGAACGCGCCCGTTGCGCCCAGGAAGTGGCCAAGGTCAAGACCGCCTCCCTGGCCGAAGGCGAGAAGCCGGTGTTCTACCGCCCCGAGCGCGAGGCTGCGGTGCTCAAGCGCGTCATGGAGCGCAACAAGGGCCCGCTGGACAACGAAGAGATGGCGCGGTTGTTCCGCGAGATCATGTCGTCCTGCCTGGCCCTGGAAGAGCCACTCAAGGTCGCCTACCTCGGCCCTGAGGGCACCTTCACCCAGGCTGCCGCCATGAAGCACTTCGGCCATGCCGTGGTCAGCCGCCCGATGGCGGCCATCGACGAAGTGTTCCGTGAAGTGGCCGCCGGTGCCGTCAACTTTGGCGTGGTGCCTGTGGAAAACTCCACCGAAGGTGCGGTCAGCCACACCCTGGACAGCTTCCTCGAGCATGACATGGTGATCTGCGGCGAAGTCGAGCTGCGCATCCACCACCACCTGCTGGTGGGCGAGAACACCAAGACCAACAGCATCACCCGCATCTACTCCCACGCCCAGTCCCTGGCCCAGTGCCGCAAATGGCTGGACGCCCATTACCCGAATGTCGAGCGCGTGGCGGTGTCCAGCAACGCCGAGGCGGCCAAGCGGGTCAAGGGTGAGTGGAATTCGGCGGCCATCGCCGGCGACATGGCGGCGAACCTGTACGGCCTGACCCGTCTGGCCGAGAAGATCGAGGACCGCCCGGACAACTCCACGCGCTTCCTGATGATCGGCAACCAGGAAGTGCCGCCGACCGGCGACGACAAGACCTCGATCATCGTCTCGATGAGCAACAAGCCAGGTGCGCTGCACGAGCTGCTGGTGCCGTTCCACGAGAACGGCATCGACCTGACCCGCATCGAGACCCGCCCGTCGCGCAGCGGCAAGTGGACGTACGTGTTCTTCATCGACTTCGTCGGCCACCACCGCGACCCGTTGATCAAGGCGGTGCTGGAGCAGATCAGCCAGGAAGCCGTGGCGCTCAAGGTGCTGGGGTCCTATCCGAAGGCGGTGCTTTGATCGAGATCGCCGGGGCCGCTTCGCGCCCCATCGCGGGGCAAGCCCGCTCCTACAGGCCACGCGGTGCCCACCCGGCCCGCACACCTCCGGTAGGAGCGGCCTTGCGCCGCGAAGGGCTGCAAAGCAGCCCCGCCTCCCACAGGGCGCACACGCCCTCTGTAGGAGCGGGCTTGCCCCGCGATGGGCTGCAAAGCAGCCCCAACAATCGCCGTACTGAGGATTCGCGCTAGTGGTTGATGTAACAGCAAGCAAATCCGGCCCCATCATCGGCCGTCTGGTGGTCGTGGGCCTCGGCCTGATCGGCGGTTCCTTCGCCAAGGGCCTGCGCGAAAGCGGCCTGTGCCGGGAAGTGGTCGGCGTCGACCTGGATGCCCAGTCGCGCAAGCTGGCCGTGTCCCTGGGCGTGGTCGACCGCTGCGAAGCGGACCTGGCCGCCGCCTGCGTCGGCGCCGACGTCATTCAACTGGCCGTGCCCATCCTGGCCATGGAAAAGGTGCTCGCCCACCTGGCCCGCCTGGACCTGGGCGACGCCATCATCACCGATGTCGGCAGCGCCAAGGGCAATGTCGTGCGTGCCGCCCGCGAAGCCTTCGCCGAGCGCCTGCCGCGCTTCGTCCCTGGCCACCCGATCGCCGGTTCCGAGCAGAGCGGGGTAGAGGCCTCCAACGCCACCCTGTTCCGCCGCCACAAGGTCATCCTCACGCCGCTGCCGGAAACCGACCCCGCCGCCCTGGCCCTGGTCGACCGCCTGTGGCGCGCGCTGGACGCCGATGTGGAGCACATGCCGGTGGAGCGCCACGACGAAGTCCTGGCCGCCACCAGCCACCTGCCGCACCTGCTGGCGTTCGGTTTGGTCGATTCCCTGGCCAAGCGCAATGAAAACCTGGAGATCTTCCGGTACGCTGCGGGAGGCTTCCGCGATTTCACGAGAATCGCCGGCAGCGACCCGATCATGTGGCACGACATCTTCCTCGCCAACCGCGAGGCTGTCCTGCGCACCCTGGATACATTTCGCAGCGACCTCGACGCCTTGCGCGACGCGGTCGATGCAGGGGACGGGCACCAGCTGCTGGGTGTGTTCACCCGCGCCCGGGTTGCCCGCGAGCATTTCAGTAAAATCCTGGCCCGCCGGGCCTATGTGGACGCTATGAACGCCAACGATCTGATTTTCCTGGCCCAACCTGGTGGCCGCCTGTCCGGACGGATCCGCGTTCCGGGCGACAAGTCGATTTCCCACCGCTCGATCATGCTTGGCTCGCTGGCCGAAGGCACCACCGAGGTCGAAGGCTTCCTCGAAGGCGAGGATGCCCTGGCGACCCTGCAAGCCTTCCGCGACATGGGCGTGGTCATCGAAGGCCCGCACCATGGCCGCGTGACCATCCACGGCGTTGGCCTGCACGGCCTCAAGCCGCCACCCGGGCCGATCTACCTCGGCAACTCCGGCACCTCCATGCGCCTGCTCTCGGGCCTGCTGGCCGGCCAGCCGTTCGACGTGACCATGACCGGCGACGCGTCGCTGTCCAAGCGCCCGATGAACCGCGTGGCCAACCCGCTGCGTGAAATGGGGGCCGTGGTCGAGACCGGCCCTGAAGGTCGCCCGCCGCTGACCATCCGCGGTGGCCATAAGCTCAAGGCCCTGGACTACACCCTGCCGATGGCCAGTGCCCAGGTCAAATCCTGCCTGCTGCTGGCCGGCCTGTATGCCGAAGGCACCACCACCGTCACCGAGCCGGCGCCGACCCGCGACCACACCGAGCGCATGCTGCGTGGTTTTGGCTACGACGTGCAGACCAATGGCCCGGTGGCCTCGCTCAAGGCCGGCGGCAAGCTCAGCGCCACCCGCATCGAAGTACCGGCCGACATTTCCTCGGCCGCCTTCTTCCTGGTCGCGGCCTCCATCGCCGAAGGCTCGGAGCTGGTGCTCGAGCACGTGGGCATCAACCCGACCCGTACCGGCGTGATCGACATCCTGCGCCTGATGGGCGGCGACATCACCCTGGAAAACCAGCGTGAAGTCGGCGGCGAGCCGGTGGCCGACCTGCGCGTGCGCGGTGCCAAGCTCAAGGGTATCGACATTCCCGAAGCGCTCGTGCCGCTGGCCATCGACGAGTTCCCGGTGCTGTTCGTCGCCGCGGCCTGCGCCGAGGGGCGCACCGTGCTGCGTGGCGCCGAGGAACTGCGGGTCAAGGAATCGGACCGCATCCAGGTCATGGCCGATGGCCTGCTGACCCTGGGTGTGAAGTGTCAGCCGACCCCGGACGGTATCATCATCGACGGCGGCCAGATCGGCGGCGGCGAAGTGCATGGCCACGGCGACCACCGCATCGCCATGGCCTTCAGCGTCGCTTCGCTGCGTGCCAGCGCACCGATCCGCATCCATGACTGCGCCAACGTCGCCACCTCGTTCCCCAACTTCCTGGCGCTGTGCGCCGAAGTCGGTATCCGCGTCGCAGAAGAGGGCAAGCCGTGAATTCCCAAGCGCCGGTCATCACCATCGATGGGCCAAGCGGCTCGGGCAAGGGCACCGTCGCTGGCATCCTCGCCCGCGAACTGGGCTGGAGGCTGCTGGACTCCGGCGCCCTGTACCGCCTGCTGGCCTTCAACGCCACCAACCACGGCGTCGACCTGACCAACGAGGAGCTGCTCAAGGCCCTGGCCGCCCATCTGGATGTGCAGTTCATCGCTGCCGAACCGGGTAAGCTTCAACAGATCATCCTCGAGGGTGAGGATGTCAGCAACGTGATCCGCACCGAAACAGTCGGCGCCGGCGCCTCCATGGTCGCCTCCCTGCCGGCGGTGCGCGAAGCGCTGCTGCAGCGCCAGCGCGCCTTCCGCGAAGCCCCCGGGCTGATCGCCGATGGTCGCGACATGGGCACCGTGGTGTTCCCGGACGCGCCCTTGAAAGTGTTCCTCACCGCCAGTGCGGAGGAACGCGCACGACGTCGTTATTTGCAGTTGAAGGGCAAGGGCGATGATGTTAGTCTGGCGAGTCTGCTGGATGAGATCCGTGCGCGCGATGAACGCGACACCCAGCGTGCGGTGGCCCCGTTGAAACCAGCGGCCGATGCCATCCAGCTGGACTCCACCGAGTTGTCCATCGAGCAGGTGTTGCAACGTATCAGGAGCGAGCTCGCCCAGCGCGATCTGCTCTGATAACCAGGGAAGCAGGCAGGGTCACCAGTCAACGTCCTGCCGGCTTTCCTTTATATGAACGAAACCCACATTGTCTGGAATGTGGCTATGGGCGTCTGTTTCGCCCGAATCTACAGGAATTAAAATGAGCGAAAGCTTTGCAGAACTCTTTGAAGAAAGCCTGAAAACCCTCAATCTTCAGCCGGGCGCGATCATCACCGGTATCGTTGTCGACATCGACGGCGACTGGGTTACCGTTCACGCTGGCCTGAAGTCCGAGGGCGTCATCCCGCTCGAGCAGTTCATCAACGAAGCTGGCGAGCTGACCATCAAGGTCGGTGACGAAGTTCACGTTGCGCTGGACGCGGTCGAAGACGGCTTTGGCGAAACCAAGCTGTCCCGTGAAAAAGCCAAGCGCGCCGAGTGCTGGATTGTTCTGGAAGCAGCTTTCGCCGCCGAAGAAGTGGTCAAGGGCGTTATCAACGGTAAGGTTAAGGGCGGCTTCACTGTCGACGTTAACGGCATCCGTGCGTTCCTGCCGGGCTCCCTGGTCGATGTCCGCCCTGTGCGCGACACCACCCACCTGGAAGGCAAAGAGCTGGAGTTCAAGGTCATCAAGCTGGACCAGAAGCGCAACAACGTTGTCGTTTCCCGTCGCAGCGTGCTGGAAGCCGAGAACAGCGCCGAGCGCGAAGCCCTGCTGGAAACCCTGCAGGAAGGCCAACAGGTCAAGGGTATCGTCAAGAACCTCACCGACTACGGCGCCTTCGTGGACCTGGGCGGCATCGACGGCCTGCTGCACATCACCGACATGGCTTGGAAGCGCATCAAGCACCCGTCGGAAATCGTCAACGTTGGTGACGAAGTCGACGTTCGCGTCCTGAAGTTCGACCGTGAGCGCAACCGCGTTTCCCTGGGTCTGAAGCAGATGGGCGAAGATCCGTGGGTAGCTATCACTGCCCGCTACCCAGAAGGTACCCGCGTACAGGCTCGCGTGACCAACCTGACCGACTACGGCTGCTTCGCTGAGCTGGAAGAAGGCGTTGAAGGTCTGGTACACGTTTCCGAAATGGACTGGACCAACAAGAACATCCACCCGTCGAAAGTCGTTCAGGTTGGCGACGAAGTGGAAGTCATGGTTCTGGACATCGACGAAGAGCGTCGTCGTATCTCCCTGGGCATCAAGCAGTGCAAGTCCAACCCATGGGAAGACTTCTCCAGCCAGTTCAACAAGGGTGACAAGATCACCGGTACCATCAAGTCGATCACCGACTTCGGTATCTTCATTGGCCTGGACGGCGGCATCGACGGCCTGGTTCACCTGTCCGACATCTCCTGGAACGAGTCCGGCGAAGAAGCCGTACGTCGCTTCAAGAAGGGCGACGAGCTGGAAACCGTCATCCTGTCGGTCGACCCAGAGCGCGAGCGTATCTCCCTGGGTATCAAGCAACTGGAAGACGATCCGTTCTCCAACTTCGTTGCTCTGAACGACAAGGGCGCTATCGTCAAGGGTACCGTCAAGGAAGTTGACGCCAAAGGCGCCATCGTCACCCTGGCCGACGACATCGAAGCTACTCTGAAGGCTTCCGAAATCAGCCGTGACCGCGTTGAAGACGCGCGTAACGTCCTGAAGGAAGGCGACGAGATCGAAGCCAAGATCATCAGCGTTGACCGCAAGTCCCGCGTCATCAGCCTGTCCATCAAGTCGAAGGACGACGCTGAAGAGCGCGAAGCTATCCAGAGCCTGAAAAACGCTCCGGAAGCTGCTGCCGACACCACCATGGCCGCGCTGCTGCGCGAAGCTATGGCCAAGCAGAACTGAGTTCTGTTTGATCGGTAAAAAGGGGCGACCTTCGGGTCGCCCCTTTTTTTATTGGTGTGGGTGGCGAGATGGCGTGATGGCGGAGAGGTGTTCGCCGTGAGGGATTGGTTGCGGTGAGATCGAGCGCCGCCCGCGCGGCGCATCGCGAGCTGCGCTCGCTCCTACGTTTGTTTCGGGTGAAGTATTCCTGTGGAATTTTCGCGCGGACGTTTTAGCGCCTGACGCAAGATCGTGTTGTACGAACCAGGCGGTCGCGCGCGCCTGTCACAGGCGTAACTGGCCCGAAACAAACGTAGGAGCGAGCGCAGCTCGCGATGCGCCGCGCGGGCGGCGCGCGATCTCCCAGGCGCCGCCCCTCTACCGCCATACCCTAAAGCCACACCGCATCCCAATGTGGATACTCCCCAACCGTAGCCACCGGCCCCGCCCTTACCGGATTGGCAACAATGTACCTTGCGACCTTGCAAACATCCTCGTCCCGGCGCAATGCCCGGTCGTAATAGCCTGCCTGCCAGATCGGCCCCCCTTTTGCCCCGGCCTTGTGCAGTGCATTGCTGGACTGGCATTTGAAGCGTTGCATGAGTGTTCCAAGCGTCACGTCTTTCAATTCAATCAACCAATGCACATGGTCTGGCATCACGACCCAGGTCAGCGAGCGGCAGTGGTGCTGTTCTTCCGCGTAACGAAGGTGCTGAATGACCAATCGAGCAAAACGGAGGTTGTGAAATAAAGGCCGACGGTGGTGGGTGACTGTAGTTAGCATGTAGAGCCTACCTGGTACCGAGCATCTTGCGCGGCGTAGCCTGCAGCCGTGAGGGTTGGGCATTGGTTCATCCTTGGGTGAGTCTGTGCTCGATTAGCGTAGTCAGCCCGTGCTGCGCTCGATCCGATAAAGGGTTGCTGCTTGTAAATAAGGTCGGATGCAACAACGCATGCTTGGCATGAGGTTGCGGGGTGGGCCGGGGTGGCTGGCGTGGGTTTTGCGGTGTTGCGTAAATCGAGCGCCGCCCGCGCGGCGCATCGCGAGCTGCGCTCGCTCCTACGTTTGTTTCGGGCCAGTAACGCCTGTGGCAGACGCGCGCGACCGCCTGGTTCGTACGACACGATCTTGCGTCAGGCCCCAAGGCGTCCGCGCGAAAATCCTTCAGGATGAACTGGCTCGAAACAAACGTAGGAGCGAGCGCAGCTCGCGATGCGCCGCGCGGGCGGCGCTCGATTCCAAATCCCCCACACCCGCCTTAAGCCATACCCTCCATTCTTGAATTTTTTTATTAAGTCAAGATGCACCCTGTTCAAATCTTTCAGAGCGTGCTACAAACTGGTTAAGCAATGATCTAGCTGCTTGATAACGAAGGGAAAAATATGACGAAGTCGGAGCTGATCGAACGTATTGTCACCCATCAAGGGCTGCTCTCGTCCAAAGACGTGGAGTTGGCCATCAAGACCATGCTTGAACAGATGTCCCAGTGCCTGGCTACCGGTGATCGCATCGAGATCCGCGGCTTTGGCAGCTTTTCCTTGCACTACCGCTCACCCCGCGTAGGCCGCAACCCGAAGACCGGCCAATCGGTGAGCCTTGAAGGCAAATACGTCCCGCACTTCAAGCCCGGCAAGGAATTGCGCGACCGGGTCAACGAAGAAGAACACGCCCACACCTGAAGGGCAGAAGGAGCAGTCTGATGCGTAACCTCAAGCGCGCCGTGGCGGCGTTGTTCGTGCTGCTGCTGGCAGCCGTGGTGCTGTTCTTCGTGCTGGAGAACCAGCAAAGCGTCTCCCTGGTCCTGTTCGGCTGGGCCGCCCCCGCCGTGCCGGTAGCCGTGCTGGTCATCGCCGCCCTGGTCATCGGCCTCGCCGTCGGCCCCTTGCTCGGTGCCTACGGCGTGCTGCGCAGCAAGCGCAAGATCCGCGCCTCCGCCCGCCAGGCTGCGCTCTCCGGTAACTGACACCATTTCTCCGCGCGGCCCAACCAAGCCCCCGCGATCCGGTAGGAGCGGCCTTGCGCCGCGAAAGGCGCGCAAAGCGCCCCCAGCATTCTCCCAAACCTCACAACCCACTCACCAACCAGATATTTCCTACACTCATGTAGGAAGCCCACCCTGTAACTCCCTCCAAGCCGCATGGACTAATACCCAATTCCAATCCGCACAGGGAAGGCCTACCGGCATGGATTACCCCAACCTCTCACACCACGGCGCCACCCGCGGCGTCACCGGTTCCTGCCACCAACTCCACCTCGACACCACCAACAGCCTATTGATCGACTGCGGCCTGGAACAAGGCACCGACGCCACCCCCAACAGCCAAACCATCCCCCTCGATTTCGCCATCACCGGCATCCAGGCCCTGGTCATCACCCACGTCCACCTCGACCACGTCGGCCGCATCCCCACACTCCTGGCCGCCGGCTACCGAGGCCCGATCCTGTGCAGCGAGCCCTCCGCGAAACTCCTGCCGCTGATCCTCGAAGACGCCTACCGCCTCGGCATCTCCAGCGAACCCGCACAGATCGCCCGCTACCTGGACCTGCTGAACCGCCTGGTCGTCCCGCTCCCCTTCGACCAGTGGCACACCATCACCCAAACCCCCAGCCTCGAATGCCGCATACGCCTCCAGCGCGCCGGGCACCTGCTGGGCTCTGCCTATGTCGAGTGCGATGTCCGCTACCCCAAACAGGCAACCGATACCCGCGTCGTCTTCTCAGGCGACCTCGGCGCCCCCGACAGCCCACTGCTACGTCCGCTGCAGCCACCCGAGCGCGCCGACATCCTGGTGCTCGAAAGTACCTACGGCGACCGCCTGCACCCAGACCGCAGCGAGCGCCAACAACGCCTGGAATCCGCCATCGACCGCGCCCTTGCGGACCAAGGCACCATCCTCATCCCAGCATTCAGCCTGGGCCGAACACAAGAGCTGCTCTACGAGCTGGAAGACATCCTCCACCGCAAGGCGCTGCTGAGCGATGAAGAAAAGCCCGGTACCGACCCGCTGGATTGGTCCCAACTCCCCATCATCCTCGACTCCCCCTTGGCCCAGCGCGTGACCCAGGCCTACCGCGAACTGCACGAGTACTGGAACACCGAAGCCAGGCAACGCCTGGGCGAAGGCCGCAAGCCATTGGGTTTCCGCCAACTGATCTGCATCGATACCCATGCCAAGCACCAGCAGGTGGTCAACTACCTCAAGAGCACCGGCCGACCCGCCATCGTTATCGCCGGCAACGGTATGTGCTCGGGTGGGCGGATCGTCAATTACCTCAAGGCCATGCTCGAAGATCCACGGCATGAAGTGATGTTCGTGGGCTATCAGGACAGAGGTACGCCGGGTGCGGTGATCCAGGCGAGCAGTGGTGCGGACAGGACGGCATGGGTCGAGTTGGATCAAGTGCGTTATGAGATACGTGCGAAGGTAATGACACTCGAAGGGTATTCCGCGCATGCGGACCAGGCAGGGTTGGTACGGTTTGCCCTCGGCCAGGGCCAGCCGGTGAGGCGAGTGGTGCTGGTGCATGGAGAGGGGAGGGCGAAGCAGGCCCTGGCCCGAGCCTTGCGGCTACGTTACGAGGAGCTGGGGTATGAGGTGGACGTCACAATTCCGTGAGTGCCGTTTGGCGGCAAGGTAAATTTTGGTCGGAAAGCAGGGAACTTCTTTGGTCGGCTTCCCTCTACTGCTGATTAATGCTTAAGGCGTAAGGCGGTTCTTGAGCGTGTTGGCAAAATGACGCTACGCTTCAATTGAGTGGCTTGCGCCACCGACGGACGGTCGGTTGGTTGATGGGCTACCGGAGCATGCGGATAGACGTGACCCAAGGAAAAACAGAATAGATGCGCAACGAACCTGAGCGCCTGAGTAGTACTGGTGACGAGATTGACCTTTTCGAGCTGATCGAGGGACTGTGGAAGCAGAAGGTGTTGATCATCGTGACGACTGTAGTCGTGACGGCGATTGCGGTGGCGTATGCGTTTCTGGCCAAGCCTGTGTATGAGGCGAAGGTTTTTGTTCAGCCGCCCACTCAGAACGATATCTCACCATTGAATTACGGCCGCGGTGGGAGTACGGGTTTGAGCATGCTGGCGGTGAAGGATGTCTATGACATTTATCTGCGGAATCTTCAGTCTGAGTCGCTGCGTAGGGAGTTCTTCCGCAACGTATACCTGCCGAGTCTGCCTGAGGATGAGCGTGGTGGATCGCAGGATGAGCTCTATGGTCGCTTTCAGGATGTGCTGACGCTCGGTATCGCTGCCAAGGAAACCCCCAATCGTTTCTTCGTAAAAGCCAACGTATCTGACCCTCAGCAAGCTGCCGAGTGGGTCGTCCGTTATCTCGAAATGGCGGGGCGTCGCGGACGTACGGAAGTCGTCAGGGATGTGAAAGCTGATGCTACGATCAAAGCGAATAACCTTGAGCAGCAGATCAACGCGGCGCTGGAAAGCGCCCGCAAGCAGCGTGAAGACCAGATCGTACAACTGACTGAGGCGCTGCGCGTGGCCAAGTCGATTGGCCTCGAGAAGCCACCGATCATCTCGAATACCTTGTCAAGCGAGGTTTCGGCTGGCATGGACGGCTCGTTGATGTACATGCGTGGTAGCAAGGCGCTGGAAGCTGAAATCGATAATCTGCGCAAGCGTACGTCGGATGATGCGTTCGTGAAGAATCTGCGCCAACGGCAAGAGGCCCTGGCGTTTTACCGTACGTTGCAGATTGATCCGGGCGTGATCCAGGTCTACAGGCAGGACGGTGCTGTTGAGTCTCCGGATAAGCCGGTAAAACCTAAAAAATTGCTTATCGTTGCGCTGGGCGTTGTGCTGGGAGGTATTTTGGGAGTGCTGCTTGCACTCTTGCGAAACCTCCGGGCCGAAATTAATGCGCGTAGGGTTCGAGAAAGCTGACAGGGTTACGATGGCTATCCAATAGCATGATGCTGGCATCTTGGGATCCGAACTGTCAGAATGGCCGCCATTCGTCCGCACTGGACAGGGATAGTTTATGCTGGCTTCGGCTAGGCGCGATGATGGCGAAATGACTGTTCCTGTCAGGTGGGATAATTTTCCACTGACTAACAGGCCATGCCGTGACCAGCATTATCCCAACCCCACATGCGGTTTCTCGTGACGAAATAGACCTTCTGGCGATGCTTCGATCTGTCTGGAGGCAGAAGCTTCTGATTGGAGCTGTCGCCGGCTTATGCACTGTAATGGCCGTAGTGTATACATTTAGCGTAACGCCAGAGTATGAGGTCAGCACAGTCTTGCGTCCCGCAGCGCTGAATGATCTAGATGAGCTGAACCGCAGCCAAGTTTACTCACTGCCGCCAGAGGCTGCCTTGGAGCGCGTAGGCTCGGCGCTTGACTCTTATGACACTCGCTTAGGTTATTTCCGCTCTAGTTCGGCGTTGCAAGCTGCCTTCATGAAAGACGGCCGTACGTTGGAGCAAGCATTCGAAGACTTTAACTTCAAAGCGTTGAAGCTTATTCAGCCAGACCCTAAGAAAACAGATTTACTAAAAAAATTCATCGGTTTAGAAATGCGCTATCCAGAAGGATTGGACGGAAAGTCTGTCCTCAACGGCCTCGTTCAATACGCTATAGTGAGCGAACAGCAACAGATATCTAGGGATTTACAAGTTATAATTCAAAATCGTATCAAAGAAGTTGATGCGAAGTTGGCTGTTGCGCGCGTGGATTATTCGGCTAACAAGAGTAGTAGGGTTGCGGAGTTACTTGAGGCAGATGCGCTAAAGCGAGCAAAGTTAAATGATGAACTGCGAGCTCTGCGTTTGCAATTGAAGTTGCGCCGTGAAAACCGTATTGCTCAACTCAATGAAGCTATTAATATTGCGCAATCGCTAGGGCTGAAGCGACCTTCTACCCCTTCTAGTTTTGGACAAGCGGCTTCTGAGTCGGTAGGTAATGTAATTCGTACCGAGGTCATTAATCAACAAATACCCCTTTACTTTATGGGTACAGACGCTCTTGAGGCAGAAAAGCGTGCCTTGCGTAATCGTACCTCTGACGATTTTGCTGATCCACGAGTCGCGGAAATTCGCAAGGAATTATTACTGCTAGAAAACAACCGAAAAGTTCAAATCTTGCGTTCTCGGCAAAATGAAGAGCTTTTCCTGAAGGGGATTGAGGGGCTGCGGGCGGAACGCGCTCGCCTCGCAACAATCAGCACCGACATGAGCACTCTGCAGTTAGTTACTGTTGATCGCGTAGCGGTGGACCCCGTCAACGCGGTGTGGCCAAAGAAGGGGTTGGTGTTGGTGATTGGCTTGGTGTTGGGCTGTGGGCTCGGGCTGGCGGTGGCTGTATTACGGTACATGATGCAGATGCGCCCCTATGAGATGCATCAGTTGGAGATTTCCGCAATGTCACAAATTCAAGAGCATGACGCGAAGACGCCAATCGCTCTGAGATAAGCTTTGACTCTGAGCTTGAAAGGGGGCCTTGTCATCAGGGATGAGGGGGGTCTTAATTGAATTAAGGGACCAAAGCTGGACCGCCGGCCCTGTGACGAGGGCATAATAAGCATTTGTGTTGAATTTTTAGGTAACAAAGCGGGTGAAGGTGGGCGATAATACTCAGCTTGGGTAGCGCCAAGGTGATGGCAATTTAATGTTAGTCGATCACTTGCCGTTAGGGTCAATCTGAAAGTCTGGATACGGGGAAAACGTGTTCGAGCTAAATAAAACCTCACTCATGCTTCAGCATTTCCGAAAGGAGCAGGTGGATGCACGCTGAGCGGCGGGAAAATCGGCAGCCGTTGATTAGGTTGCGGCAAAGGAAAAATATAGAAAAGCTTATAAATGTAGGCCTTCGCGGCGTAACTTTAGCCAGTAAATTCTTGCTGGTTCTATTTCTTGCAAAATTTTTAGAGCCTGCTGAGCTAGGTCTATATGGTCTTATTGTCGCTAGTGTCGGCTATGCACTATATTTGGTTGGCTTGGATTTTTATACCTATACTACGCGGGAAATCATAAAACGTAATTCGGATGACTGGGGGGACATTATAAAGTCCCAAGTCGTCCTGAGCTTTTGTTTGTATGTTGTATTTGTGCCTGTTATAAGCGTCGTTTTTTGGAAGGGGGTTCTTCCGGTCTCGTTGATGTACTGGTTTTTTTCTTTGTTGGTTCTTGAGCATCTAGCGCAAGAGTTAAACAGGGTATTGGTTGCTTTGTCGGCCCAGCTTGTGGCGAGTTTAGTTCTTTTCCTGCGTTCAGGTCTATGGGCAATCATTGCTGTAGGTCTAATGTTTTTCGACATTAAGAAGCAGAACTTGGATTTTGTTTTGTTGTGCTGGGTAACTGGAGGGATATGTGCGTGTACGGTTTCCCTCGTCTATCTGGCTCAAAAGAAATCGCGGGGCTGGAGTAGGGCGGTAGATTGGCGCTGGATTAAGGTTGGCGTATATACCGCAATACCTTTCTTAGTCTCTACGTTGGCTACTCGCGGCATTTTCACGCTGGACAGGTACTGGCTTGAGCATTTGACTAGTCTTGAAGTCGTAGGGGCATATGTGCTGTTCATGAGTGTTTCGAATGCCTTGGTTTCATTTCTCGATGCAGGCGTTTTTGTATATAGTTATCCAGCGTTGATTGCTGCTCATAATTCCGGTCAGTTCGACATATATCGTTATCATATGCGTAAGCTCGCTATTCAGTGTTTAGCTATAAGTATTTCGTTTGGTGTTTTTGCAGTATGCTTAATGCCTTTTGTGCTATCGGCTCTTGATAAGGGTATTTACATTGAGCAATCGTGGATGTTTGCTTGGATAATGTTGGCGACTGTGATATTCAGTTTGGGGATGATCCCCCAGTTTGGACTGTATGCCCAAGGAAAAGATAAACATATTATTGTGAGTCATATAGCAGGATTCTCAGTCTTTGTATTGGTTGTGGCTGCATTTTCCAAAGATTCAGCTAGCGCTTCGGTGCTTGCAGGCTTGGTTGTTGGGTTTGGAGTTAGTACTGTATGGAAGGCGATCGCCTTCCATTTGCTGAGTCCATCGGTTTATTTGTTTTATAAAAGACAGGTGTGTGAGGAATTATGAAAAGAGCTCTTGTGACAGGCGCGGATGGATTTATTGGTTCTCATCTCACTGAGTTACTGGTTCGTGAGGGGTATCAGGTCAAAGCGCTCTCGCAATATAATTCGTTCAACTATTGGGGATGGCTCGAGGATGTAGATTGTTTGGCGGATATTCAAGTCCTGAACGGCGATGTACGTGACCCACACTACTGTAAATATATAACTAAAGATGTCGATGTGGTCTTTCATCTTGCGGCCCTGATCGCGATTCCTTATTCATATGTTGCGCCCGATAGCTATGTAGATACTAACGTTAAGGGTACGCTTAATATATGCCAGGCCGCGCTGGATAATGGTGTGCAGCGAGTAATTCATACCTCGACGAGTGAGGTATACGGTACGGCGCAATATGTGCCTATCGATGAGAAGCACCCCCTGCAACCACAGTCGCCATATAGTGCTTCAAAAATTGGAGCGGATGCTATGGCGATGAGCTTTTTTAACGCCTTCGATCTGCCATTGACAATTGCGCGTCCGTTCAATACGTTTGGTCCTCGTCAATCGGCTCGCGCAGTAATTCCTACTATAATCAGTCAAATCGCAAGTGGAAAAAAACAGATTAAGCTAGGCGATGTATCTCCAACGCGCGATTTTAACTACGTAGCTGATACTTGCCGAGGATTCCTTGATTTGGCTCGTTGTGATAAAGCCATTGGTGATACGGTCAATATTGGTTCGAATTATGAAATTTCCGTAGGTGATACGCTAAATCTCATCAAAGAACTGATGGGGAGTGATGTCGAGTTTTTAACCGACGATCAACGTATTCGTCCTGAAAAGTCCGAAGTATTCCGGTTGTGGTGCGATAACACCAAGATCAAAGGACTTACGGGATTCGAGCCGCAGTACTCGATTCGTGAAGGCCTACAGGCTACGATCGATTGGTTTACCCAGCCGGAAAATCTGGCAAAGTACAAAGCTGATATTTATAACGTTTGAGGCATCAACTCATGTTCGACAACCTGATCAGCTTTATTCGCGAACAGTACCGTACCCAAGAGTTCATACCACTCCATGCCCCTGTTTTTGGGGGGCATGAACGGGATTATGTGGTCGACACCATTGAATCAACCTTTGTGTCGAGCGTTGGAGCCTTTGTTGATCGCTTTGAGCGTGACATGGCCGCCTATACAGGTAGCACTCGTGCGGTGGCAACTGTCAATGGCACTGCGGCACTGCATATCGCGTTGAAGCTGGCGGGTGTTGGTCCTGGAGATCTGGTTATCACTCAACCGCTCACTTTCATCGCCACCTGCAACGCTATTGCATACTGTGGTGCTGAAGCCTTATTTATCGATGTAGACCGTCAAACACTGGGGCTTTCACCCTCGGCGATGGAAGCTTGGCTTGAAGAGCATGCATTTATTTGCGATGACGGGCTATGTCGTGCTCGAGCCGATAATAAAATTATCCGTGCAAGTGTTCCTATGCATACGTTCGGGCATCCAGTCGCTCTAGACGAGCTGGTTTCTATTTGTGCCCGTTGGAACATTGCTTTGGTCGAGGATGCGGCCGAGTCGCTAGGAAGTTTATATAAAGGAAAGCACACTGGTACGTTTGGGGCGCTGGGTATTCTCAGTTTTAACGGTAATAAAATCATAACGACCGGCGGTGGCGGCATGATCCTCGCGGGTGAGGAGTTGGGGGCGCATGCCAAACACTTAACTACCACCGCGAAGAAGCCGCACCCGTATGAATATGTACACGATGAAATCGGCTACAACTATCGACTACCTAACCTAAATGCTGCTCTTGGTTGTGCTCAGCTTGAACAGCTAGATAAATTTGTCGTCGCTAAGCGCGAACTCGCCGATCGTTATTCGGCCCAATTAAAGAATGGGCCTTTGCAATTTATAAAAGAACCAGACGGATGCCGATCAAATTACTGGCTCAATGGTGTAATCTGTGAAAGTTTGGAGCAGCGCCAGGCGCTCTTGAAGGCTACCAATGATAAAGGAGTGATGACGCGTCCCATCTGGCAGCTTATGAATCATCTTTCAATGTATTCACACTGTATGAAAGGTGACTTAAGTACGGCTGAGTGGCTGTCCGCCAGGGTCGTAAATTTGCCAAGCAGCGTGTTACCGGAGTTTCAGGTATGAACCGCACGGTTGCCGTTTTTACTGTTACCAGGGCTGAAAAACGGTCTTCTTTTCGGGATTTGGCTGCTCAACATGTCTTGCTTGGGGCGAAATCTCAAATCAAGACAGCATCGCTCGAATAAATTGTAAGGAACTATGATCATGAAACAATGGCAATCGGTGCTTCTTGGCCCTAATGTAGCCCTTGAGGATGCGGTCGCTGTGCTTGATCGAGAAGCGCTGAGGATAGTAATCGTTACGGATGATCAGCGTCGTTTGCTAGGTACTCTAACAGATGGGGATGTCCGACGGGCATTGTTGCGACATCTTCCGCTGACGACTCCTTTGTTTGAAGTTATGCACTCAAATCCGCAAGTAGCCGAGCTCAGCTGGAGTAAAGAGCGTATGCTGTCGGTAATGGAGAAATACCAATTACTTCAACTGCCGGTGGTTGATGAGACTCGAAAAGTTGTAGGGCTTGAGACCCTACATGGCCTACTGAACAAGCGTCATAGAGATAACCCCGTTTTTCTTATGGCTGGTGGATTTGGTACTCGCCTGCATCCTCTTACTCATACTTGTCCGAAGCCCCTTCTCAAAGTTGGCGAGAAACCCATCTTAGAGCTAATCATGCAAGGCTTTATAAATGCAGGTTTTCATCGTTTCTTTATCTCAACCCATTACATGCCAGAAATGATACGTGATTATTTTGGTGATGGTAGTAATTGGGGGGTAACTATCCGCTATGTTCATGAAAGTGAACCGCTAGGTACCGGTGGAGCGTTGGGATTACTGCCCCATGATGAAATCGACTTGCCTCTATTTATGATGAATGGTGATCTGTTGACGAATTTGGATTTCCAAAATCTTCTCAGTTTCCATGAAGCACATGATGGGTTGGCTACTATGTGCGTGCGTGAGTATGAACAACAGATACCATATGGGGTGATCCAGAGTGAAGGGCATAGAATTTTATCAATGGTAGAGAAACCTACACATCGCTTTTTTATTAATGCTGGTATCTATCTGCTTTCGCCGGAATTAGTGAAAAGAATTAAGCCGGGTACAAAAATAGATATGCCTTCAGTATTAGAGAATGCTATGAAAGACGGAAGTGTCGTGAATATGTTTCCAATTCATGAGTATTGGCTAGATATTGGTCGAATGGAAGATTTTTATCGCGCTCAAGCCGAAGTATCCGGAGTATTTCGTGGCTAGGTCAAGTGGTGTGTTGGTAATAATCCCTGCTCGTGGAGGAAGTAAACGCCTGCCAGGGAAGAATATTCTTAGTTTATGCGGAAAACCTTTAATTGCATGGACGATTGAAGCTGCACTCAAGTCGTGCATTGCTGAAAAAATAATTGTCAGTAGTGATGATGATGAAATTTTAGAGGTGGCAGCCCAATATGGTGCTACTCCATTTAAGCGTGATTCAAATTTCGCCACTGACGAAGCGAAGACTATTGATGTTGTTATGGAGTGCGTAGAGCAGGAAGCAGAGCAAGGATATCTGTATGATGCCATTTTGCTTTTGCAACCCACCTCACCACTTAGGAATGAAAAAGATATAGCAGGAGCATGGGAGTTGTATCGGTCCAAAGAGGGAAATTCAGTGATAACGGTTTGTGAAGCCGATCATCCCCCTCAATGGTATGGATATTTGAATGACGCCAGTGCTCTTGAGGGGGTTGATTTTTCTTCTTCATCTAGGAGTCAGGATTTTAAACAGTCATACCGAATAAATGGTGCTGTTTATTTTGTTTCATCTTCATACTTGGTAAGTGAACGCAGCTTTTATACACCTAGTGTGTTTGCTTATGTCATGCCCAAAGAGCGATCTTTTGACATAGATAACAAAATCGATTTTGAGATGTGCGAGTTTTTTGCGTCTCGGTTAGAAATTGAAGAATGATTTTTCTAGTTTTGATACGACGCGGAGCTAAGCAATGCAGAGCGTAACGCATTATTTTGTATGCCGATCTCCATTTCATTGCTTTATAGCAAATAAAATTGTCGAAGGTTTCATATCTCCCGCGGAAAAAGTAGTGATATTTGTCGAGTCCGCGAATATTCCTAATATAATGCGTTCCTCAGGTGAAATAGAGATTATTCAGCTTGAAGGTTACTCGGGCAGTAGGGGTGGATGGTGTCAAGCCAGCAACAATATTGGGAAAATAATTAAAAAAATCCAACAGTGTTCTGGGGGCGTCGCGCTTTATTTAACGGATATTCGATGGCCAACAAATAATAAATTGTATTTTGAATTAAGGTCTTTGCCTAGACTGAAAATTTGCTATTTTGCAGAAGGACTTGCTAGTTATATTAATCGAAGTGACAGATTTTCTTTGGCCTTTAAATCCATGGCAAAGTATGCGCTTTCTATTTTCCATTTGAGTGCGCCTTATAGACCCTTCTGGGGGGACAACTTAGGTTACGAAAGGAAGGACGTAGATTGTTTATATGCCCCTTGTGTTGATAGGATTAATACACGTCTACGAAAAATTGAAGTATTAGTAGAGTCTGAAATAAATAAGGCACCTTTGCATAACGCATTGCTATTTTTGGGGCAGCCCTTAGAGCAAAAAATCAAAACAGAAGGCGAGCTGAGTAGTATTGTTATGTCTACCATCGAAAAAATAAAAAAGATGAGCTATAACGAGCTATATTACAAGCCGCATCAATTCGAAGGCCCATTGGCGAGAACTATATTTGAATCAAACGGCTTTACAGTAATTGATGATGTTGGGATGTTTGAGGAGTGGGTGTCAAAAGAGTGGAATGGCCAAGCGGTTGCATCCTATTTTAGTACCGCACTTATAACTACCAGGATGCTGCTTTCGAAGAAGTCCCATATATACTCAATTAACTTTGATCGTGTTGCTGCTGCATACATGAAGACCAAGGATAGGGACGAATTGAAGCGATCATTAGAATATTTCGGTTGTGTATTTGTTTGAGATTGTATTTTCTCGGACATCGAAAATATTTAAGGGGGTATGATGGCTTATATAGAAGACGGAAAATGCCATCTCTATAAGATGGATAGTAATCTCAGTGAGTGGCTTCTGGCAGGGGCTTTTCTCGCTATGGTCCCGCTCATGGAAGGTTGGAATTTCTTTTATTCACACGTGCTATTCTTGGCCTTTGTGTTTTTTATCGGTTTTACAACGGGTGTTCGTCGGTCTCGGTGGTTACTTGGTTTTCTCTTTCTTACGATTCTATTACTGATTAATTTCGCGCTGGCTTTAAGAGGAGGAACGGAAGGTAGATTTGTTCAGGATTCAGTAAAGTTGGCTCTATTTTTTGGAAGCCTATTTTTTGTGGTGAATTTTTTCTCAAATGATTTTTGTTCTTCAATGCTGAGAAAAATAATAATATTGTTCCCGTTTGTTTTTATTGGATATTTTTTATTTGTGTTTGATGGGAATATGTTTGCTTATTCGGGAAGGCTGTATAGTCCTTTATTTGGGTCTCCTAATGTCGTTGGGGTCTTTTGTGCGCTTGCCATTATTTATCTAGTGGGTTATCGAAAAGATTTTTCTATTCTGGCGCTTTGTTCGCTATTTTGTTTTTATCTTACAGTTCTTGGTCTTGGTTTTTCGAGGGCAGCAATAATTGGGTTGGCGCTGTCTTTATTTTTCATTTTTCGCTTTCGTGGTGCTTTGTCATTTTTGTTTGTGGGCATAATATTTTTTGTAGGTTTGGTAGCTATTGATTCTATCTACCCCTTTATTCCAGATTGGGTTTGGCAGAAAGGAGATGTTGCAAATGACCTGGAAGAAACGGGAGGAAGTTATAGAACATTAATTTGGGGGCTGGCTCTGGAGCGTTTTGCATCTGATCCTATTACATTCCTGTTTGGTGAAGGTGTTGGTAGAACTATTACGGTGGCGCAATATGGATTTTATGTCGACCATCCACATAATTTCTATATTTTCCTCCTTTTATCCTACGGAATAATTTTCTTTTTAGTGTTTATTTTTGTATGGGGGCGAGTATGTTGGCGCTCGGTCAACTATTTCATGAGTGGGCAGCGGTTTAACTTTTCGTTGTTTCTATTCTATTCATTAATATTTATGATGGATACCCATGTTTTGTCGAGTCAGTTCTTTATTATGCATGTTTTGTTTTTGTCTTTACTTTTCAGATCTAATTATACTAAGTGATTAGTGGTCGATACTAAAGGTATATGGAGAAGCCAATGAGCAGCGAGCGCGAAGTTGACGCCCTAAAAGTTGCATGTGTCATTCCTACTTACAATGGTGTTTCGGATCTACAACGCCTTTTGGGGTCGCTGCAGAAACAAAACGCTAAATTTGATATTATTATAGTTGATTCAAGCTCTTCGGATGGGACTGCCGAGGTTGGGCAACAATACTCCAACAAATTCATAAGCATTCCAAGCGCTGATTTTAACCACGGTGGCACTCGGCAGTTGATGATTGATCGCCATCCCGAATATGATATTTATATTTTTCTTACTCAAGATTCATATCTTCATGATGTAGACTCGATTAGAAATTTGTTGCTGCCCTTCGCTAATGAAAAGGTAGGTGCTGTTTGTGGGCGGCAATTGCCGCATCTTGACGCAAATTTGTTAGCTCAGCATGCTAGGGCTTTCAATTATCCGACGTCTTCCTCAATTAAGTCACAAAGTGATTCCGCGAGGCTGGGCATTAAAACTCCTTTCATGTCTAATTCGTTTTCTGCTTATCGAGGGACTGCACTCCTGGCAGTCGGTGGGTTTCCGCGTCATGTCATTTTGTCTGAAGATATGTACGTCGCTGCAAAAATGTTGTTAGCTGGTTGGTTGGTTGCCTATTCTGGAAACGCATGCTGTCGGCATTCGCACAATTATTCTGTGCTAGAAGAATTTCGCCGTTATTATGATCAGGGGGTTTTCCACGCTCGTGAAAATTGGATAAGACAGAGCTTTGGCGGGGCTGGCGGAGAAGGGTTGAAGTACGTAATGTCGGAGCTAAGATTTTTGGGGGGGGCTAGAGTGTACTTATGGCCCGCTTCGCTTTTCAGAAATGGATGTAAATTGCTAGGATATAAACTTGGGCAGAAAGAGCATATTATGCCGCCTAAGCTAAAGAGATGGTTGAGTATGCATAAACGTTTTTGGGATCATTCATGACAAACTGAGGTGGTTCAGCCAGGTCTATTTAATTTTTGAGCTAGGAGGTTTCTGTAAAGGATATGCAGCCTATGTCGCGATACCAGCCAACTTTTGCCGAGCGCTACCCTGTTCCATTTATGGTGGCGATGCTTGATTTTCTAATTGTAATTTCTGCAGGATTTTTTGCGCATTTTTATCGATTTGGTCATATTGAAATGACCGGTCGCTATAATATGGCTACACTTTTAACTGCCATCATGGTTGTGGTTTGTCTAGGAGCCGGTGGCGTTTATGGTTCGCAGCGAGGCTACGCATTTCTTCGGCAATTCAGTGTATTACTGGTTGGCTGGTGTGCTGCTGCTGGAGTCATGTTGTCGTTATCTTTTTTTCTAAAAGTTTCGGGAAATTATTCCCGTATTTGGTACACAACAATGCTTGCAATGGGGGGCGGGCTTAGTCTGGTGTTGCGCTTAACAGTTTTCTTCATTCTCAGAAAACTGCGTGCCTCTGGAATGAATTTGAAAACGGTATTGCTAATAAAATCGAGTAATGATTCTACAGGGCAGCTGGGCGACGGGCGAACACTGGAAGAGCACGGGTTCAGAGTGCTACATGCTATGCCTTTTGAGGAAGAGGATGGGTGGCAGAATAAACTTTTGACAGAAGTTGAAGCGCTGGGAGTTCACGAGGTCTGGTTATGTTTGTCTTTGGGGCAAGGTGGGGCTGTGCGCTCTATTATGTATGCACTCAGACATCACACCGTTGCTGTGAGGTTTATTCCAGATCTAGGTGATATTCGTCTGATAAATCATAAGGTAAGCCATATTGCTGGTTTGTACTCGTTAGATTTAAGTTGCAGTCCGATGGATGGTTCTGCTCGCTTTTTCAAAAGACTGGAAGACCTCGTTTTAGGGATTGTAATATCTTTAGTTATTTTTCCGATTTGTTTGCTAATTGCAGTTGCGATAAAGTTTACCTCGCCTGGTCCAATACTATTTAAGCAATACAGGACTGGCATAAATGGTAGGAGGTTCAAGGTTTATAAGTTTCGCTCAATGGTGGTCCATCAAGAAAGCTCTGGCTCTGTAACGCAAGCGACAAAAAATGATATGCGGATTACTCGTGTTGGTGCGTTTCTTCGAAGAACTAGTTTGGATGAACTCCCGCAGTTTTTTAATGTACTCCAAGGTCGAATGTCTATAGTAGGGCCTAGACCGCACGCGCTTTCGCATAATGAATATTATAAAGATTTGGTAGAGTCCTATATGCAGCGGCATAAAGTCAAGCCGGGAATAACGGGATGGGCCCAAGTTAGCGGTTATCGGGGTGAGACTGATACACTTGATAAAATGCAGAAACGCGTAGAACATGACCTGTGGTATATAGATAACTGGTCAATATGGCTTGATTTGAAAATTATTTTTATGACTATATTTAAAGGTTTTATCAACAAGAACGCATATTGATATGATAAATAGTTTTCTTAGAAATTTTCAGGCTAAATTTTCGGATTCACTGGGTGCTCAAGCCAATGCTCTTATGTTGTGGGCAATGGCTATTGGGCTTTTTATACTGATTAGCGGTAAGGTTTGGCTTTTTTCGAGCAGTGCTCGCAATAGTCAGGTTTATATTTGGTTGTTGGCTCCGGCGCTTATTTATGCAGTTTCAAATTTTAGGTCTTGGCCCTCATTAAAGCATTCTCCCGAGATTGGAGTATGGGTTATTTTTTTGGTATGGGTAGGAGTGAGTACTTTTTGGAACGTCAATTCAGAGGTTGGGGATTTTTCGCTAGCTAAGCGTGGGATATTTATTTTTTTATATTTGTCAGCTATTTATATAATGTTAGCTAAGGGAGGCGTATTTTTTCATCGTGCACTGTTAGCTGGCGTTCTAGTGGTCGCCCTTGGGGCAGCAGCAAGTCTTGTTTATCAGTACGGAGTACTTGGAAAGCCTTTAGCATATCGTGGCTTTAGAATTGATCGTATGGGGCTTGGGGAAGTTGCTAACTATGGATGGCCGGTTGCGGCAGGAATATTTCATGGAGCTATCGCAACTTGGGTGTTGAGTTATTCTCTAAGTAAGGATACCCGATGGAACTGGGCGGTCGTTGGATTCCTGGTTTTTATCGTCCTGGTAGCTTATGTTGTCATGACTGGGACTAGGGGTGCCTGGAGCGCTTTGTTTGTTAGTATAATAGTAGTTGTTATGATGCAGCGGCCACGCATTGCAAAAATTATTATTAGTGTTTTTGCTATTGTCTCTGTAATTGTGTTGTACTGTATGTGGGATAAAGTATTATTCGAAATTCAAGATCGTCAGCTTTCTGGGCGAGGTGGAATTTGGAGATACTACTTACAAGTTATGTCAGGCCACTGGTTGTTTGGGTTCGGGCTCGGCACGCCATTTGAGTATCTTTGGCCCAATGGCAAGTCCGTTTCTCCTCATGCGCATAGTCTTTATCTTCAGCAAGTCTATGATAGCGGTTTAATTGCGTTAGCATTGTTACTCGCAGGGTTGGGGTGTGTGGTTAAAAAGGCTTGGCAGCTCAGAGGGCATCCTTGGGTTCGACTCGCTTTCCCTGCACTTGTTTTTTCTTTGGTGGCAATGTTGACTGATGTAGAGCGTATCTTTACGCGGCCAGGTGATTACTGGGTTGTATTTTGGCTACCCCTAGGTGTTCTGTTGTCGATTCGTAGATAAAATATAACCGATCCATAAATCGTATTGACGCAATGTGAGGCTCTGGTTTGCCGCGTTTTTCAAGGTAGTTATTGCATAGAAATTACCCCATACAGCTCCTGCCTTGGGTTTTGACACCGAAGCGAATTCCATAAGTCCCACCTAACCAACGATGAGGAGCGCACTTAGCTGTATATATGAGGTGTGCAATTCCACGGCAGGAGCGCTTCGTAATCTTCCAAGGAGGACGTCTGCGAAGCGTTCCAGTACGTGGCGCAGCCACGCATGGGATTCTTGGCCGTTTCAACTAGGCTGTAAAGCTGCGCACTGTTTAGGTGTGGCGCTGAACAACCAGTTTTCGGCCAATCACGAAGGGCGCATCGCACGTTCGGAACGTTGTTGTCGATGTACAAATAGCCCTCTTCGGCAGCGGCTTCGCCAACGTAAGGCGTCCTGAATTTTATGCCCTAGCAAAAATGGCAGTTTGATGTCAAAATGCCGGATTCACACCCTCCATGAAGAATAGGAACATGAATAATCCAAGCACGAATGGTACGAGGCTTGAATCACTTACCTTTTTAAGATTTATTGCCGCATTAGTTGTTGTCATTTACCACTTCGGAAAAAATACCACACTCCATGATATTTTACCGTCCGCCCTAACTTCCGGACCAATCATGGTGACCTTCTTCTTCGTTCTATCTGGATTTGTAATATCAACGGCATATTACGGAAGGGACTTTGCCACATCCAGTTTTTATAAAAATAGATTCTTTCGGATAGCCCCAATATATCTAATTGCATTGTTTGCTACTGCCGCCCTCCAGCCATCCGCCGCGAACTCTACCTCGCTTATTTTATCTGCAACATTTCTTCAATCTTGGATACCAGGACACGCTATATCAATCAATTTCCCAGGATGGTCAATCTCGGTAGAGGCCTTTTTCTATGCCTTAAGCCCAGCTTTGCTAATAATTGCAAATAGTGCCAACAAACCGTCTTGGAAGAGCTGGGTTGCAGCATCTATTTTAATATGGATAGTAACTCAGTCCGTGCTAAGTGCTTTGCTCGACCCCACGTTCTATAAAGGATATAAGACCTTCTCTCACGACCTAATTTATTACTTCCCGGTATCACACCTAACAAGTTTCGTGCTTGGGTTTTCGGCTGGTGTGGCATTCCACCAAAACAAAGGCAACCATTTTGTAAGCCCGAGTACGGCTTCGATTTTATTTGTAGTGTCGCTCCTCGCGGCAGGATACGTAATTCAAAATCTAGCATCAGTACAATCTACTTTCGGCGTGAATCTTGCCTTTGGGAGTAGTTTCCTTGCTCTTCTCTTCATGCCAATGATTTATTTTTGCGCGATTGGCGACTCTATAATCAAAAAATACCTAGCCTTGCCAATAATGGTATTGCTTGGTGAGGCAAGTTACGGCATGTATATATTGCAAAAGCCAGTTTTTGTGGCATTCAACTCGATAGATGTTGTGTCCACCCTAAGCCCGGACGCACGTTTTTTTGTCTACGCTGCATTTTTGCTTATTATATCTGTGGCCTCATTTATGCTAATAGAGTCACCCATCACAAAAGCATTTAAAAGAACCAGGCCTGCTCTTTTTCCACAGCCACAATAAAAGAGCTCGCTAAACGCAACTCTTTATAATTACTTTTGCTGATGCGCTATATGCGCATCAAGAAACTAGATACTGTATGCTTAGTGAAAGTCACAGAGAAAATTGCTTCGACATAGTCTGCTGATTTGCGGCATTATGCCTACTTTTCAGCCACTACTATGCGCTTAGCAATATTGCCAGACCCAAGGTAATAGGAAGCCTTAGCTTCGGTGGAATCGCTGTAAATGTTTTTCAGTATTTCAGATTGCCTAATAACAAAAAGCTTCTACAATAGCGAAAGCTCTAGGAAAAAGCTGCGCACACTTCGTCCAGATCTAGCCGGATGCAGTATACTTTTAGTCGTCCTATCAGGGGGACTTGGGGCTTCTTGTTTCATCGATTTGTATTTGGTGCCAGAGGATATAACGCGTTCGTTGAAACCGTAACCATTGAGGCTTCTTAAGGATACAAACGGCCTAACGCAGAAATTCATCCTACCAGCTAGAAACGGAAGCCTTCGAACTTTAGGCATTGTCCGAAAAGTACTATCTAGCGGGTGGCTGGGTCTCTGCACCTCGCATGGTCAGCGGAGAGATGCAGCTCTCTGTGGGTAACATTCTTGAGGGAATCGGTTTCCCCAGGGAAACCTTGTAGTGGGAGCAGCTACGACAGGCTCTTATTACGTCAACCGGGTTACGTCTCTGTTCACAGCTGCCGAAGACCGAATCACATATTCGTTCTTCATGGATACTGAGTATATGGAAGTGTACGCGGTGGGAAGTCTTGCCGGGCTAAGCATGACATGCAGCTTTACTGCGCTCCCTCAGTATGAAGGTGATACGCGCGGGCCAGCCAGTAGGAATCGACCGGTTATCCGCAGCAGAGAAACCGGTCGGTTGTCGAAACGACTGGGTTCACAATGAATGCAAACCATCCAGAGCATGTCGGTAACCAACTGCTCATCGACCTTCTAGTTGGGCGAGGGTGAAAAAATGTCACTATCTGGGCGCCGACAACTCCGAGCGCTACTCGATTCCTTGCCGGGACTATTCTGAAGGAGCGTGATCAGGAGGACTTGATTCGTTCGGCGGCATATTCTGGCGATCTGGGCGAGGTGGCCGGAGCACATGACATAATCGTTTATCAGCACCCATGCGTGCGGGGAGCTGCTGACCCAGTGCCTATTCCGCCTGCCGCTCCGTTACCGCCGACCATCTATCTTCCATGCCCGGTCGGCTTGCTACCAACAAAGAGCCCGGCGAGTAGCTTCTTCGACTGCATTCCCGCCGAGCTGACTGTAAGTGGTACGACTGGATTCACGAAAGTTATGCTGCGCCGCACAACTAGCGGAATAGGGTTGACTGTCACCAAAATTGCAGGTGATGTCACCGGCGATGCGCTCATCCCAACAGCGGCGCAATTCGTCAAGCGCTCATACGACCAAACAATGGATGACCCTACAGGCGCTAATGTAGCTGGCTTTGTCGGATCATTAGAGAACCAATATTTGCAGCTTTCATTCGGCACTACCGCAAGCAGCCACTACGTGCTTACCCTGAGAGCGCCTGCTAATAAGAGTTAAGGATCGTACGCGTCGATTTGATCTTTTACATATCTGTTGAATCTTACGCTCGCAGAGGCGGGTGATGGTGTCGACAAGGAATTATACTCCGCTCCCCTCTGGAATGGCTGCAGTCTTGGCATTTGCATTAAGTTTTTTTGGCCTACGCAGAAACGGCTTTTCAATCAGATGCCAAGATACTGCAGCCAAGACTACTGTAACGAATACAGACAACAGCATTGACGGCCAGAACCCGATATCAATAAGATTTATGCATATTTGCTGCGCTGGGAATGCATATATATAAATACCATATGAGTAGTCGAATTTACCGCTTATCAGTTTGTCGCTAAATGAAGTGCCGATGATGATGGTTAGAATTGATAGCGCAGGATAGTATGCGCTTTGAATCATTCCGGTTTTGGGAGTGATCAGCAATACTAATAAACATGCCGCTGCAATTAGGATTTTAGGTTTAGTGCCTGACCACATTCCTTCATAAAAATGCATCAGGGCTCCAATGGTGAAGGGTATCAACAAGGAGGTTAATACGCTAAGCTGATTGTTGTTGTAGCCATTGATCTGGTAAATTGCCTGGTGCCAAATACACAGCACTAGAAGAACAATAAGGGATTTAGTGCTTCTTCTGAACAGGATTAGCACTGCTGGTATAATGAGATAGCATTTTAGTTCATATGCTAGAGTCCAAAGGCTTCCGTTGATAGCCGGAACAATGAATTTCTGTGTTAGTCCGTTTGTATCCTTGAGTAACCCCATGGTTACGGTTTCTATGAACGCATTATATCCTCTTGCGCTAAATACAAAGTCGATAAACCGAGAGGACCCAAGCATACCTGAGAGGACTACTAGAAAAATACTGCACCCAACTAAGCCTGGGATAAGTCTGCGAAGCCTTTTTTCTAGATATGACCAAGAGCTTTCGCTATTGTGGAAGCTTTTTGTTATTAGGAAGCCCGAAATGCTGAAAAATATCATTACAGCAAATCCGCCGAAGCTAAGACTTCCTATTACCTTTGGTCCGGCAATTTTGCTAAGCGCATAGTGGTGGCTGAAAAGTACACATAACGCCGCGAAGTGTCGGATTATGTCGAAGCAGTTTGATCTGTGGCCTGTGCTAAGCATACAGCATCCCTGTTTGTGGTGCGCAGATTGCAGTCATATGGATAGACCCGGGATTATGACTGATTTTTTGCCTAATATGACCTCCCTCCACATCAAAAAATATAATGTAGCTAAGGTTTGATGCGGATAGCTGCTTCCTACCAGGGCAGCCTGATCCAACCGAACGAAACGACCGCCGCCTGGCGGTATTTTTTTGCCTGGGGAAAACCCATGACCGCACGTGGTGTACGCAACAACAACCCCGGCAACATCGACTTCAACCCACGGAGCGACTGGGTGGGCCAACTGGGCCTGGAGGTGCGCGCCGCTAAACCGCGCTTCGCACGCTTCGATACGCCGGAGAACGGCATCCGCGTCCTAGGCTCTGTATGAAAACCTTTGAAACGCCGTCAAAGCCGCTGAAAGCATGATTTTTGGTAGAGTTCTAGCTTTTTAGGCGAAGGATTCTGCCATTCCCAAGCGATACGAACTTTCTGATGTGGACTGGAAAATAGTCTCCAATCTTTTTACTGCCCATCGGCGTACTGGACGTCCAAGGGATAATGATCGCCTGATGCTCGATGGCGTGCTGTGGGTGCTTTACTCCGGCCCGCATGGCGAGACATGCCGGAGCGGTTCGGGCCTTGGTTCACGGTTTATCAGCGCTTCCGAGATTGGCGAAACCAGGGCACCTTCAACAAAATGCTCAAGCGCCTACACGTCAAACTCAACGCTCAAGGCCTGATCGACTTGGACACATGGTGTATTGATTCAACGGCAGTCAAAGCGCCCCGGGCCTCATCTGGAGCAGGCAAAAAAGGTGGCGGAAGAACCAACAGACCACGCACTCGGAAAAAGCCGGGCTGGGCTGACAACGAAAATTCACATGGTCTGTGACACCCGAGGTGTGCCATTGCATTTCATCCTCTCCGGTGGCCAAGCCAGCGATATTTCCCATGCTCAACCCCTTGCTGGATGGTGTTCACATTCCCACCGAAAAAAGCAGACCCGTAAGCGATGCCGCAAGCTGATAGCGGATAAAGGCTAATGCAGAATCGCTGCGGCAGTACTGCGACCGGTATCGCATGCAGCCCGTGATTCCCTACCGAAGCATGAAGCGCAAACCGAAGCCTGGTTTGCCGGGTCTGTTCGACAAACCCAAGTACCGGGAACGCAACGTTATCGAGCGACTGTTCGGCTGGCTAAAGGAGCATCGCCGCTTGGCGACACGCTATTGCAAGCTCGCGAAAAGTTATGCCGCCATGGTCACGTTAGCCTGCTGGCGACGGTGTCTACGACAGCACTTTTCGTACAGTGCTTAGGATCTTAACGCGGTTGCTCAGTTTGTTGAGAAAGACGAAAGCACCGGGTCAAACACGGCCACCTTGATATCCAGCTCGACCAGCGCGCTCAGGCCATCGATGGATTTCCGGAAGTCGACGGGCTTGGGGTATAGGTAGACTTTTTCGACTTCGGCGTCGGGTTGCATGGTGAGCGGGCTCCACAGAGAAATTGGAGCACAGCATCGGGGGATCAGACGAGTACCTTGAAGGTGGGGTGTTGAAAGTGCCCTGGCTTCGTTAATCTCGGAAGCGCTGATTGACTATGGACCAAGGCCCGAATCGCTCCGGCATGTCTCGCCACGCGGCGTCAGAGCAAAGCACCCACAGCACGCCATTGAGCATTAAGCGATCATCAGCTCTTGGGCGTCCGGTGCGCTGATGGGCAGTACAAAGATCAGCGATCTAGTTCCCTGTCTGCGGCGGAAAGTTCGTATTGGTCGGCAAGGAATAATCCTGCGCCTAAAAGGTAAAAGTCTACGGAGAATCAGGATTCTAGAGGCTCTGGCGGCGTTTAAAAGGTGTTCATACAGAGCCAAAAGTTCCGTACACGGAGGTTCAGGTTATGCGCTAAGTCGATTGGCTGTGCTTGCTTGGAATGTGGCTTGATAGTTAGCTTACAGAAATCAGAATCAGAAACAAAGAATAAGGCCGACGGGGTGAAAAAGCGGTTTTATAATAGAGGACGGCGCGAGCGGTTAATCGTTCAGCGCCTCCCTACAAGCTATGATTTTAATTATTTATAAAATTTATGTGTCGCGCTCACTAGAGCACAGCGATTATCCCAGTATAGAAAAAATATTCATAGGTCATGAAAGCGTTTCTTTAAAATACCATCTAAATCATAGTTGGTAAGAATCTTTGCTATTTTTTTACTAGCCCCGCCTTCGCCATAAGGGTTAATTGATGAGTTAAGCTCAAGCCTAAACTCATCAGAATACAATTTCTTAATGGCATTTAAAATATCGTCTTTTTGGGGCAAGCAGTGGATCACACTTTTAGCTGCTAACCTGCCTTTCTGCCGATCGCCAATATTTACTGTGCCAATATTGAAGCTAGGAGCTTCTGCGAGACCACTAGAAGAGTTTCCGACGACTCCATCTACAAAACTCATACACGACAGATATCTCAACTGTCCTAGCGAAGAGTACACATGAACGTTTGGCCGTCCTTCAGAATAGCTCCGCACCATATCTGCTAATTCCCTTCCGCCGGTATCAGCATTCGGAAGAGTGAATATAAATGTAGTATCAGGTAGTTCGGAAAGAGCCATAAACAGCTCATTCATTTGAGCGGTTGAAGTAACGCCGCGATCCAATGTAGTAGGGTGAAAGGTGATTAAAAGATTCTTTACGCCTAACTGCATTTCGAGAGAAGACTCAAGCTCCTCTCTCGAGAGCAATTTTATTCTCTTAATGGCATCAATTCCTAAACCGCCAACTAAAAACACCCGATTAGGATCCTCGCCTAACTGTATTACACGGCGCTTATATTCTTCGGCGCCTACAAAATGCAAGTGAGACATTTTTGTAATCGAATGACGAATTGCCTCGTCGAATGCACCTTCTGTTGTTTCGCCACCATGGATATGAGCGATAGGCAAGCCTGCGATCAACGCCGCAGCTGAGGCGGCAAAAATTTCGAAACGATCGCCTAACACCACGACAATATCAGGACCCAATCGCTCATAGACCTCGGCAAAGCTGATAAGCCCTAACCCCATGGACTTAGAAACACCAATAGCTGAATCTGAGCTGAGCAGAATTTCCACTTTCTCTGTTATCGCAAATCCAGCCTGCTCAATCTCGCGAAAGGTCATACCGAACTCGGTTGACAAGTGCATTCCAGTAGCGACAATTTGAAGCTCAACTTGTGGGTCATCTTGGAGATCGTTGATAAGCCAGCGGAGCAAACCAAATTCAGCTCGCGTCCCTGTTACCACGCAAATTTTACGCTTCATAGTAGAATCAACTCATCAACTTCGTAATCTCGCGTTGCCGCCTTGCCCATAACTTCAGACCACCTCATTGGAGAAATTCCGGTTCCAGGGCGCTTAGTAGTAATATTTTCTTCCGTGAAAATTTCACCGATGCGGATCTGCTTACTGGCAACAAGCGACTTACGTGCAATAAGTTTATTTCTTACTTCGCTTGGCGTAGGCCGTTTAATACCGTCGCCCAGCGATAACTCTACATTACGAATCGCATCAACCATCGCTCTAAATTGATGTGGTTCCAAGCTCGCTTTGTGATCAGGGCCGGGAAGATCTCTATTTAAAGTAAAATGTTTTTCGATAACTTTAGCCCCCATCGCTACTGCTGCAATTGCAACTTCAATCCCTTGTGTGTGATCAGAGTAGCCGATATCAACATTGAATGCGCTGCCCATCGTCACCATTGCATGTAAATTAACTTCGCTGTAGGGTGCGGGATACTCTGTAGTGCAATGAAGAACAGTGATTCTCTCACGAGACGTGCCGTTAGCTTCTATGATCTCAATTGCAGCCTCCACTTCACCGAGAGTCGCCATTCCAGTTGAAAGTATAACCGGTAAACCTAGGCGGGTGACATATTGGAGAAATGGCAGATTAGTTATTTCTCCTGAAGGAATTTTAACTCGATCAACACCAAGCTTAACTAATAAATCAAAGCTGTCGAAGTCGAAAGCCGTAGAGAAAAAGCTAATACCACAACGCTTACACTCTTTGATCAATACTTCGTGGTCTGATTTTGATAATTCGAGTTTGCGAACCATCTCATATTGACTTTCATCAATCGAGGTGGTTTTCAATTGATAGTCCGCTTTAGGCGCAGTAACTGAAATATTTTTGTCGGTAACGAATGTCTGAAATTTTATCAGATCGGCTCCCGCAATTGCCGCTTCCTGAATCAGTCGCTTCGCAAGCTCAATGTCGCCATTATGGTTGACTCCTGCCTCAGCAATAATTAGCGTGCCCATAATACTCTCCGAAAAATCTAATATTTAAAAAAGCCGAAACCGGTTTTGCGTCCTAGCCGATTAGCTCGGACCATTTTTCTAAGTAACGGATGAGCACGGTACTTAGGATCTCCCGTTTCATCATGTAAAGTTTCCATGATCGATAAGCAAACATCATTGCCTATTAAATCAGCAAGGGCTAACGGGCCTATAGGGTGATTGGCACCGTATTTCATTGCTTTATCAATTTCGAGTGCAGATGCAACACCTTCAGCCAAGATTCCAATACCTTCGTTAATCATTGGGATGAGCATTCGGTTTACAATAAAGCCGGGGGCTTCATTTACTAGTACGGGCTCTTTTCCCATTTTCGAAGCAAAATCAATAGACCATTCAACTGTTGATTGAGAGGTGACGATGCCAGAAATAACTTCTGTCAACTTCATTACCGGTGCAGGGTTAAAAAAATGCAAGCCAATCACATTGCCTGGGAAAGGTGTATAAGACGCAAGCTCCGTAATTGAGAACGAAGAGGTGTTTGATGCTAAAATTGTATCAGAGCTAACGATTTTTCCTAATTCAGTGAAAATAGACTTTTTGGCGTTTTTGTCCTCTGAAACGGCTTCTATAATTGCGGTGCAATTTTTCAAGCTCTCGAAATCATTTACTAATTCAATTTTATTTACAAAGTTCTTGGCGGATTCAGGGGTAATTCTTTGCTTCGCAGCTAAACGCTCCCATTGTCGTTTAAGCTCAAGCAGCGGTTGTTCATCAATATTCCCTGAGCGCCCTAGCCACAGAACAGAATTGACCGTCTCAGATTGGGAAAGTAATTGAACTATCCCTCTACCCATTGTACCTTTGCCTATAACTCCAATTTTCATGAATATCCTTAAAGTGAAAAGTTAAACTGCACGAAGCGGCTTCGCAGGATTTCCTAAAACAGTCGTATCTGGTGGCACACTTTTGGTGACTACCGCTCCCATTCCAACTACAGAGTTTTTTCCGATAATGATGGGGCGTTTCACTGTACCTTGTTTGATTACAGCCCCCGCGCCAACATATACATTGTCCTCGATTATTACGCCTCCATTACATTTGACGCCGGGGGCAAATGTAACATAATCACCGATAACACAATCGTGGGCTACATATGAATACAGATTAGAATGAAAAAATTTTCCGATCCGAGCGTTGCTCGTTACAGTGGTGAAGGGACAAAAAATGGCTCCTTCGCCAATATGGTTAGAACTCAAAACTACGGAATTACTTGCGTAAATTGAAAAAGGGGATATGTTTTTTTCTATATATCTATCGGAAATTTTCTTCCTAAGTGTGGAATCTCCAATAGCTACGCTAAAATACTTCTCAGCGCCCGAGATAGAAAAAAAATCGCTTTCGCTTAAAACTGGTATTCCATTAATTTCATTGAGCGTAGTGTCCTCGGCAACAAAAACCAATTTGTAGTTTTGTTTCTGTGTGCCCAGCATGCTTATCGCTATAGGCATTACTTCTCGAGCAAAACCTCCGGTTCCAACTACTGCATATATATTCATAATGTTTCCCGCAGCCTTAAGTTGATAAATTAAATGGCGCCACTCTTTAGGGAAGCGCGGAAGTACCGCAGCATTTCTGGTCGATTTCAGCCTCCGCCGATTTTGAAAGCTGCAAGCCAATCAAAAGCGATCGCCGCTCATTTCGCAGTTTTAGCCGCCGCGCGTATCCGCAGCGTCCATTTCCCACATTACAAACGCACCTATCCTACACTCGCTAGTGAATATCAGCGCGCTACCCACAGGTTCGACAACGCGAACAGCGTCATCAGTTGCGCGGTGTTTTTGGCTAGATCGCGGAAGCGCGTCTTTACATAGCCGAGCAGGCACTTGACCAACCGAACCGGATGCTCCCCCTTCGTGTGCCCCCGAGCTTTGGCCTTTTCGATCTTGCGCTTGGCTTTGTACAGCACGCTGCGCTTACTCAGCTTCTTATATGTATTGCGGTGGGCCGCGATCTGCCAGACTACCACCCGGCTTGCATGTTGCGGGCGCTTCTCTACGCCGGTGTAACCTGCGTCGGCACTCACCAGGTTCTCCTCGCGGTGCAACAGTTTGTCGACAAGGGTAACGTCTGCAACGTCGGCTGCCGTCCCCATTAGCACCAGGCCGGACTCGGTATCGGCGCCGATGTGTGGCTCCATGCCGAAGTTATACTGGTTTTCCCTCCTAGTCTGATGCACTAGCGGGTCAAGCTTACCGTCCTGATTCTTGGCTGCACTCGGCGCATTGATCAGCGGGGCATCGACGATGGTGCCTTGGCGCGGCCTCAGCCCCCGATTTCCCAGGTAAGCATTGATCACCGCCAGAGTCCCGACCGCCAATTCGTGTTTCTCCGGCAGGCGACGGAAGTTGAGGATCGTGGTTTCATCAGGGATACGCTCCAGGCTCAGTCCCACGAACTGACGTAGAATGGTTGTCTCGTATAGCGACTCCTTCACCGCCGGATCGTTGTAGCCGAACCAGTTTTGCAGCAGATGAATCCGCAGCATCGCCATCAATAGGGATGCCGGGCGCCCACCTTCACCCTTGGGGCAGTGTGGCTCGATCAAAGCAATCAAACCCTTTCGCGGCGCCACCTGATCCATCTCGATCTTACGGGTCTGCTTGCGCTTGCCGGCGTACTCGGCGTCGGAAAAGGTCATGTGTCTCATCGGAAATCTCGGCGGGTAGCGTCCGGGCAATTTTGCCAAAGTCAGGGAGTCTTTTTCAGTTTTCCCTAATGGGCATGGTAGCTTAAGGATTATCCAGCCCGCAGGAAAGCAGGGACTATTCAGGAGTATTTTTGTTGAACGCACGACCCTTAGCCATTCCCGATGTCATACTCTTCGAGCCGCGTGTCTTTGGCGATGCTCGAGGCTTCTTTTTTGAAAGCTTCAATCAGCGTGCCTTCGAAAGCGTCGTCGGCAAACCCATCACCTTCGTCCAAGACAACCACTCCCGCTCCGCTAAAGGCGTTCTACGGGGCTTGCACTATCAGATACAGAATCCACAAGGAAAGCTCGTACGCGTAGTGGACGGCGAGGTTTTCGATGTCGCTGTCGACCTGCGCCGCTCCTCTCCAACCTTCGGTCGTTGGGTAGGCGCTTACCTGTCCGCAGAGAATAAACACCAACTTTGGGTCCCGGAAGGCTTCGCACACGGTTTCGTCGTTCTCTCCGAGACGGCCGAATTTCTCTACAAGACCACGGACTACTACGCGCCAGCCCATGAGCGTTGCCTGGCTTGGAATGATCCGCAAGTCGCCATTCAATGGCCACAACAGAGCGAGCCGTTGTTGTCCGACAAGGACAAGCTCGGAAAGCTTCTCACTGAAGCTGACTTGTTCGACTGATCAGTATTTACGATGGGGTTGCGAGCGAGGTCAGGTTTTCAGGCCTTGCTCGCGTTCGGAGTCTATAGCAACCTCGAACTCAGCAAACCCCTAACGTTCAAGGTACAATCCCGCCCGTGAGGTGTTCAGCCCCCCGTGAGCTGTATCCTCCGCGAATCATGACCAAACGTACGCATGTTGAGACTCTTCGGGGCCTATAAGAAGACGGCCGTCAGCAGGACGTTATGCCCAGCGTTTGGGCACAAGGAAGTCCCGTCATCCCTCTCGCGAAACAATTGAAAAGACCTGAAAAATGACTATCTTGGTAACCGGCGGAGCCGGCTTCATCGGCGCAAATTTCGTACTGGACTGGGTGGCTCAATCGGATGAGCCGGTGATCAACCTGGACAAGCTCACCTACGCAGGCAACCTGCAGAACCTCGCGAGCCTGGAAGGTAACCCCCAGCACCAGTTCGTACAGGGCGACATCGGTGATTTCGAGCTGGTGCAGCGCCTGCTGGCAGAGCACAAGCCGCGAGCGGTGATCAATTTCGCCGCCGAATCCCATGTGGACCGCTCGATCCACGGTCCTGAAGATTTCATCCAGACCAATATCGTTGGCACCTTCCGCCTGCTCGAGGCCGTGCGCGGCCACTGGAAAGGTCTTGAAAGCGACGCCCAGCAGGCCTTCCGCTTCCTGCACGTTTCCACCGACGAAGTGTATGGCTCCCTGGCCGCCGACGAGCCAGCGTTCACTGAAAAGCACCAGTACGAGCCCAACAGCCCGTACTCGGCGAGCAAGGCTGCGAGCGACCATCTGGTCCGTGCCTATCACCACACCTACGGCCTGCCGGTGCTGACCACCAACTGCTCCAACAACTACGGCCCTTATCATTTCCCGGAGAAGCTCATCCCCTTGATGATCGTCAACGCCTTGGGTGGTAAAGCACTGCCGGTGTATGGCGATGGCCAGCAGATCCGGGATTGGCTGTACGTCAAAGACCACTGCAGCGCCATCCGCCGTGTGCTTGAGGCGGGCAAGGTGGGTGAGGTTTACAACGTCGGCGGCTGGAACGAGAAGCCGAACCTGGAGATCGTCAATCGCGTCTGCGCCTTGCTCGATGAGCTGCGCCCGCGTGAGGATGGCAAGGCCTACAGCGAGCAGATCACCTTCGTGACCGATCGCCCAGGGCATGATCGTCGTTATGCCATCGATGCCCGCAAACTGGAGCGCGACCTGGGCTGGAAGCCAGCGGAAACCTTCGAGACCGGCATTCGTAAAACCGTGCAGTGGTACCTGGAGAACTGGCAGTGGGTCGAGAACGTGCAGTCCGGCAATTACCGTGACTGGGTCGAGAAGAACTACAGCGGGCGTAATGCATGAAGATCCTGCTGCTAGGCAAAGATGGTCAGGTTGGCTGGGAACTGCAACGCAGCCTGGCGCCGCTGGGCGAGGTTTTGGCGCTCAACGCTCGCAGTGAATCCTATTGTGGCGACCTCGCTGACTTGGCAGGCCTTGGGCGTACCGTTCAAGACTGGGCTCCTGATGTGATCGTCAATGCCGCCGCCTACACAGCTGTGGACAAGGCAGAGTCGGAGCGCGAACAGGCCTTCCGGGTCAACGCCGAGGCCGTTGGTGTGTTGGCACAGGCTGCGGCAGCTTCCGGGGCGCTGTTGGTGCATTACTCCACCGACTACGTCTTCCCTGGGCAGGGTGTGACGCCTTGGCAGGAGACGGATGAAGTAGGGCCGCTCAACGTATACGGCGAGAGCAAGCTTGCGGGTGAGCAGGCGATACAGGCGTCGGGCTGCAAGCATCTGATCTTCCGTACCTGCTGGGTATACGCGGCACGTGGCAATAACTTTGCCCGCACCATGCTGCGCTTGGCCACGGAGCGCGACACCTTGGGCGTTATCGATGACCAGTTTGGCGCACCTACCGGCGCGGAACTGATCGCTGACGTAACTGCGCACGCTATTGTCGCGGCCCGCCACGATGCTGCACTGTCTGGGCTCTATCATTTGGCCGCAGCAGGGGAGACGACTTGGTGTGGCTATGCCCGTTTTGTGCTGGAGCACGCTGCTGCGGCCGGTGTGGCGCTGAAGGTGCCCGCTGAGGCGGTCAACGCTCTGACCACTGACGCCTACCCCACACCGGCGAAGCGGCCGGCCAATTCGCGTCTCGATACGCATAAACTTGAGAAAGCTTTCGGCCTGCGGCTTCCTGAATGGCAACAGGGCGTGGCACGGATGCTGACGGAAATACAAGGGAAATAACGGCAATGAAACGTAAAGGCATCATTCTGGCGGGTGGTTCGGGTACTCGTCTTCATCCGGCGACCTTGGCAATTTCCAAGCAATTGCTGCCGGTCTACGACAAGCCGATGATCTATTACCCTTTGACCACGCTCATGTTGGCTGGGATTCGGGACATTCTGATCATCTCGACTCCACAGGACACGCCGCGTTTCGAGCAGTTGCTGGGTGGCGGGGAGCAGTGGGGTTTGAATATTTCCTACGCTGTTCAGCCTTCACCCGATGGCTTGGCGCAGGCGTTCATCATTGGTGAAGACTTCATCGGCAACGATCCATCGGCGCTGGTGCTGGGCGACAACATCTACTACGGCCACGATTTCCAACATTTGCTGAGTAACGCGGGCAAGCGTACCAGCGGCGCCAGCGTGTTCGCTTACCACGTGCATGACCCGGAGCGTTATGGCGTGGTCGAATTCGATGCCAATGGCAAGGCCATCAGCCTCGAAGAAAAGCCTGCTCAGCCGAAGTCCAGCTATGCCGTGACCGGGTTGTATTTCTATGACCAAGACGTGGTCGAGATCGCCAAGGGCATCAAGCCATCCCCACGTGGCGAGCTGGAAATCACCGATGTGAATCGCACCTACCTGGAGCGCAACAGCCTGTCTGTGGAAATCATGGGACGTGGCTACGCCTGGTTGGATACCGGTACCCATGATTCGCTGCTGGAAGCGAGCCAGTACATCGCAACCATCGAACGCCGCCAAGGCCTGAAAGTGGCCTGCCCTGAAGAGGTCGCATTCCGTCAGGGCTGGATCGGTGCCGAGCAGCTCGAGGCTCTGGCCGCACCGCTGGCCAAAAACGGCTATGGCCAATATCTGAAGCGCCTGCTGCAAGAAAAAATCTACTGATCCCGAACGCCCCATTCCCACTTCCTGTACGACCTTTCCCCAGGAAGTGGGACACACGCCGTAACGTCTAAATCTCGTAACCATTCCCCCTCACGCACCGCTATCCCACCGCCTCCTGAAGGGCTAAGTTGTGTCGGGCAGCCAGGAAATGCTGCCTCGTCATTCAACCTCACAGGAGTGCCACTCAATGCGCAACACCATCCTTTCCTACTTGCTCCTCCCGCTGTTCACCGGCCTGTCCTTCTCGCTCAGCGCCGCGCCCAACGCAACCCCAGCGCCTGTCGCCGAACTGTCCGCCACCCAGGTGGTGACGGCTGTAGTGGAGTCTCAACCTGCCAAGCTCGACCTGAACATCGCCGACGCCCTGACCCTGCAGAAGGAGCTCAACGGCATCGGCAAGGCCAAGGCCGAGGCGATCGTGGCCTACCGTGAGGCCCACGGCCCGTTCACGTCGGTGGATGAGTTGCTGGAAATCAAGGGCATCGGCAACGCGCTGCTCGAGCGCAACCGCGACAAGTTGGTGGTAGCGGAGTAACCGGTAGGGGTGATGGCCGGTCCGCTGGGTCGGCCATCAAGGAGCATCAGCGGTCTTTCGCCTCCTTGGCGTCCATTTCGGCATTGCGTTCGTGAATTTTCTTCAGCTGCTCTTCGGTCAGGGGCAGTTTCTTGGCCGTGTCGCGCAGCAGCAATAGGCCACCCACGATCGAGCCAAGGGCTATGATCAGTATCAACCAGGCATACCAGGGCATGATGTTCTCCTTGCAGACCGTGGAGGGCAGCGCTCCTTCAGTTTCGAGCCTGCCGTGTATCCGTTGGTTCAATTATAGGAGCGACCGGGTGCCGGGCCAATTCTCGTGACCCGTGGCCCCCAAAGGTGGTGCCACTTCGTTTACAATGCGCGCCGTTTTCGACTTGCCAAGAGACCCTGCCCATGTCCGCCTGCCAGACGCCCCTGATCGTCGCCCTGGATTTCCCTACCCGTGAGGCCGCCCTGAAGCTGGCTGACCAGCTCGATCCTGCCCTGTGCCGGGTGAAGGTCGGCAAGGAGCTGTTCACCAGCAGCGCTTCGGGCATCGTCGAGACGCTGTGCGAGAAGGGCTTCGAGGTGTTCCTCGACCTCAAGTTCCACGATATCCCCAACACCACGGCGATGGCGGTCAAGGCTGCGGCCGAGATGGGGGTGTGGATGGTCAACGTGCATTGCTCCGGTGGCCTGCGCATGATGGCGGCCTGCCGTGAAGAGTTGGCCAAGCGTAGCGGGCCGCAGCCGCTGCTGATCGGCGTGACGGTGCTGACCAGCATGGAGCGTGAAGACCTGGCCGGTATCGGCCTGGATGTCGACCCGCAGGAGCAGGTGCTGCGCTTGGCGGCGTTGGCCGAGAAGGCGGGGATGGACGGGTTGGTGTGCTCGGCGCTGGAAGCACCGGCGTTGAAGGCGGCGCACCCCTCGTTGCAACTGGTGACCCCGGGGATTCGCCCGGCGGGCAGTGCGCAGGATGACCAGCGGCGGATCCTGACGCCGCGCCAGGCGTTGGATGCGGGGTCGGACTACCTAGTGATCGGGCGACCGATCAGCCAGGCGGCGGATCCGGCGCAGGCGCTGGCGGCGGTGGTGGCTGAGATTCGCGGTTGATTGTGCGGGGCGGGCCGCGTTGCGGCCCAATCGCGGGGCAAGCCCGCTCCCACAGGGGCAGCGCCGGCCGCGGGTTCTGCGACAGCGCAGCCCACAGGTAGGGTGCCTGTCATAGACATATGGCCGACTCGGCCTCTGTAGGAGCGGGCTTGCCCCGCGATCAGGCCGGCACCGACGGACACATGCCTCAAATCTTGAGCACAAGCTTCCCGAAGTTCTCCCCGCTGAACAGCTTGAGCAGTGTCTCCGGGAAGGTCTCCAACCCTTCCACCACATCCTCCTTGCTCTTCACTTCGCCACTGGCCAGCCAGCCGGCGATCTCCTGGGCGGCCTTGCCGTACTCCTTGGCGTAGTCCATCACCACGAAGCCTTCCATCCGTGCGCGGTTCACCAACAGCGACAGGTAGTTGGCCGGGCCTTTGACGGCGTCCTTGTTGTTGTACTGGCTGATGGCCCCGCAGATGATCACGCGGGCTTTGAAGTTCAGGCGGCTGAGCACGGCGTCGAGGATGTCGCCGCCAACGTTGTCGAAGTACACGTCCACGCCTTTGGGGCATTCGCGCTTGAGGCCGGCCAGCACGTCTTCGGCCTTGTAGTCGATGGTGCCGTCGAAGCCGAGCTCCTCCTTGAGGTAGCGGCACTTCGCTTCGCCACCGGCGATACCGACCACACGGCAGCCCTTGAGCTTGGCGATCTGCCCGGCAATGCTGCCCACCGCGCCGGCGGCGCCGGAGATGACCACGGTTTCGCCGGCCTTGGGCTGGCCGACGTCGAGCAGGGCGAAGTAGGCGGTCATGCCGGTCATGCCCAGGGCCGAGAGGTAGCGGGGCAGGGGGGCCAGGCGTGGGTCGATTTTGTACAGGCCCTGGGGTTCGCCGGTGAAGTAGTCCTGCACGCCGAGCGGGCCGTTGACATGGTCGCCGGGCTGGAAGCCCGGGTGCTTGGAGGCGATCACTTCGCCTACGCCCAGGGCGCGCATCACCTGGCCCAGGGCCACGGGTGGGATGTAGGACTTGCCTTCGTTCATCCAGCCGCGCATGGCGGGGTCCAGGGAGAGGTAGAGGTTCTTGACCAGCACCTGGCCTTCGGCGGGCTCGGCGGCGGGGGCTTGTTCGTAGGTGAAGTCGTCGCGGCGTACGGCGCCGACGGGGCGTCTGGTCAGCAGGAAGCGGCGGTTGGTGTGGGCCATGGGGGTTCCCTTGGGTTTGGGGTTGGCAGTGCCGGCGCAATCGCGGGGTTGTCCCGCGATCGGGGCTATCAGATTCTTCGATCCAACCCACTTGATAGCCCCAAGGGGTTCTTCGGAGCAAGCACCACATCTGCTGTAAATACATTCTGATCCACCTGGATGATCCTGCTGCCCAGCGGCCGTGTGATCTGTCTAGACTCCCCCTGCACAACAACCAGCATGCAGGAGCCAGCAATGAGCATGACCTTTTCCGGCCAGGTTGCCCTGGTCACCGGTGGCGGGGCGGGGATCGGCCGGGCGACGGCGCTGGCGTTCGCCGGCGAGGGCTTGAAGGTGGTGGTGGCCGACCGTGATGTGGCCGGCGGCGAAGCGACCGTGGCGCTGATCCACGAGGCGGGTGGGCAGGCGCTGTTTCTGGCGTGCGACGTTACCTGCGAGCGCGAGGTGCAGGCGCTGCATGAACAGGTCATCGAGGCCTATGGTCGCCTGGACTATGCCTTCAACAACGCCGGCATCGAGATCGAGAAGGGCCGCCTGGCCGAGGGCAGCGAGGCAGAGTTCGACGCGATCATGGGGGTGAACGTCAAGGGCGTGTGGCTGTGCATGAAGTACCAGTTGCCGCTGATGCTGGCCGCCGGTGGCGGGGCCATCGTCAACACAGCCTCGGTGGCGGGGCTGGGCGCGGCGCCGAAGATGAGCATCTACAGCGCCTCCAAGCATGCGGTGATCGGCCTGACCAAGTCAGCGGCGATCGAATACGCCAAGAAGGGCATCCGGGTGAATGCGGTGTGCCCGGCGGTGATCGACACCGACATGTTCCGCCGCGCCTACGAGGCCGACCCGCGCAAGGCGGAGTTCGCCGCGGCGATGCACCCGGTTGGGCGCATTGGCAAGGTGGAGGAGATTGCCAGTGCGGTGTTGTACTTGTGCAGCGATGGGGCGGCGTTTACCACCGGGCATAGCCTGGCAGTGGATGGTGGGGCCATGGCCATCTAAGAATCAGTACTGGGCGTTGACGGTGCCTGTGAGAAAGATATCGCGACGTTCCAATCGTCCGATGTCCTGGTGCTTGGCAATCCGGTATACCCGCTCGAATGCCTCCCGGTCGATATGTGGAAAATAGTGTGAGAGGGCTTGTTCCACCTGGGTGTCGTAATCGGCTTCGGTGATGTAGCGATAGACTTCGCGGAAATAGAAGAACCCGAACTGGAAGCCCAGCGTTTCACCAAGGAAGTCTGTTGGGACGTGGAAGCTATTTTCCAGATCGATGGCTTGGGGCTGGGCGTCAGGTTGGGTTGGCAACATGATATTGGCAGCCCATAGGTCCATATGAGTAATGCCCAGGCTATGGAGAGCGTGCAGCAACTCGAAAGCAGCCCGGATTATGTTGTCGATCGCCTCTGGGCTCTGACGCAGTATGGCCAGCCCATCGTGATATTCATCCAGGTGTTGGGTAATCAGGAACAGGTCCTGCACCAGCCCGAGCTTGGAGCGGCTATAGCCATACCCTACCAAGGGGGGGACACGAGCGCCGCGTCGCGAAGCCTCTTGTGTGTTGATCAGTTCCTCGATCGGCCAATCGAACATGCCATTGCGTTTTGGGCGACCTCTTTGCACGCGCCATTTCTTCTTCAGTGAGTCGAGCTTTTCACGCTTGGTGAAGAATGCTCGCTCCGGGCAATCGAGAGGAGTGCTGATGCGTTTGCTGCGGCTGGCCTGGTCGATCAACCGCTCGAGAGCATGTCGGGTATGGGGACGCAGAGGGGCTTTGAAATGCAGAGTGGTGCGTTGGTGCTTCACGACATGCGGAAAATCATTGGACCATTCTGGGGTATTGCGGACCACGCTACATCCTTGTAAGTATCAAAAGGCCATCATTCCTTGGAATGTTACAGTTATTTCACCTTTTTGTTGCAAATTTAAATTTACATGCGCCCCTGTCCATGGCTGTCCTCTCGGCGTTGTTCGATGTTGTAGGAGCGGCCTTGTCCCGCGATTGGGCCGGGCCTGCCTTCGCGGTGGTATGGCACGGGCTTCGCCCGTGATCGCGGGCAAGCCCGCTCCCACAGGGGCCCTGCTGCCCATTGGATTACCGTTGCCCTGGGTCTACAAGGGCTGCGCTGCCTTACGAACAGCGCTAGCGCGCATCGACATCATCAATGCCAGGCCAACCGCCACGCACCCCAGCAACAACGCCGCCCCAAACACCACCAACGCCGTCCGCGAACCGAGCCGGTCACTGAGCACGCCGGTAAAGATCACCGGCAAACTGAACCCCAGGTAGGCCAGCAGGAAGAACCCCGCGCTGGCGCGGGTCTTCTCGGTGCCAGCCAATTGGTTCACCGCCGCTAGCCCACCCAGGTAGATGAACCCGTAGCAGGCGCTGCTGGCCGCCACTGCGCCGGCCAGCACGGCCAGCAGATGCCCGCTGTCGGCGCCCCAGGCCAGCAGGGCATAGCTGCACGGCAGGATCACCAGCCCCAGCAGGGTGGCGCGGGCGCTGGGCAGGCGGCGGGCCATGGGTTGGAACAGCAAGCCGCAACTGATCACGCAAAACGTAGAGAACCCCGACCAGGCACTCAGGCCGTGTTGTCGCAGGATGCCGGGCAGCAGGGCGATCACCAGCCCGACACAGGCCCATGCGAGCAGGATGGCCAGCCCGTAGGCCAGGCTGCCGGCGGGGTAGCAGGGCAGGCGCAGCATGGCGCTGCGTTGTGCGGGCCGTGGGTCGGGCAGGCGCCAGACGAGCGCGAGGGCGAGGGCGGCGAGGGCCAGCTGCAGGTGGAAGCTGCCGGGCGTCAGGGTCGGGCCGCTCAGCAGGAACAGGCTGGTCAGCGCAGCGCCAAGGCCGAAGCCCAGGGAGGTGCTGGCGGTGACCCAGTTGGCGGCGCGGCCGGTGTCGCCGCCGGCCATGAGTTCGCCCATATAGGCGGTGGCGGTCGCCGAGGCCAGTCCCGTGCCAAGGCCGAGGAACAGGCGGGCGATGCCCAGGGTCTGCAGCCCGGGGGCTAACAACATCAGCACGGTGGCGACCATCGACAGGGCCAGGGCGGCGAGGATCAGCGGGCGTCGGCCGATGCGGTCGGCCAGGCCGCCGAGGGCCAGCAGTACCGGCAGCACACCCAGCACGTAGCCGGAGAACGCCACCGCGGTGGCGGCTGCGCCTTGCCCGGAGAGGTCGGCGTAGGCGATGTACAGAGGGGCCTGGAGGTTGACCGCCAGGGTGATCAGGCAGAGGGCGAAGGCCAGGCGGGCCGGGGCTGAACGGGTGGGCATCGGGGTATCCTTGACGGGTTGTCTGTTCGGGCCCAATCGCCGGCAAGTCGGCTCCCACCGGTCTTGCGCTGACACCGCTATACCTGTGGCTGGCTTGCCAGCGATAGGGGCGGGCCAAGCAACCAAGACAGTTGCTCCCACATGGTCCGGTGTGTACCCCGCCTGGGTGAGCGCCGCTTCTGTGGGAGCCGGCTTGCCGGCGATTGGGCCGGTAGGGGCACAGTGCCCCCAGGCCAAACCACCCACAAGACACACGCCCACCCCATTTATGCTTAACTGTTCGCCAAAAAACAGCGAACACTTGCCATGCCCATCCACTTGGACCGCCAATCCACCACGCCTCTGGTGCAACAGCTCACCGACCAGCTCCAGGCCTGGATCGAACACCAGCGCCTGCGCCCCGGCGCACGCCTGCCCTCCATCCGCACCCAAGCGCGCACACTAGCGGTCAGCGCATCCTGCGTGATCGAGGCCTACGACCGCCTGGTCGCCAGCGGCTGGCTGGAGGCGCGCCACGGCACCGGCTTTTTCGTCGCCGAGCGCAAACCCGGGCTAGCGGTCGAGGACACCCAGCCCTGGGGCGAGGCCGGTGACGGCAGCTGGCGCCAGTTCCGCGAAGGCCACGACGAGCTGCTCAAGCTCGGCTGCGGCTGGCTGCCCGGCGCTTGGCGCGCCAACGCCGAGCTGGCCCAGGCCATACGCCAGGTCAGCCGCGGCCGCGTAGAAGACCTGTTCGACTACTGCCCACCCCTGGGCCTGGCCAGCCTGCGCCAGCAGTTGCACAAGCGCCTGGCCCGCCTGGACATCCCCGCCGGCCCGGAGCGCATCCTCACCACCCAAGGCGCCAGCCACGGCCTCGACCTGCTGGTGCGCACCCTGTTGCGCCCGGGCGACGCGGTGCTGGTGGAAAGCCCCGGCTACTACAACCTGTTCAACCTGCTGCGCCAGCACCAGGTGCGCATGCTGCCGGTGCCGCGCACGGCCAGCGGCCCGGACCTGGAGGCCCTCGAGCGGCTGCTGGCCGAGCATCGCCCGCGCTGCCTGTTCATCAACAGCCTGTACCACAACCCGACCGGTACCAGCCTGACCCCCAAGGTCGCCTATCGCTTGCTGGAGCTGGCCCGGGAACATGACCTGCGGATCGTCGAGGACGACCTCTACGCCGACTTCCAGGACGGCCCGGCCACCCGCCTGGCCACCCTCGACAGCGAGCAGCGGGTGATCTACCTGGCCAGCTTCTCCAAGACCTTGAGCAGTTCCCTGCGGGTCGGCTACCTGGTGGCCGACGCCGCGCTGATCGCCCGCCTGGCCGAATTGAAGATGGTCACCGGCATCGGCACTTCGCGTTTTGCCGAGCAGGTGGTGGGACAGATGCTCGCCACTGGCAGCTACCGCAAGAGCGTGCAGCGCCTGCGGGTGCGCCTGGGGCAGCACATGGCCAAGGTGCTGGGGCAACTGGAGGCGTTTGGCTGGGAGGTGTTCTGCGAGCCCTATGGCGGCATGTTCGTCTGGGCCCGGTCGCCGGGGCGAGGTTTCGCCAGCCTGGAGCGCATCGCCCTGGAACACGCGGTGTTGCTGACGCCGGGCAGTGCCTTCGACCCAGAGGGCGCGCCCAGCGATTGGCTGCGGATCAACGTCGCCTACGGGCAGGACCAACGGGCCCAGGCGTTCTTTCGGCACGCAGGGCGACCTCCAGCATGCTGAAAGCGACAGGGTCATAGCTATTTGACACCATTGTGAGGGTTGGGCCTTGTGGACAGAGGCCAGCTGTTGCCACTCTTGGTCGATAACAAAAGGGCTGCTTTGCAGCCCATCGCGGGGGGGAAAAGGCAATGAGGGCAACCCAACACGGTGTTCTGGCCAACCTGGGCATGGCCCGCAAGCTCGGCCTGGGCTTTGCCCTGGTCCTGCTGCTGACCCTGGCGGTCGCCGCCATCGGTATCTTCGCCCTCCACGGCGTCGGCCAGCGCTTCGACAGCCTGCTCCAGATGAGCCAGTTCAACACCGACCTGCTCAAGCTGCGCCAGCATGAGCAATCCTTCGCCCTGCGCTCGGACATCAAGGAAGCCGAAGCCCTGCGCAACGACCTGAAAAGCCTGGTCGAGCGCGCCGGCAGCCTGCCCGCCCTGGCCGCCGCCCAAGCCGACCTCAGCGCCTACGGCCAGGCCTTCGACGTCTTCGTCGAAGCGGTGCAGGCCAAGGAGCTGGCCCTGGACATGGCCAGCTGGTCGGTGTCCAGCGTGGCCAACAACCTCGATGTGCTGCAAATGGGCCTGGCCGACGACGGCACCTATACCCTCAAGCAGTCCCAGGGCCAGCAGGGCAGCGAGTTCCTCGAGCAGGCCGGGCAGGTGGCCCAGGTGTCGCGGCTGATGCTGCAGGCCATGGACGAGGCGCGGGTGCGCCTGGAGCAGGGGCGCAAGGGCGAGGAGGCGGTCAACGAAGGGCGCATCGCCCAGACCGTCGAGGCCGGCGCGCTGGTCGAGCAGCTCAAGGGCTCGGTGGCCGATGCCGGTTACCAGAGCGTGCTGGGTGAAGTGGCCGGGCACATCGCCAGCTTCTCGGAAAAGCTCAACGAATACACCGACCTGCTGGCCAAGGAGCAGGGCATCAAGGCGCAGCTTCAGGCCCGCGCCGAACAGGTCACTGCGCGGGTCGACCAGGCCTACGCCGCCCAGGAGCAGGCCATGCAGGGCGAGCTGGCCCGCAGCACCGTCGCCATCGGCCTGGCCACGGCCTTGGCGCTGTTGGCCGGCGTGCTGGCCGCCTGGTTGATCACCCGTGCCGTGGTCGGCCCGCTCAAGCGTGTGATCGCCCGGGCCCAGCGCATCGCTGCGGGCGATCTGGCGATCGACACCGAAACCACCCGGCGCGACGAAGTCGGCCAGCTGACCCTGGCCATGCAGCAGATGGCGGCGGGGCTGTCCGGCATCGTCAGCGGCCTGCAGCAGGGCATCGAACAGTTGGCCGGCAACGCCCAGGCGCTGTCGGCGGTCACCGAGCAGACCAACCGCGAGGTGGGCAGCCAGAAGGAAGAAACCGAGCAGGTGGCCACGGCCATGCAGCAGATGACCGCCACCGTGCACGATGTGGCGCGCAACGCCGAGGAGGCCGCCCAGGCCGCGCAGAGCGCCGACGACAAGGTCGAGTCCGGCCAGCAGGTGGTGCGCCAGAGCATGCAGCGCATCGAGCAGCTGGCGGCGGCGGCGGAGACGGCCAGCGCCAGCATCGACAGCCTCAGCGACGAGATCCACACCATTGGCGATGTGCTCGAAGTGATCAAGAGCGTGGCCGAGCAGACCAACCTGCTGGCGCTCAACGCGGCCATCGAAGCAGCCCGGGCCGGGGAGCAGGGCCGTGGCTTCGCGGTAGTGGCCGATGAGGTGCGGGCCCTGGCCCGGCGCACCCGGCAGTCCACCGAGGAGATCGAGCGCCTGGTCGCCAGCCTGCGTGGCAATGCGGCCCAATCGGTGGCGCAGATCCGTGGCAGTACCGAGCTGGTGCGCCTGGCGGTGGCCGACGCCCTGCACACCGAAAGCGCGCTGGGCAGCATCGCTGCGGCGGTTTCATTGATCCAGCAGATGAACCAGCAGATCGCCGCGGCGGCAGAGCAACAGAGTTCGGTGGCCGAGGAAATCAGCCGCAGCGTCACGCAGATCCGCGGCAGTGCCGACCAGGCGGCGTTGGCCATGCAGGACAATGCCCGGTCCAGTGTGGAGCTGGCGCAGTTGGGCGATGAGCTGAAAGGAATGGTGGGGCATTTCCGGCTGTAAAGCGCAGACACGTCCTCTGTAGGAGCGGCCTTGCGCCGCGAAAGGGCCGCAAAGCGGCCCCCCGACATTCTGTGCCATGGCGCAGATCCTGGGGCCGCTTCGCGCCCCTTTCGCGGCGCAAGGCCGCTCCTACAAAGGGATTTGCGTGGGTTTCAGGCCTTGCGTGGGCTCAGGATCAGCAAGGTCAGCACCCCCGCCACGATCCCCCAGAACGCCGAGCCGATGGAAAACAAGGTGAACCCCGAGGCCGTGACCATGAAGGTGATCAACGCCGCCTCCCGCTCGCGCACCTCGCCCATGGCCACGCTCAATCCGTTCATGATCGAACCGAACAGCGCCAGCGCGGCGATCGACAGCACCAGCTCCTTGGGCAGCGCCGCGAACAGTGCCGCCAACGTGGCCCCGAACACGCCGGCGATGCCGTAGAAGATCCCGCACCACACCGCGGCGGTGTAGCGCTTGCTCGGGTCTTCATGGGCATGTGGCCCGGTACAGATCGCCGCGCTGATCGCAGCCAGGTTGATGCCGTGGGAGCCGAATGGCGCCAGCAGCAGCGAGGCCAGGCCGGTGGCCGAGATCAGTGGTGAGGCCGGCACCTGGTAGCCGTCGGCGCGCAGTACGGCCACGCCCGGCATGTTCTGCGAGGTCATGGCCACCACGAACAACGGGATGCCGATGCTGATGGTCGCCGCCAGCGAGAAGCTCGGGGTGGTCCACACCGGCTTCGCCACCTCCAGGTGGAAGCCGCTGAAGTCCAGCAGGCCCAGGGCACCGGACAGCGCCGTGCCCACCAGCAGCGCGGCCAGCACGCAATATCGCGGCGACAGGCGCTTGACCACCAGGTAGCTGAAGAACATGCCCAGCACCAGCACGGTGCGGTGCTGGGCGGCGACGAAGATCTCGCTGCCGATCTTGAACAGGATGCCAGCCAGCAAGGCCGAGGCCAGCGACGCCGGGATACGCCGCACCAGGCGCTCGAAGCTGCCGGTCAGGCCGCAGACCAGAACCAGCACTGCGCAGGTGATGTAGGCGCCGATGGCCTCGCCATAGCTGACCCCGCCCAGGCTGGTGATCAGCAGCGCCGCACCCGGAGTCGACCAGGCGATGGTCACCGGCGTGCGGTAGCGCAGCGACAGGCCGATGCTGCACACCGCCATGCCGATCGACAGGGCCCAGATCCATGAGGAGATCTGCGCATTGGTCAAGCCCGCGGCTTGGCCGGCCTGGAACATCAGCACCAGCGAGCTGGTGTAGCCGGTGAGCATGGCGATGAAGCCGGCGACGACGGCCGACGGGGAACTGTCTGCCAGGGGGCGCAGCGGCGCGGAGGTGGCATCGGTCATGGAAAAGTCCTTGTAAACGTGTAAGCAGTTTTTTCAGCGTACCGTGACCCGGCGCAATGCTTGCCATACAGCAACCATTGCATTTAGCCGTACAGTCGCCAACTATTGGGCACGATTGCGCAACTGCACGAGAGGGAAGGGGTGATGTACAAGGTCTATGGGGATTACCAGTCGGGTAACTGCTACAAGGTCAAGTTGATGCTGCACCTGCTGGGCCGCCCTTACACATGGCATCCAGTGGACATTCTCAAGGGCGAGACCGAGACGCCCGAGTTCCTGGCCATGAACCCCAACGGCAAGGTGCCGGTGCTGCAGCTCGAGGACGGTACCTGCTTGTGGGAGTCCAACGCCATCCTCAACTACCTGGCCGACGGCAGCGAGTTCCTGCCCAGCGAACCGCGCCTGCGCACCCAGGTGCTGCAGTGGCAGTTCTTCGAGCAGTACAGCCATGAGCCCTACATTGCCGTGGCGCGCTTCATCCAGTTCTACCTGGGCTTGCCGGATGAGCGTGTGGAGGAGTATCGCAAGCTGCACAAGGGCGGCTACAAAGCGCTCAAAGTGATGGAGCGGCAGCTGCAGATGACGCCATACCTGGTGGGAGAGCAGTATTCGATCGCCGATGTGGCGTTGTACGCCTACACCCATGTGGCCCATCAGGGTGGGTTCGACCTGGCCGAGTACCCGGCGGTGCAGGCCTGGCTGGCGCGGGTGGCGAGCCATCCGCGGCATGTGCCGATGGTCGATTGACCCAGGCTGTTGTGTTGCCTGTGCTGGCGATAGGGCCGGTACAGGCAGCCGCAGGCTGGTCAGATCGCCGAGAACCGCTTGTCCAGGTAGGCGATGATGTCCTTGGACTCGTACATCCAGGTCACCTTGCCCGCTTCCTCGATCCGCAGGCACGGCACCTTCACCCGGCCGCCGCCCTCGAGCAGGGCCTGGCGGTGTACCGGGTCGTTCTTCGCATCGCGCAACTGCACCGGCACGTTCAGGCGGTGCAGGGTGCGGCGGGTCTTGACGCAGAACGGGCAGGCATGGAACTGGTACAGCGCGAGGCCCTTGGCCTCCTGCTCGACACGGGCCTGGGCCGCGGCGTCGCGCTTGCGCTTGGCCGGGCGGCTGATCCAGTCGCCGAACACGATGAGCTGGCCGAGGCCGACCCGCAAGGCTTTGACGATCATGGGCAACTCCTGAAGACATGAAAAAGCCGACCCCCAAGGGTCGGCTCGCAATCACCGGCCGATCACTTGATCAGGCTGAGGAACTCGCTGCGGGTCGCCGCATTGCTGCGGAATTCGCCGAGCATCACCGAGGTGATCATGGTCGAGTTCTGTTTTTCCACACCGCGCATCATCATGCACATGTGCTTGGCCTCGATCACCACGGCCACGCCGGCGGCGCCGGTCACCTGCTCCACGGCCTCGGCGATCTGGCGGCTGAGGTTTTCCTGGATCTGCAGGCGGCGGGCGAACATGTCGACGATGCGCGCGACCTTCGACAGGCCCAGGACCTTGCCCTTGGGCAGGTAGGCCACATGGGCCTTGCCGATGAAGGGCAGCATGTGGTGTTCGCACATCGAGTACAGCTCGATGTCCCGGACCAGCACCATCTCGCTGTTGTCGGAGGTGAACAACGCGCCGTTGGTGACTTCTTCCAGGGTTTGTTCATAACCGCGGCAAAGGTACTTCATGGCCTTTGCGGCCCGCTTGGGCGTATCGAGCAGCCCTTCGCGGGAGACGTCCTCGCCGAGCTGGCTGAGGATCTCGGTGTAGTTCTGTTCCAGGGACATGGATCTACCTGTGGGGATTAATCGCAAAGACGAAGGGTACGGCGGCCAGGGCCATGCTGCAAGCACGGCGTCACTCGTCGCGGCCTTCGAGCATGGTCCGCTTGAGCATCACGTACACCGCGCCCGTGCCGCCGTGGCGGGGCTGGCAGGAAGCGAAGCCGAGCACCTGCGGGTGCTGGCGCAGCCAGGTGTTGACGTGGCTCTTGATCATCGGGCGCTTGCCATCCAGGCGCGCGGCCTTGCCGTGGGTAACGCGTACGCAGCGCACTTCCAGCTTGGTGGCTTCGGCGATGAAGTCCCAGAGCGTCTCGCGGGCCCGCTCCACGGTCATGCCGTGCAGGTCGAGGCTGCCTTCGAAGGCGATCTGGCCGAGCTTGAGCTTGCGGATCTGGCTTTCCTGCACGCCGTCGCGACGCCACATCAGCTCGTCCTCGGCGCCCACATCGATGACGAATTGGTCGGACAGGCCGTCGATCACCAAGGGCTGGTCGCTGCGCACCGTCGCGGCCTGGCGCAGGCCGGCCAGCTGCTTGCGGTCGGCCTTGGGCTTGCCGACATCGGCGCGGTCGTGCTTGATCGGTTTCACGCCGCGGATCTCGGCCCGGAACAGGGAAAAATCGTCGTCTTGCATGCTGCCTCCACGTGGGCGGCGTAGTGTACGCGAAAGCGCTTGTATGTAGGAGCGGCCTTGTGCCGCGAAAGGGCTGCGAAGCGGCCCCAGGATCTGGGCCGCAGCACAAATTGCTGGGGCCGCAGCGCGGCCCTTTCGCGGCACAAGGCCGCTCCTACAGGGGGAAGCCGGTGATCACACCGTCAGTCGTGCTTTTTCATCAGGTGCGGCGCCAGGTTCAGCCCATGCCCACGGCGCAGGCGGATACGGCTGCGCCGCCAGAAACGCACGCCCAGGTACAGCAGCACCAGCCCGCCGACCGTGAGCGTCACGGCCAGGGGGCGATTGGCATTGAGTTCGGCCAGGGCATCGTAGTTGCCCAACAGGCCGGCGATGCCGGCCATGGCCAAGAGGATGCCCAGGGTCGCCACCAGGGCGGACAGGCCGGCCGCCAGGCGCGCGCCCCAGTTGCGCGGCTCGCGCTGGCGCAGGCGCTTGGCGTCGAAACTGCCTTTGAGCTTCATTCCGATGTCCTCTGTGGGTATCCGGAATTCGACCTGGGGTCGGCCCTTGGGTTCCGCCTCAGATCAGGCTGGCGGTCGGGGCGACGCAGGCGAAGTTGTCGGCCATCACGGCCATTTCGCACTGGTGGATCTGTGCGGCCGGGATGACCGTATCCTTGAAGGCCAGGTCGCGGGTGGTGGAGGCATCCTCGACCAGAGTGCAACGATAACCATAGTCCTTGGCGCGGCGTACGGTGGTGCTGACGCTGGAGTGGCTCATGAAGCCGCAGACGATCAGGTCCAGGTGGCCCAGCTCCTGCAGCGTCTCGTGCAGCTTGGTGTTCTTGAACGCGTTGGGCATGCGCTTTTCGATGACGATTTCGCCTTCGCGCGGCTCAAGGCCCGGGATGAACTCGCCACGGGCGCCCTGAGGGTCGAACAGGCCGCCGACGGTGCCCAGGTGGCGGACATGGATGATCGGACGGCCGGCTTTGCGTGCGGCGTCGAGCAACCGGGCGATGTTGGCCACGGCCTCGTCCATGCCCGACAGCGCCAGGGGACCGCTGAGGTACTCCTTTTGCGCATCGATGATGATCAGGCTGGCTTGGCCCAGCTTGGCCGGCGGGTAGTCGCGGCCGCTGAGGCGGAACATCGTGGTTGGAACGGACATCAAGGGCTCCTTGGGTAGGGCTTTTGTATACCTATTCTCCCCTGCAACGGCGACAATGTGAATGGTTGACATTGCAGGCAGCATGGTTACTGGCTTCTGGCTACCGGCGGAGGATTCCGGGGGAACATTTGCGGCGGCGGGCTGTTAGACTTTTGTACTGTCTGAAAAGGAGTCCCCCGTGATCACATCCCGTCTGCGCACCCTGCGCGACCATATCCGCTGGGCGGTCAGCCGCTTCCATGAGCACGAGTTGTTCTTCGGCCACGGTGCCGACAACGCCTGGGACGAAGCCCGCCTGTTGGTGCTGGGTGCCGTGCACCTGCCGTGGGAAGTGGCCGACAGCTACCTGGATTGCCAGTTGGAAGATGACGAGCGGGTGCGCCTGCAGCACCTGCTCAAGCGTCGTATCGAAGACCGCGTGCCAACGGCCTACCTGCTGGGCGAGGCGTGGTTCTGCGGTATGTCGTTCCTGGTCGATGAGCGTGTGCTGGTGCCTCGTTCGCCCATCGGCGAACTGCTCGAGAAGCGCTTGGAGCCCTGGCTGGCGGCCGAGCCGGCGCGCATCCTCGACCTGTGCACTGGCTCCGGGTGTATCGGCATCGTCGCCGCCGACGTGTTCCCCGAGGCTGAAGTGGTGTTGGCCGACCTGTCCTTCGAGGCGTTGGAAGTGGCCAACCAGAACATCGAGCGCCATGGCCTGGAGGAGCGGGTCTACACCGTGCAGGGCGATGGCTTCGCCGGGCTGCCGGGGCAACGTTTCGACCTGATCCTGTCCAACCCGCCGTATGTCGATGCCGAAGACTTCGCCGACATGCCGGCCGAGTACCACCACGAACCCGAGCTGGGCCTGGCTTGCGGCAATGACGGCCTGGACCTGGTGCGGCGCATGCTCGCCGAGGCGGCAGACCACCTGACCGAGAAGGGGCTGTTGATCGTCGAGGTGGGCAACAGCCAGGTGCATGTGGAGGCGTTGTACCCCGAGGTGGACTTCACCTGGCTGGAGTTCGAGCGTGGCGGGCATGGCGTGTTCATGCTGACGGCCGAGCAGTGCCAGCAGCATCGGGAGGGGTTCCGCTCCTGGGTGTGATGAGGGGGGGCTCCCTTGCACCCCTTGCGCGCCACAAGGCCCCTCCTACAGAAGACCGCAGCCCCTTGTCGGCGGGGCCTTGTGCCGCGAAAGGGCCGCAAAGCGGCCCCCGTACACGCTCAGCGCGTAGCGATCCAGATCAACAACCCGGCCTGGAACACCGCGAACGCCACCAGGCAGGTGATGGTAAAGCGCAGCCCGCTATCCTCGCGCCGGTACTTGGCCACCCGCTCATCGCGCTCGCGCAGTTGCGCTTCCTTCTCCAGCAACTGCTGTTCGGCCTGCTGCAACATGCCCGCCGCTTCGAGGATGTCGACGCGCTGCACCTTCTCGCCGTTCCAGCTGCCTTTGAGCTGCCCCACCGGGGTCTCCACGATTCGCGCCTTGAGCAGTTGCCCGTCGGCGTATTCCACGTCCAGGCCCGCGCCGCGCAGCACATGATCACGACGCAGGCGGCTGTCTTCGTTGAGGGCGTCCTTGCTCGGTAGGCTCATGCCTTGGACTTGGTAATGCGACCAGCGCCGCTGCAGCCATTGCACCGCCTGGCCGAGCAGGAAGCGGCCCAGGCCGCGGTTCAGCGGCTCGAGCTGCAGCCCGCTGTCGTCGCCGATGCGCACCAGGCGCTGATCGTGGTCGACACGGATGTCCAGGTGGTTCTGTTCCTTGCGCACCTTCTGCCCAGGCAGGCGGATCACCAGACGCAACAGGCTGTGTTCCTTGCTGTGGCGTTCGGCATGGCCAAATTCGACGAAGCGCAGCGGCCGCGCGCCGCTGGTGCGTTCGGTGGGCAGCGGCGCCAGGCGCAGCAGCTGGAAGTGTTCCGGGGCCAGGTCTTCCCAGGGCAGCGGGGCGCTTTCAGGGGCTTGTGGCTCTTCGTCCGCCTCAACGGCGGCGGGGGCGTCGGTCATCAGGGGTGTCCTCGAATGCACGGTGGGCGGGATACGGGGCCGCAACGCGGCCCCGAAGCACCGCCTCGATAACCCCCGTTATCGGCAGCGAAAACGACTTCCTGAACCCGATCTACTCCCGTGCCACCTGGCGAACGAACGCGACGATCCGTTCCCCCAGCTCCCGGGCCAGCGGCAGCGCTGGGTTGCGGTAGCTGTCACGCTGCTGGCTCATGTCCCGAGGGCTGATGCGCAGCATGTGGTTCATGCCCTCGATCACCACCAACTGCGCATCGGGCTTGGCCGCCTTGAGGCGCTCGGCGTCAGCGACCTCCACCTGCACGTCGTTGCGGCCCTGGAGGATCAGTGCTGGCATTGGCAGGCGGGCGAAGGCCGCCGCCGGGTCCTGGCGCAACAATGAGATCAGGTACGGCTGCACGCTCGGGCGGAACACCTCGCGCAGCGGCGCGGGCACGTCGAGGGTGGTCTGCCCGGCCTGTAGCCGGTCGATCACGGCATTGCCCTGCGCCAGTTGCGCAGGCGGCAGGCGCTGGGCCAGCTGTTCGCGCAGCACGTCCGCCACCGGCCTGCCGCTGCCGGCCACGGTGATCACCGCGCTGGCGCCGGCCTGTTCGGCAGCCAGGCTGGCGATCAGCGCACCTTCGCTGTGGCCGAGCAGGATCAACGGGCCGAAGCGCGGGTCAGCCTTGAGCATTCGGCCCCAGGCCACGACATCGGCTACGTAGCGCTCGACGCTGAGGTCGCGCTCGTCGGGGGTGGCCGGCTGGCTGGCGGCCACGCCGCGCTTGTCGAAGCGCACGCTGGCGATGTGCTCGCCGGCCAGCAGCAGGGCCAGGCGCTTGAGGTTGTCCAGGCGGCCGCTGGCGGGGTTGTTGCCATTGCGGTCGGTGGGGCCGGAGCCGGCGAGGATCAGCACCACCGGTGGCGGCGTCTGCTCCTGGGGCAGCAACAGGCTGCCATGGAGCACGCCCTGGCCGGTGTCCAAGTCGATGGGGCGTTGCAGGACAGTGGGGGCGGCGGCCTGGGCGAGGCTGGTGCACAGCAGCAGGAGGAGGGCGGCGAGGCGCGACATCATTGGGCTACTACTTGGAGGGATGTCGGTTGGACCGGGGGCTTGGCGGAAGGTTCTGGTTCGGTGTTCGCCTGTACTGGCCTAATCGCGGGGCAGTACAGGCAACCTATCCAGCGGAGTTTTCCGTATACTGCCTGCCTCCTTCAAATTCAGGCAGATTCGCGGAGCGTCCATGTCCGGCAATACCTACGGCAAGCTGTTCACTGTCACCACCGCTGGCGAAAGCCACGGCCCGGCGTTGGTCGCCATTGTCGATGGGTGCCCGCCAGGCCTGGAAATCACCCTGGCCGACCTGCAGCATGACCTCGACCGGCGCAAGCCGGGCACCAGCCGGCACACCACCCAGCGCCAGGAAGCGGATGAAGTGGAGATTCTCTCGGGCGTGTTCGAAGGCCGCACCACCGGCTGCTCGATCGGCCTTCTGATCCGCAATACCGACCAGAAGTCCAAAGACTACTCGGCGATCAAGGACCTGTTCCGCCCGGCCCACGCCGACTACACCTACCACCACAAGTACGGCCTGCGCGACTACCGCGGTGGTGGCCGCAGCTCGGCCCGCGAGACTGCCATGCGCGTGGCTGCCGGAGCCATCGCCAAGAAGTACCTGGCCACCCAGGGCATCCGCGTGCGCGGCTACATGAGCCAGCTGGGCCCGATCGAAATCCCGTTCAAAAGCTGGGACTCGGTGGAGCACAACGCGTTCTTCAGCCCCGACCCAGACAAGGTGCCGGAACTGGAGGCCTACATGGACCAGCTGCGCCGTGACCAGGACTCGGTCGGCGCCAAGATCACCGTGGTCGCTGAAGGCGTGATGCCGGGCCTGGGCGAGCCGATCTTCGACCGTCTGGATGCCGAGCTTGCCCATGCGCTGATGAGCATCAACGCGGTCAAGGGCGTGGAAATCGGTGCGGGCTTCGCCAGTGTCGCCCAACGCGGCACCGAGCACCGTGACGAGCTGACCCCGCAAGGCTTCCTCAGCAACAACGCCGGCGGCATCCTCGGCGGCATTTCCTCCGGCCAGCCGATCGTCGCCCACCTGGCGCTCAAGCCGACCTCCAGCATCACCGTGCCCGGGCGCTCCATCGATATCGAGGGCAACCCGGTGGAGGTGGTCACCAAGGGCCGTCACGACCCGTGCGTGGGCATCCGCGCCACGCCTATCGCCGAGGCGATGATGGCCATCGTGCTGATGGACCACCTGCTGCGTCACCGAGCACAGAACGCCGACGTGAAGGTGAACACCCCGGTGCTGGGCCAGCTCTGAGAACGGTGTTCGTCAGTCAGGTACAGGTTGCCTGAACCGGCCCAATCGCGGGGCAAGCCCGCTCCCACAGGTTCTCCGCAGCCATTGTAGGAGCGGGCTTGTCCCGCGATTGAGCCGGCACAGGGACCTCACAAGGCCAATCATGCCCCCGATCCCATACTGGCGCCTGTCCAGTTTCTACCTCTTCTATTTCGCCCTGCTCGGTTCCACCGCCCCGTTCCTGGCGCTGTACTTCGACCATCTGGGCTTCTCCCCGGCTCGCATCGGCGAGCTGGTGGCCATTCCCATGCTGATGCGCTGCATCGCCCCCAACCTGTGGGGCTGGCTGGGTGACCGCAGCGGCCAGCGCTTGCTCATCGTGCGCCTGGGGGCGTTGTCTACCCTGGCGACCTTCTCGCTGATCTTCGTCGACCAGAGCTACGCCTGGCTGGCACTGGTGATGGCCCTGCATGCCTTCTTCTGGCATGCGGTGCTGCCCCAGTTCGAAGTGATCACCCTGGCCCACCTGCACGGCCAGACCGCCCGCTACAGCCAGGTGCGCCTGTGGGGCTCGATCGGTTTCATCCTCACCGTGGTCGGCCTGGGCCGGCTGTTCGAGTGGCTGAGCCTGGACATCTACCCGGTGGCGCTGGTGGCGATCATGGCTGGCATCTTCCTCGCCAGCCTCTGGGTGCCCAATGCCCAGCCGATGGAACAGGCCGAGCGCAAGGGGGCGGGGGGCTTCCTGCGCCAACTGGCGGCGCCAGGGGTGTTGGCGTTCTATGCCTGCGTGGCGCTGATGCAGCTCAGCCACGGCCCTTACTACACCTTCCTGACCCTGCACTTGGAGCACCTGGGCTATACCCGCGGCGCCATCGGCCTGTTATGGGCGCTGGGGGTGGTCGCCGAAGTGCTGGTGTTCATGGCCATGAGCCGGATCTTCGCGCGCATCAGCGTGCGCCGCGTGCTGCTGGCCAGCTTCCTCTTGGCGGCGCTGCGCTGGCTGCTGCTGGGCACCCTGGCCGACATCCCGGTGGTGCTGGTCATGGCCCAGGTGCTGCACGCGGCCACCTTCGGCTGCTTCCATGCCGCCGCCATCGCCTTCGTCCAGGGCAGCTTCGGCGCGCGCCAGCAAGGGCAGGGCCAGGCGCTGTATGCGGCATTGTCCGGTACCGGCGGTGCCTTGGGCGCGCTTTATTCGGGCTACAGCTGGAAACTGCTGGGCCCGGCCTTCACCTTTGGTATGGCCAGCCTCGCAGCCTTGGCCGCAGCCGTTATCATTGCCCTTTGTTCGAAAGAAACCAGGAACAGCCCCTGATGAGCATTCTCAGCGTTTTCCACACATCCAGCCCCGAGGTGCCGAACAAGGTGCTGACCCACCATGACGACATCGCCGCGACCCTGGCCGAGCAAGGCGTGCGCTTCGTCCGTCGCCCCCATGAGCTACGCATCCGCCCGGGCACCAGCCGCGACGAGGTGCTGGCCGAGGGCCGTGGGTTGCTCGATGAGCTGATGACCGAATATGGCAGCGTGGCGTTCAGCCTGCTCGATCGTGATGGCCAGGCCCCGGCCGAGGCGGACCTGCGTGATGAGCATGTGCATGAGGCCGAGGAAGTGTTCGCAGTCGTCACCGGCCGTGCGCAGCTCAGCCTGCGGATGGGCGACCAGGTGTATGCGGTGCTGTGCGAGAAGGGCGATGTGCTGGTGGTGCCGGCCGGTGCCCGTCGGTGGTTCGATCTGGGCGACAACCCGTTCTGCCTGGCCTTGCGCCTGTTCGGCAGCGAGCAGGGCATGCAGGCGCGGTATACCGGCGATATTTCGGCCCGGGCATTTGCTGGAATGGGTGAGTTCTAAAGCCAATCGCCGGCAAGCCGGCTCCCACAGGTATGGCGATGTCTATGAAACAGCGCAGGACCGGTGGGAGCCGGCTTGCCGGCGATTGGACTTTCCGTGCTTACCGATAGGTCGGCAAGGCAAAGCGCTGCTGGCTCTGCAACATCGAGATCACCGGCAACTCGCTGGCCTGTTCGGCCAAGTCACGGCGAATGGCGCTGATCGCCCAGGACAATTGCTCCGCGCTGTGCAACTGCGCGTACGACAGCACCCGGCGGGTGACCTTGCCGTCGGCGGCACGCAGGGTCAATTGGATACCGCCATCGGGACGCGGTTGGGTTTCGACCTTGTAGGCGGAGAAGACCGAGGCGAATTTTTCCTGGATGAGGTCCATATCTCAACTCCTGACTGTTGTGTTTTGCAGACTCTGGAGTTGAAGGTTGCAGCGACCGTGCCAGGCACAGGTGGCTGAAAATTCCATTTAAAATCAATGGTTTGCTGATCCATTGCAGTGAAGTGACCGTGCATTGTGCAAGGTCGTGCATTTTGCACAGTGCATTTTGCAAGGGTCATAGGGTTTGCCTCTTGGCCCTATAGATTCTGAACCTTTGACCGCCCGGCATTGCCTGACGAACACTTGGGCGCTCGACTATGCCAGGAGGTTCCCGATGTCCGACCGACAACCCATCGCCATGACTGACGACGAAACCGCTGCGTTCGCTGAAGAAGTCTTCGAACGCGCCCGCCGGGGCGATGCGCAGATGCTCGAACGCCTGCTGCACAGCGGCCTGCCGGCCAACCTGCGCAACCACAAGGGGGACACCTTGCTGATGCTCGCCAGCTACCACGGGCACCATGACGCGGTGAAGGTATTGCTGGCCCATGGCGCCGACCCGCTGATCGCCAACGACAACGGCCAACTGCCGATCGCCGGCGCCGCGTTCAAGGGCGACCTGGCGATGATCCGTCTGATGCTCGAGCACGGCGTACCGGTGGATGCCGCCGCCGAGGACGGGCGCACCGCGCTGATGCTGGCGGCGATGTTCAACCGTGTCGAGATCCTCGACTTCCTGCTGGCCCAGGGCGCCGATCCTGCTCGCCAAGATGCCCGTGGCGCCACCGCCCTGGCCGCTGCCCAGACCATGGGCGCCGTCGACACCGCCGCACGCCTGCAGGCGCTGGCCGGCTAACCCTCCGGGGGCATTTGCGGCTATCCTTGGCGACTTTTTCGCAAGCCGCAGGCCCCCTCATGAAAAACCAGTTGCTCGAATTCATCAGCCTCATTGGCGCCGGCTGCATGCGCGAACAATACATCGAGCGCATCGCCGACGAAGCCGCCCAGGCCTATGCCGACCCGGCCGCCTTCCTGGCCGCCAACCCGGACATCAACTACGACGACACCTTCCCCATCCCCCTGGGCGAGTGGGTAGTGCTCGGCAGCCTGCCCGATACCGTGCTGTTCCAGGCCGACAGCTACCAGGAGCTGTTCGAGCGCATCACCGATTCGTTCGACAAGAGCGTGCCGTTCACCCTCAAGCCCAAGCAACTGGCGCGCACCGAGGCGCTGACCGCGCTCAACCGCATCCAGGTGCAGATGGCCGCCATGAACAAGGAAGCGGGTGGCTACGTGCTGCTCAACTTCAGCCAGTTGCTCGATGACGAGCTGCAGATGGTGATGGTCGGGCAGAACGACCTGGCGCGGGTGCTGGAGCTGGGCGCGGCGTTGGGCATCAAGGTGGAGCCGGCGCTGGAGGCGTTGCGCGTCGCGGTGCACGTCTGACAATGAATGGGGCCGCTTTGCGGCCCTTTCGCGGCACAAGGCCGCTCCTACAGAGGATCACGAATGCCTGTAGGAACGGCCTTGTGCCGCGAAAGGGCTGCAAAGCAGCCCCAAAATCTCACCCCAACGCGGTATCGAGAAACATCATCACCCCGAACCCGCCCATCAGCCCCAGGGTCGCCGCGGTCTGGTGCCCGTTGCGGTGGGTTTCGGGGATCACCTCGTGGGACACCACGAAGATCATCGCCCCGGCCGCCAACCCCATGCTGATCGGGTAGGCGAGGGCGAAGCCGGTGGAAATGCCCAGGCCGATCACCGCGCCCAGTGGCTCCATCAGGCCGGAGCCGATCGCCACCAGCGCCGCCTTCAAGTTGGAAAGCCCGGTGGCACGCAGCGCCAAAGCCACGGCCAGGCCTTCGGGGATGTCCTGGATGGCGATGGCACTGGTCAGCGGCAGGCCGATGTTCATGTCGCCGTTGGCGAAGCTCACCCCGATGGCCATGCCTTCGGGCAGGTTGTGCAGGGTGATGGCCAGCACGAACAGCCAGACCCGGCTGATCCGTTCCGCTTCCGGGCCGCACGGGCCGGTGCTTTCATGCTCATGGGGCGTGAAGCGGTCGAGGCCCAGCATCAGCAATACACCCAGGCCCATGCCCAGCACCACGGTAAAAGCCGCAGCCGGGCCGTTGCCGGTGATTTCCCGGGCGGCGTCCAGGCCAGGCAGGATCAGCGAGAAGGAGCTGGCCGCGAGCATCATGCCGGCGGCAAACCCCAGCATCACGTCCTGGCTGCGTGCGCTGACATCGCGTAGCACCACTGCCAGCACCGCGCCCAGAGCGGTGGCGCCGAACCCGGAAAGGCCGCCCAGCACCGCTAGATGCAGGTTGTCGGCATGGTCACCCTGGACGGCATTCCACAGGCTGGCCGAGAGCAGGGCAAGCACCGCCAGCAGGCTCAGGCCCAGCCCGGCACTGAGCCAAGGGGCAGTGGTGGCTTGTTGGCGCCAGGCGCTGAACAGTGAGACAGGTGCGGTAGTGGGGGACTGGGCGGGTGGCATGCGAACCTCGAGGTAAATCCGTTGCTGGCAGTCTACCCAGTGACCGATGCCAGCGCCCAAGGATTCCCTTCTATCGACGTAATAGCCGACTATGCTTGGCGGCAATCACCTTTGGCAGGAGCGTGCGCATGGGGTCCACATTCAATGGCCTGGTCGGGCTGATCATCCTGGCGCTGGATATCTGGGCGATTCTTCATGTGCTCAAGAGCGGGGCCGAGGTTGGCATCAAGATCCTCTGGGTGTTGCTGATCGCCTTGCTGCCGGTGATCGGGCTGATCATCTGGGCCATCGCCGGGCCGCGAGGCAACCTACGATTTTGAACATCGTTCACTGGGGCCGCTACGCGCCCCATCGCGGGACAAGCCCGCTCCTACAGGTTCTGTGCAGGGGGGTAGTAGCGTTCGCCGTAGCAGCTTTGCAAAAACCGCCCCGTGACAAAATTTTCACACTGGATTATCGAAAATCCGCGCCGCACAATGCTGCGTTGGCCCAATTGCCGTGCTGGATGGCCGGGCCCTTCAGGTAGCAGGGCGTCTTCGCCTTTTCCGCAAACCCGCAATTCTAGGATCCCCCCATTCATGGCTAATATGGATGCCTTGAAGCAACGGGCCGTGCCGACTTCGTTCGCGCCGACCCTCAAATCGCACCTCGCCTACACGTTGTTCAGCGCCCTGGTGATCATGCTGATGCTCAGCCTGGTCCGCTTGGCGCTGCTGGTCTACAACAGCGACATGATCGGCGATACGCCATATGCCACCGTCGCCGAAGGCTTCCTCAACGGCCTGCGCTTCGACCTGCGCGTGGTGGTGTACATCAGCATCCCGCTGCTGCTGGCGCTGCTCAGCCCCTGGGCCATGGCCCGGCGCGGCTTCTTCCGCCTGTGGCTGACCCTGGCCTCGAGCCTGGTGATGTTCCTCGGCCTGATGGAACTGGACTTCTACCGTGAGTTCCACCAGCGCCTGAACGGCCTGGTGTTCCAGTACATCAAGGAAGACCCCAAGACCGTCATGAGCATGCTCTGGTACGGCTTCCCGGTGGTGCGCTACCTGCTGGCCTGGCTGTTCGGCACCTGGCTGCTGAGCCTGCTGTTCAAGGGCATCGACCGCCTGACCCGTGGCATCGGCCGCACCGCTGCAGCCACCGCCTCGCGTAACGTCGCGCCCTGGTACCAGCGCGTGGCGGTGTTCATGGTGATCCTGTTGGTGGCCGTGGTCGCGGCCCGTGGCACCCTGCGCCAGGGCCCGCCGATGCGTTGGGGCGACGCCTTCACCACCGACTCCAACTTCGTCAACCAGCTTGGCCTGAACGGCACCCTGACCCTGATCGACGCTGCCAAGAGCCGTTTCGGCGAAGACCGCGCCAATATCTGGAAGCCCGTGCTCGAACAGGGCGTGGCCACCCAGAGCGTGCGTGACCTGCTGCTGACCCCCAACGACACCCTGGTCGACGCCGACGAAGCGGCCATCCGCCGCGACTTCGTACCACCGGCCGACCGCACCCTGGCGGTCAAGAACGTGGTGGTGATCCTCATGGAGAGCTTCGCCGGCCACTCGGTGGGCGCCCTGGGCAGCCCCAACAACATCACCCCGTATTTCGACAAGCTGGCCAAGGAGGGGCTGCTGTTCGACCGCTTCTTCTCCAACGGCACCCATACCCACCAGGGCATGTTCGCCACCATGGCCTGCTTCCCCAACCTGCCGGGCTTCGAATACCTGATGCAGACCCCGGAGGGCGGTCACAAGCTCTCTGGCCTGCCGGCGTTGCTCAGTGGCCGTGACTACGACGACGTGTACGTCTATAACGGCGATTTCGCCTGGGACAACCAGTCCGGTTTCTTCGGCAACCAGGGCATGACCACCTTCATCGGCCGTAACGACTTCGTCAACCCGGTGTTCTCCGACCCGACCTGGGGCGTGTCCGACCAGGACATGTTCGACCGCGGCAACGAAGAGTTGGCCAAGCACGACGGCAAGAAGCCGATCTACGCATTGCTGCAGACGTTGTCCAACCACACGCCGTACGCGCTGCCCAAGGACCTGCCGGTGGAGAAGGTGACCGGCCAGGGCCGCCTGGACGAGCACCTGACCGCCATGCGCTACTCCGACTGGGCCCTGGGCCAGTTCTTCGAGAAGGCGCGCAAGGAGCCGTACTTCAAGGACACCCTGTTCGTGATCGTCGGCGACCACGGTTTCGGCAACCACCAGCAGGTCACTGAGCTGGACCTGGGCCGCTTCAACGTGCCATTGCTGCTGATCGCCCCCGGCATCCAGGAGAAGTTCGGTGCGGTCAACCACACCGTGGGCACCCAGGTCGACATCGTGCCGACCATCATGGGCCGCCTGGGTGGCCAGACCCGTCACCAGTGCTGGGGTCGCGACCTGCTCAACCTGCCTGAGGGTGACCAGGGCGTGGGCATCATCAAGCCGTCGGGCAGCGAGCAGATCGTCGGGATCGTGCAGGGCGATCGCATCCTGATCGAGTCCAAGGACATGACCCCGCGCCTGTATCGCTACCAGCTGGGCCGCGAGTTCAAGGCCGAACTGATCGAGAGCCCGGAGCAGCCTGCGTTGCTGAAGAACCTCGAGGCCTATATCCAGACGGCGACCAAGAGCCTGCTGGACAATACCGCGGGCGTGGTTCACGGCACGCCGAAGTAAGCGCAAGCGGGCAAGCCGGCTCCCACAGCTACTGCGCTGTCTCTGAAAACAGCGCAGGGCAGGTGGGAGCCGGCTTGCCGGCGATAGGGCCGGTCCTGCCAACCATTCCCGCCATCCCTGCGGACTGAACAAATCCTCCAGCCCACGGTCAAGGTTACAGGCAGCACATCCTGGTTTCTTTGATTGAGAGGGCGATTCAATGAAAGAGTGGGAAGTCACCTTCGTCGACCAGAACGGCGTACAGAACTCACTGCTGTACAACGGCGAGCAATGCCCCAGCGATGAGGAAGCCGCACGGCTGATCCGTTCGCACCTGTTCCCGGTGATCGATGAGCTGGACCTGAACGACTTCCAGGACCGCAGTCCTTCTCCCACGGTACGCTGGCTCAAGGAACAGAGCGGTGTGTCCATCACTGGCATCAGCCCATTGTCCTGAGCGGCTGCGCTGGCGTCGGTGGCCAGCAGGCACTACGCTCAGACGAGGCCTGGGTCTTTTCTGCGGACCTTGGTCGGTTTCATTCGCGTCTCGCATCAGCTCGATCTGCCGGGTACCGCTTGGTGCCAGCAGGTGCGTTGTGCACGGAAAGTCTATCCATTGCATTGCAGGAGGACGTTTCATGAGCAGCCAGAACGACGATATCAGCAGCAGTGTCCTTCGCCAGATGAAAGATGGCGGTTTCGATTTCACCCGTATCCACCCGATCGAGTTCTACGCAGTGTTCCCCGACGAGGCAGGCGCCCGGCGGGCGGCCCGGCAATTTCGTGGAGAGTCCGTCAGTGCGCAGGTTTGCGAACTGGACGACGGCGTCTGGCACCTGGAACTGAGCAAGGTGATGTACGCCACCTACCGAGGAATCGGTGCCTTCGAAGAGACGTTCGAGCAACTGGTCTCGCCGTTTGGCGGCGAGGTGGAAGGCTGGGGCGTCAAGCAAGAGCGCCCGGTGGCCTAATCGCGGGACAAGCTCACTCCCACAGGGTGCCGCAAATCAAATGGTCATGCGTTGTTCTATGAGAGAGGCGGGGCCTCAGGGCTTGCGCTTGGCCATGTGCGCCAGGTAGGCGATCAGGTCGTCCAGCTCCTGGTCGTTCAGCACGCTGGGCGCAAACCCCGGCATCCGCGCCTGGGGCCACTGCCGCAGGCTTTGCGGGTCGCGGATATAGCGCCGCAGGAAGCCGGCCTGGAAATACTCGGTTGGGTTGTAGGGCACGTTCAGGTCCGGGCCGAACTGCGCATCACCCGCGCCGTTGAGCCGGTGACAGGCCAGGCAGTTCTGCTGGAACAGGGCGAAGCCGTGGCGCACCGGGTCGTCCTCCGGCAGGCTGGGGTCGGGCAGCAGGGCAGGGAAGCGCGCCTGCACCGGGGCCAGGCGGCGGATCGTGGCGATCTGGAACGGCCACTGTTCGGGGCGGATGCCGCTGGCCTGGGGGTTGGTCCACACCAGGTAGAAAGGCCCGGCACTCGGCTTGCCGTCGCCCAGGGCCGGCCACGGCTTGGCCGGGTCTTCCACGGCCAGCCACGCTCGGGCCGGGCCGGTCTGCAGCAGGGGCCCGGCGGGCATCTCGGCGGCGAAGCCATCCAGGGCAACGGCTTGCAAATGGTCGCTTGCAGTGACGCCCTCGAGCAGCACGTCCAGCGGCACGGCGCGGTAGTGCATAGGGCGCTTGTAGGACACATCCTGGTCGATGCGGATATCCCGGGCCTGCGGGTGGGCCAGCAACTCCTCGCTTTGCCACTGGCGCGGGCGTTCACCGAGTTCCAGGTGCAGTTGCGCCGCCGACAGCGGCAGGCAGAACAGGAGTGTCAGCAGGGCGAGGCAGCGACGCATGGGCAATCTCCAACCGGTCAGGGGTGGCAGATTACCTGTGCGGTGCCTGCAATAGCCACGGCTGCTTTCATCCGAACAAGCGTGTCAGGTTCGGCAGGATGAGCAGCAAGGTCGTGGCGAAGAGAATGAGCCCAGCTTGGCGTACTTTTGGTTGTTTGATCATGGCGGACCGCCTTCTTGTTGTTATTCCTGAATAGCCCTTGGCTTCCTTGTCTCGCTTCGGGTCGATCGCGACGGCGTACGCGGTACGCCGGTCCTGCATGCCTCTTTTTTCTGGATATACAACCAACAGTAGGGGGTACGTCATCCCTGTTTCAGAACCCTTTGTTCTATCGGTTTTTCCATTGATTCACTTCGTTTATGAGGCCATGTGCCAGCTCGCTGGCATGCTCTGACTAGACAGCTGCGTTCCCTGGGCCGAACCGCTTGAAATTCGTGACCGTTCGTCAGAGTTTCCTACTTGCTTGTACCGGGCTTTCGCGTCAGTCTCTACAGCAAATTCCCACACACGTCGTTCAGGACTATCCCTATGTCGTTACGCATCTGCATCCTGGAAACCGATGTCCTGCGACCGGAGCTGACCGCGCAGTACCAGGGCTACGGAAGGATGTTCGAGCAGCTGTTCTCGCGTCAGCCGATCGCCGCCGAGTTTCGTGTGTACAACGTGATGAACGGCGAGTATCCACCGGAAGGGGAAACCTTCGATGCCTATCTGGTGACCGGCAGCAAGGCCGACTCGTTCGGTTCGGACCCGTGGATCCAGACGCTCAAGGCGTACCTGCTCAAATTGTACGAACGTGGCGAGAAGTTGCTGGGCGTGTGTTTCGGCCACCAGGTGCTGGCGTTGGTGCTTGGCGGCAAGGCCGAGCGGGCTGAGCAGGGCTGGGGCTTGGGAATTCACCGCTACTCCCTGGCTGCCCATGCGCCCTGGATGGACCCGGAGGTCTCCGAGCTGACCCTGCTGATCAGCCATCAGGACCAGGTGACCGAGCTGCCGGAAGGCGCCACGGTGATCGCTTCGAGCGATTTTTGCCCCAACGCGGCCTACCACATCCGCGACCAGGTGCTGTGCTTCCAAGGGCACCCGGAGTTCGTCCACGACTATTCCCGCGCCCTGCTCGATGCTCGTCAGGAGGTGTTGGGGGATGAAGTGTACCAGCGGGCCATCGCCAGCCTGTCGCAGGAGCACCAGGGGGATCTGGTGGGCAAGTGGATGCTGCGCTTCATCGGGCACTCGGGCAAGGCCAGCGAACACGCGGCGTAAGTGCCTGGCTGTCAGGGCCCAATCGCCGACAAGTCGGCTCCCACAGGTTCAGCGGTGTCTATAACAGCAGCGCAGGACAGGTGGGAGTCGGCTTGCCGGCGATTGGGCTGCCTAGCAGCCCCTACAGCCAGCCCGACCGCTTGAAGCTGGCATACAACGCCGTGCAGCCCACCCCGATCAGCCCCAGCACCCCGAAATACCCATAGTGCCACCCCAGCTCCGGCATGTTCTCGAAGTTCATCCCATAGATTCCGGCAATGGCCGTGGGAAATGCCAGGATCGCCGCCCACGCCGCGAACTTGCGCTGCACGATGCTCTGCCGCGAGGCTTCGAGCAGCATGCCGATCTCGATGGTTTGGCTGGCGATGTCACGGATGCTGGATAGGTCTTCCATCTGCCGCGTGACATGGATCTGCACGTCGCGAAAATACGGGCGCATGTTCTTGTCGATGAACGGGAAGCTCAGGCGCTGCAGTTCCTCGCTGACCTCCACCATGGGCGCGACGTAGCGGCGCAGGCGCAGGATGTCGCGGCGCAGGCTGTGCAGGCGCTGGATGTCCTCCTCGCGCAGCGAATTGCTGAGCACGCTCTGTTCGAGTTCCTCGATCTCGCCGTGGATGGCCTCGCTGACCGGCTGGTAGTTCTCGGTGACGAAGTCGAGCAGGGCATAGAGCACGAAGTCCTCGCCATGCTCGAGCAGGAGCGGGCGCGCTTCGCAGCGCTGGCGCACCAGGGCGTAGGATTTGGAGTGGCCGTTGCGGCAGGTGATGATGTAGCCGGCGCCGGCGAAGATGTGCGTTTCGATGAATTCCAGCTTGCCTTCGTGGCGCACCGGCGAATAGGTGACGATGAACAGCGCATCGCCGAAGGTCTCGAGCTTCGGCCGGCTGTGCTTTTCCAGCGCGTCCTCGATGGCCAGTTCGTGCAGGCCGAACTGGCGCTGCAGGTTGGCCAGCTCCTCGGCGTTGGGTTCTTCCAGGCCGATCCAGACGAAGTGCCCGGGTTTGCGCGCCCATTCGCTGCCTTCGTCGATGCTGATATTGGTGACCTTCCTGCCGGCGCTGTACACCGCCGACGCCACGACTCGCCCCATGGTTACCCGCTTCTTCGGTTGAACACCCGCTACAGCTTGGGCTGTGTAGGGCCATAGAGCAACTTTTGCCGCGCCGGGGCCATCGCGGGACAAGCCCGCTCCCACAGGGATGCATCCTCCTGCAGGTGCACAGGCTGTGTGGGAGCGGGCTTGCCCCGTGATGGCCCCGGCTCGGTCCTCAGCCGTTCGCCAACTCGCCTTCCATCCGGTCGATGCACTGCTGCATCTGCGTACGACATTGCTCGACCAGCGCCGGCAGGTCCTGCTGGCTCATACCCGCCGTGGCGATGGGCGGCAGCGAGCGGACGATCACCGTGCGCTGGCGCCAGCTGTTCAGGCCCAGGCGCTGGGTATAGCGGCTGACGCACACCGGCACGATCGGCACCCCGGCTTCGACGGCCATGTGAAACGCGCCTTTCTTGAACGCCAGCAACTGCTCGCCCGGGTTGCGGGTGCCTTCGGGGAAGATCCAGATCGACGTGTCGTCGCGCAGGATGCGCGTGGTCACCTGCATGGCCTTGCGCGCCTGGTAGGCGTTCTTGCGGTCCACCAGCACGTTGCCGCCGAGCCAGAACAGCTGGCCGAACAACGGAATCCAGCCCAGGCTCTTCTTGCCGATGGCGACCGTGCGCCGGGGCACCACCTGGCCGAGGATGAACAGGTCGAAGTTGGACTGGTGGTTGGCGACGATGACACAGCCAGGTGGCTGATCCCACAGCGGGCCGACCTCGGCCTTGACCTTGATGCGCATCAGCCAGGCGGCAGGCAGGCTGTAGAGGCGGGCGAAAACGCGGCTGTTGTCGGGGTTGAACGGGCGGCACAGGCCGATGACCAGGCCTGCCACGCCGACGAACAGGAAATGCAGCGCCAGAAGGAGCATGCGAAGCATATAGAGCATGATACGACTCACACCAGACAGTCGCCGCGCAGTGTACGGCTGTGCACTGTCTGGGGCAAACCTTGGGTGAGGTGGCCAGGCGGTGTTGGCTTCTATCGCCGGCAAGCCGGCTCCCACCGAGATTGCGCCGCGCTCAAGATTGCGAAATCCCTGTGGGAGCCGGCTTGCCGGCGATAGATCGCTGCGACTCAGCCCAGGTGCTGCTGGTCCCGGGCGATGGCGTCGTCCAGGGCATCGAGCAGGCCCTTGCGTACCTTGAGCTTGGTGTTCTTGTGCGCCAGCATGTTCAGCTTCTTCAATTCGCGCGCCGCTGCCAGCGCCGCTTCCTGCAGTTGTTCAGCCGGCACCACCTTGTCGAGAAAGCCCGCGTCCACCGCAGCATGGGGGTCGAACACCTCGGCATTGATCACCGAACGGTGGAAGGCCGAACGCCGCAGACGGTCGCGTGCTAGCTCGATCCCGGCATGGTGCATGGTCATGCCGATCTGCACTTCGTTCAGGCAGATCTTGTAAGGGCCCTCGACGCCGATGCGGTAGTCGGCCGACAGCAGCAGGAAGGCACCCTTGGCCACGGCGTTGCCTGGGCAGGCGACGATCACCGGGAAGGGGTGGCTGAGCAGGCGACGGGCCAGGGTGGAGCCGGCGGTGACCAGGCTGACCGCCTCCTTGGGGCCTGAGGTCATGACCTTGAGGTCGTAGCCGCCGGAGAGGATGCCCGGCTGGCCGGTGATGATCACCACGGCGCGTTCGTCCACGGCGCGATCCAGGGCGGCGTTGAAGGCGGCGATGACATCCGGCGAGATGGCGTTGACCTTGCCGTTGTTCAAGGTCAGGGTGGCGATGCCGTCTTCGGCGTGGTAGGTAATCAGCTCGCTCATGGCAGGGTCCTTTGGATAACGTGGCGATGACGTTACCCAGCGCTGCGGCCCAGGTAAAGCGGCAAGGCTGACTGGCCGGTCAGCGTCTGCGCCGCGCACCTTGCCCTGTCGGGGCGCAGCCGCAAGAGCATGCAAAAGCACAGGGCAGATTGGCAGCATTGCCCTGGCAGCCCCTGTTTTTTGGCCGGCAGGCTTAAGCACATGAAAATTCTGAAAAAAATACTTGCCAAAGGAAAAGGCTTCTACTAAATTAGCGCGCCTCGACAGGCTGAACTGCTTGAAGAGATCCGGTGAAGTGTCCGAGTGGTCGAAGGAGCACGCCTGGAAAGTGTGTATACGAGAAATCGTATCAAGGGTTCAAATCCCTTCTTCACCGCCACATTCCGCAAGAAGCCCCCGCGCTGAGAAGCTCGGGGGCTTTTTGTTTTTCTTGGGTTTTTGGGGCCGCTGTGCGGCCCATCGCGGGGCGAGCCAAGCGCAGGCCCCAAGCCGTGCAATCCCGTGTAGGAGCGGGCTTGCCCCGCGATTGGGCTGCGCAGCAGCCCCATAACCCTCAGAAACTCACCGAAGCCGACAACCGCGCCGTCCGGGGCGCGCCCTGGAACAGGTAGTTGTCACCCAGGTAGTCACCGACGTCCCGCCAGTAGCGTTTGTCGAAGACGTTGTCCACCGTCAGCCGCCACACGGTGTCGTACCCACCGATACGCGTGCGGTACCGGCTGCCGACATCGAACACGGTATAGCCGCCTACTTCTACATTGCCCGCCGAGCTTGCGTACTTGCTGGCGCTGTAGCGTACCCCGCCAAGTAGCGCCAGGCCAGGCACAGGCAGGCTGTAGTCGGCCTGCAGCGCGGCGCGCAGGCGCGGTACGTTGATGGCCTGGTGGCCCTCGTAGGCGTCGGTGCCGCTGTTGTGCACCCGCGCGCGGATGGCCGCGGCGCTGGCTTGCAGTTGCAGGCGCGAGGTCACCCAGCCGCTGGCGCCCAGTTCCAGGCCGGTGTTCTTCTGCTGGCCCTGTTGTACATAGGTGAAACCGTCGCCGTCCGGGCGGGCGTACTGATAGGCCTGGCGGATCTGGAATAGCGCGGCGCTGAAGCTCATGCCTTGCCAGTCGTGCTTGATGCCCAGTTCCAATTGATGCGACAGGGTGGGGGCGAGGATCTCGAAACGGTTTTCGGCGAACCATGGGGCGGTGCCGCCGGCGGACAGGCCTTTCGAATAGCTGGCGTACAGCGTGGTGTCCGGCTGTGGTTTGTAGATCAGCGCGGCGTTGGGCAGCAGTTGGTACTGCTGGGTATGGCGGTCGGCAACCCCGTTTTCGCCCCAGGTCTTTTCGTCCAAGCGTACTTCACGGGCGCCGAGGACGGTCTGCCACTGTTCGTTGAAGGTGATCTTGTCGCTGATGAACAGGCCGTACTGGCGGCTGTCGAGGCGACGTTCGCTGGAGCCGACAGGCGCGGTGGCCGGTGGCACTGCAGGAACATCCTCATTGATGTTGCCGTTGCCGACGTCAATGTTGTAGTAGGGGCGCTGGTCGAGGGTGCGACGCTGCGCACTGGTACCGACAGTCAATTCATGTCCCACGCCCATAGCGTCGAAGCGGCCATTGAGCATGGCCTGTGCTTCGTCGATGCGTCGGGTGTCGTCCGGGCTGCGGAAGTCGTAGATGTCGTAGTCGCCTTCGGGGCTGAAATGCGGAACCCAGCCATCCTCGCTGCCCCATGCAAATGAGCTGTAGTCATCGATCACCACCTTGCTGCGCGACGCACTGAGGGTCCCGCTCCAGGCGTCACTGAAACGATACTCGAACTTCCCGCCCAGGTTCAGCGAGTCGTTCTGCACCGGCTTGGCCCAGCGCTGGTAGGCCAAGTGGTCGTCGGGGTCGACGCCATGGGGCACTTCGGTGCCACCGAGCAACTGATAGCCGGGCACTGAATACTGCTCGCGATGCTGGTATTCGACATCCAGCTGCAAGGTGGCATCGGGGTTGATCTGCCAGTCGAAGGCCAGGGAGGCGAAGTCGCGCTTGCCATCGGCGTGGTCGACGTAGGAGCGGATATCTTCATGGGCCAGGTTGGCGCGCAGGCCGAACTGGCGCTCGCTGCCGAACCAACCGCCCAGGTCGGTGGCCAGGTAGCGCTCGCCTTGTTCATTGCTCGACACGCTGATGCTGCGCACATCCTCGGGCCGCTTGGTCACGTAGTTGATCAGCCCGCCAGGCTCCGACACGCCGCTTTGCAGGCCCGACAAGCCCTTGAGCAGCTCGACCTGCTGCTTGTTTTCCAGGGCCACGTTCTGTTCGCCGGCAATGGTCTGGCCGTTGATCCGGTAGCTGCTGGCGGCATTGAGCTCGAAGCCGCGCACGTTGAAGTTCTCGTAGTAGCCGACCGGGGCGTAGCTTTCGCCGACCGAAGCGTCGCTTTGCAGCACCTCGCTGAGCATGCGCACCTGGCGGTCTTCGAGCAGCTGGCGGCTGAACACGCTCACCGAAGCAGGGGTATCGAGCAGCGGCGCGGCCTGGAACCCGCCCACCTGGGCCTCCCTTGCCTGGTAGCCCTCGTCTTCCTTTATCTGCGTCACGTGCAGCGGGGCCAGGGTAACGCTGTCGTCGGCCAGGCCCTGGGCACTGTGCAGGGCAAGGCCCAGGCCAAGCAGGCCGAGGGGCAGGCGGGGGCGAAGCGGGGTCATGCGGGCTCCTTGAAAGCGGGCGTGCCGAGGTGGTGGGCGGGCAAAAGGGCGCCATGGTAGCAGGCACGAAGGCGCCCGGCGCCTGCATTTCACAGGCGCCTGGCGACTGAAACGATTGGGCGGGAGGAAGATTCAGCCGGCCGGCATTTTTTGCCGTTTGCGCCAGGAATCGTCGAGCTTCGATCAGGTCTTGCCGTCGGTAACGGCCATCAGTTTGCGCCCGTCCTTGAAGGTGGCCAGGAAGGTGGCTTGCTCTTCCTTGCCGCCGAGCCAGAGCCCTGCGAGCAGACCGACCGGCCCAGCCACGAGGGCGCCGGCCACGCCCCAGCCCAGGGCGCCGCTGAGGCTGCGGCTGGCCTCCAGACTGGCGAGCCGAAGGTCCTGGATGCGCGTGAGCGAAATGCGCTCGCCGGGGGAGGGGCTGCGCGCGGTCCTTAGCATGAGCGATCCATTGCGGTATTCGCCTTCACCTTGCAAGAAATCGCCGGATTGCACCGTGAGCCTTGTCATCGTGTCGTCCTGTCCGGGAAAGGGCTGTGACCTGCGCCTTAATGAGCGCTGTGCCAGCCGACAAGTCAACGGCCAGGCGACATGCGGCCGGCGCGCGCCCTGTGGGAGCGGGTTCACCCGCGAATGCGAGAGCGGATTTACCGGCATGTTCGCGGGTAAACCCGCTCCCACAGGGAACAGCGGGCTGCAGCAGCTTGCGCGTTCAAGCGGCTTGCATCGCCCCTTTGCGCCGACGTTCGGCCATCATCCATACCACCAGCGCCACGGCGCCGATGACCAGGCCCGCTGTCACGATCCCCATCCAGCCCTGGCGTTGGAACAACTGGGTTCCCAGCAGCGACCCCAGCGCTCCGCCGATGAAGTAGCAGGTGATATACCCCGCGTTGAGCCGCGTGCGCGCTTCCGGGCGCAGCGCGATCACCGCGTTCTGGTTGCTCACATGGATCAGCTGCACCGCCAGGTCCAGTAACAGTACCCCGGCCAGCAGCGCCAGCAGCGAGCTTTGGGCGAAGCCCAGCGGCACCCAGGACAGCAGCAGCGCCACCAGCCCGACCGTGGTGCCCAGCGAGCCCTGGCCTCGGTCGGCCAGGCGCCCGGCCCAGTTGGCCGACAATGCACCTGCGGCCCCGGCCAGGCCGAACAGGCCGATCACGGCATCGGAGTAGTGATAGGGCTCATTGGCCAGGAGGAACGCCAGCGGGGTCCAGAACAGGGCGAACAGGCTGAATGCCAGCAACCCCAGCAGCGAGCGCAGGCGCAGCACCGGCTCCTCGGCGAACAGGCGGAACACCGAGCCGATCAGCGCTGGGTACTTCAGCCCAGCATGGGTGTGGTGTTGCGGCAGGCTGCGGTACAGGGCGATGGCGGTCAATGCCATCAGGACTGCGGCCAGTACGTAAATGCTGCGCCAGCCACCGAGTTCGGCCATGAAGCCGGCGGCGGTACGGGCCAGGAGAATGCCCAGCAGCAACCCGCTCATCAATGTCCCGACCGCACGGCCGCGCTGGTCAGGGGCGCTGAGGGTGGCGGCCATGGGCACCAGCACCTGCGCGACCACGGAAAACAGCCCGGTCAGCGCTGTGCCCAGCAGCAGCCAGGGCAGGCTGGGCGCACAGGCGCTGATCACCAGGCCAAGGGTGGCGATGGCCACCATGCAGATGATCAGCCGGCGCTGCTCGAACATATCGCCCAGCGGTGCCAGCAGGAGCAGGCCGGCACCGTAGCTCAGCTGCGCGGCGATGACGATGGTCCCGGCGCTGGCGGTGTCCAGGCCGAATTGCTCGGCAATGCTGTGCAGCAGCGGTTGGGCGTAGTAGTTGCTGGCCACGGCCAGGCCGGTGGCAGTGGCCATCAGCAGGATCAGGGCGCGGCTCAGGGCAGGGGCATTCATCGTGGTTCTCATGGCAGGCGAAAGTGAAGCAGTATCAGGAAATGTCCGCCCAGGCGCTATCCCTTGTAGGAGCGGCCTTGTGCCGCGATCGGGCGCGAAGCGGCCGTAAATCAGCAACCGCGGTGGATCGAGAGACCCGATTGGCTGATTTCGCGGCCGCTTCGCGCCCGATCGCGGCACAAGGCCGCTCCTACAAGGGCCAGGCAACGAATGGGCTTAGGCCGCGAACCCGCCATCAGCCGTGAGGCTTGCCCCGGTGATGTAGCCCGCTTCAGGCCCGGCCAGGTAGGCCACGAAGCTGGCGATCTCCTCGGCCTGGCCATAGCGCCCGATGGCCATGAGCGGGATGAGGCTGTCGGCGAAGTCGCCGGTGGCCGGGTTCATGTCGGTGTCCACCGGGCCGGGTTGCACGTTGTTGACGGTGATGCCCCGTGGGCCCAGGTCGCGAGCCATGCCGCGGGTCAGGCCGACCAGCGCCGACTTGCTCATGGCATAAGGCGCGCCACCGGCGAAAGGCATGCGCTCGGCGTTGGTGCTGCCGATGGTGATGATCCGCCCACCTTGGCCCATGTGCCGGGCGGCAGCCTGGCTGGCAACGAATACGCTACGCACGTTCACCGCCAGCAGGCGGTCGAAGTCGGCCAGGTCGAATTCGGTCACCGGGGCCACGGCGAGCACGCCGGCATTGTTGACCAGGATATCGAGGCGACCAAAGGCCTCCACGGTCGATTCCACTGCCTGTTGCACAGCGGTGGCATCGGCGCTGTCGGCGCGCAGGGCCAGGGCATGGCCGCCCTGGGTATTGATCTCGTTCGCCAGTGCCTCGGCTGGGCCAGCGGAGCTGACATAGGTGAAGGCGACCTTGGCCCCTTCCTTGGCCAGGCGCCGCACGATGGCGGCGCCGATACCGCGGGAACCGCCCTGGACCAGGGCGACCTTACCGTCGAGGTTGAATGCGTTGGACATGCTGATCTCCTGCGTGAAGCAAGGCCGAATGCCTTGGATGAGCGCAGTATCGACCCTGGATTACCCGCTGATAAGATGGCAATCGCGATCAGCAGAGTAAACCTTGGGTTGATGATCATGGCCATGGAATCCTTCAGCACCCTCGAGTGCTTCATTCGCAGCGCCGAGGTCGGCAGCTTCGCCGAAGCGGCCCGGCGCCTGCACCTGACCCCGGCCGCGGTGGGCAAGAACGTCGCCCAGCTGGAGGCGCGCCTGGGTGTGCGCCTGTTCCAGCGCAGCACCCGCAAGCTGACCCTCACCGAAGCGGGCCAGCGTTTCCTGGAAGAGGTGAGCGACAGTTTCCGCACCATCCAGTACGCCATGGCCAACCTCGCCAGCGCCGAAGGCCAGCCGGCCGGCGCCTTGCGGGTGAGCATGGGCACGGTGTTCGGGCGGCTGTACGTGTTGCCCTTGCTTGGCGAGTTTCTGCAGCGCTACCCGGCGATCATCCCCGACTGGCATTTCGACAACCGCCAGGTGGACCTGATCGGCCAGGGGTTCGACGCCGCCATCGGCGGTGGTTTCGAGCTGCCGCCCGGGGTGGTGGCGCGTAAGCTGACCCCGGCGCACCGGGTGCTGGTGGCCGCGCCCGGCTATGTGCAGCGCCATGGGCCGATCGACCAGCCGGAGGCCTTGCCGCGACACGCCGGCATCCTGATCCGCTCCCCGCAGACCGGTCGTGTGCGCTCCTGGCCACTGACCAGCCGTTGGCAGGAACAACGGCCGCTGCAGTTGCAGCAGGCCATGACCATGAGTGACTCCGACGCTGCCTGTGTGGTGGCCGAACAGGGGTTGGGCATTGCCCTGGTCAGCCTGCCGTTCGCGGTGCCGTACCTGGTGGCCGGGCGGTTGCAGCGCGTGCTGCCGGACTGGTACGTGGACGATGGGCATATCAGCCTGTACTACGCCGAGCACAAGCTGTTGCCGGGCAAGACCCGGGCGTTCATCGATTTCGTGGTGCAGCGGTTCGCCGAGCAAGGGTTGGCGACGCGGTTCAATGCGCTGGAAGTGGCGTAGAGCGGTGCTGGGCCCATCGCGGGGCAAGCCCTCCTAGAACAACACATAAGCCATTGATTCAGTGGGGGCTGTGGGAGCGGGCTTGTCCCGCGATAGGGCCGCTTCAGGCGACCTGAGTCACCACTGATACTTGTTCGGCGCCGGCCACCGTCAGGCTCACTTCGTCATCGACCTTCTTGCCCAGCAACTGCTGCCCCAATGGTGAACGCGCTGTGATGACGGTCACCATTTGCTCACCTTCACCGATCTTCAACCCTGCCGCCTCAGGCCCCAGGAATAGCAAGCGCGGGTGCCCTTGGTCGTCTTCCAGGGTCACCAGGTTGCTGACCTGGATGCCGCGAACCGGGTCGTAGTCGCGCAGCCGCAATTGCTGGTACGCCAGCAGCGCCTGGCGGATCTCGGCCGTGCGCCGGGCCTGCCCGGTGGCCAGGTACGAGGCCTCGAGGCTCAGGGTGTCATACTTGTTCTCGGCGATGTTCTCCTCCGCGGTGGCGGCCTCGTAGGCGGCCTGGGCCGCACGGCGAAGCACCTCGACATCATGCTCGAGGGTCTGGACGATGCGCGAGAGCAGGGTGGTCTTATCCATGGTCAATAGCAGAATTCCAGTACGTTGGCCTGGCTCTTGTCGGTCGGTGCGGTGCGGTTCTGTTGCAGCCAGAACTGGCACTTGGGGTTGTTCAGGTTGCGCGGGCTGCCCTGGGCGGCTTCGACGGCCTGGCGAGCCTGCTGCTGCTGGAGGATCACCTTGTAGCGCTCGAACATCTCGGCCTGGGCGTCGGCTGGTGCTGCTGGTTGGCTGGCGGTCGGTGCCATGGCCTGGATCACCGGCTGCACCTGCCCCGGCCACCAGCGCCAGGCCAGCCACAGGCTCAGGGCGATGGCCACGGCGCCGAGCCACAGGCCGAGCGCCACGCAGAGGATCAACTGCACGGGCTTGAGGGTAACCTTCAGTTCGCGACGACGTGGCATGGCGGCCTCCTGGCTGGGCGGTTCATGCCGGCATTGTCGCACGGCGGCAAGGGTTTTTTCCCGCCGATGCTTTCGCCACGAGGCATTTATCCGCAAAATCCGCGGTTTTGCGCAAGGCAAGGGAGTGGGTATGAAATCCACCTGGGACATCTTCTGCACGGTCGTCGACAACTACGGCGACATCGGCGTGACCTGGCGCCTGGCCCGCCAGCTGGTGGCCGAGCAGGGGCTGGCGGTACGCCTGTGGGTGGACGACCTGGAGGCCTTCGTGCGCCTATGCCCAGCAGCCGATGCCGGCGCCGCGCAGCAGTGGCGGGCCGGCGTCGACGTGCGGCATTGGCCGGGCCAATGGCAACCGGTGGCGCCTGGCGATGTGGTGATCGGTGCCTTTGGTTGCCGGCTGCCGGCCGATTACATCGAGGCCCTGCGCCTGCGGGCCACGCCTGCATTGTGGCTGAACCTCGAGTACCTGAGCGCCGAGGATTGGGTCGAGGGCTGCCATGGCCTGGCCTCACCCCAGGCCAATGGGCTGCGCACCCTGTTCTTTTTCCCGGGCTTCACCGACAAGACCGGCGGCCTGCTGCGCGAGGGTACGTTGCTGGCCCGGCGCGAGGCCTTCGAGGCGGACCCGGCCGCACGCACAGCGTTCCTCGGCAGCCTGGGCGTGCAGGTGGAGGAGGGCGCGCGGTTGCTCTCGCTGTTCGCTTACGAAAACGCGCAACTGGGTAACTGGCTCGATGCCTTGGCCGAAGATGGCCAGCCCAGCCATTTGCTGGTGCCCGAGGGGCGCATCCTGGCCGACGTGCGCCAATGGCTGTGCGAGCCCGGCCTGGGGGTGGGCGATGTGCGGCGCAAAGGCGCGCTGACCGTGCAGATCCTGCCATTCGTCAGTCAGGACGATTACGATCGCCTGCTCTGGGCCTGCGACTTCAATGCCGTACGTGGCGAGGACTCCTTCGTGCGCGCCCAGTGGGCCGGCAAGCCGCTGTTGTGGCACATCTACGTGCAGGACGAGAACGCCCACTGGGAAAAACTCGAGGCGTTCCTCAAGCTTTATCGCCAAGGGCTGTCAGAAAAAGCGGGAGATGCGTTGGTCGAGCTCTGGCGGGCCTGGAACATGGATCGTGACATGGGCGCGGCCTGGCGCGGGGTTCTCCGGCACTGGCCGCAGCTGCAGGCACATGCCCGCCAATGGAGCGCCGCACAGGCCGCTCGGCCGGACCTTGCCACGACGCTGGTACAGTTTTACCGAAATTGGCTATGATACGCGGCCTCGATTTTTATAAATCCATCCAGATTCGGATACTTCGTAATGAAAACTGGTAAAGAACTGAAACCCGGTACCGTACTGCGGATCGACAACGACCCGTGGCTGGTACAGAAAGCCGAATTCACCAAGTCCGGTCGCAACAGCGCGATCATGAAGACCAAGCTGAAGAACCTGCTGACCGGCTACAAGACCGAAACCGTCTACTTCGCCGACGACAAGCTGGACGACGTGATCCTCGATCGCAAGGAAGTCACCCTGTCCTTCATCAGCGGTGATGCCTACACGTTCATGGACACCACCGACTACACCATGTACGAACTGAACGCCGAAGACATCGACGCCGTTCTGCCGTACATCGAAGAAGGCATGCAGGACGTCTGCGCCCTGACCATGTACGAAGAGAAAGTCGTATCGGTCGAACTGCCGACCACCATCAGCCGCCAGGTCACCTACACCGAGAACGCTGCTCGCGGCGACACCTCGGGCAAGGTCATGAAGCCGGCCAAGCTGGCCAACGGCACTGAAATCCAGGTTGCCGACTTCATCGAGATCGACGAGTGGATCGACATCGACACTCGCGACGGCAGCTTCAAGGGCCGTTCCAAGAAGTAATCCTTCTTGCGATCGCAAAAAACCCGGCCTTGGCCGGGTTTTTTTATGACGCGCTATTCGATGCTGCCAATCGCCGGCAAGCCGGCTCCACTACGCTGTACCTGTGGGAGCCGGCTTGCCGGCGATTGGGACGCAACGCGTCCCCATACGGTCAAACCGTCACATGCAACCGCACATCCACATTGTTACGCGTGGCATTGGAGTAAGGGCAGACATGGTGCGCCTTCTCCACCAGTGCCTCGGCTTCTGCCTGGGCCAGCCCCGGCAGGTTGATGTGCAGGTCGATATCCAGGCCGAACCCGCCCGGGATCTGCCCGATGCCCACCTTGGCGGTGATCGAGCTGTCGGCAGGCAGTTGCTGCTTCGCCTGGCCCGCCACGAACTTCAAGGCGCCGATGAAGCAGGCCGAATAACCGGCTGCGAACATCTGCTCGGGGTTGGTTCCGTCGCCGCCAGCGCCGCCCAGCTCCTTGGGCGTGCTCAGCTTGACCTCGAGCTTGCCGTCGCTGGAGCGGGATTTGCCATCGCGTCCGCCCGTGGAGGTTGCTTCGGCGATGTACAGGGGAGTGACCTTTTGCATCTTGAGCCTCGCTTGTGTGCTGTGCGCCGTGGCGCTGGATGGGTACGGGAATTAAATTAGCGCTCAATTATTTAGCGCGCAAGATAAATTTCATGCCGTTCATCGTTCGGCGTTCCACAGCATAGCGTTCAGAGGCTTTTTTGCAGGCTGGCGCGCAGTTCCAGCAAGTCCGCCTGCAGTTGCTGCAGGCGTTCGACACTGCGCCCGCTGGCTTGCAGGATGCACGGCGGCACGCGCCTGGCCTCGTCCTGCAGGGCGCGCCCCTTGTCGGTCAGCTCCACCAGTACCACCCGCTCATCCTCGCGGCTGCGGGTGCGCTTGAGCAGCCCTTCGCTTTCCAGGCGCTTGAGCAACGGCGTCAGCGAGCCGGGGTCGGTGAGCAGGCGCTGGCTGATCTCGCCCACGGTCAGGCCGTCCTGTTCCCAGAGCACGAGCATGGCCAGGTATTGCGGATAAGTCAGGCCCAGGGCCTGCAACAGAGGTTTGTAAACCTTGGTCATCAGCAACGAGGTGGAGTGCAGGGCGAAGCAGACCTGGTTATCCAGCAGCAGCTCGTCGCAAGGGGCGTTGATGTCGGCGTTCATGCAGGTCCTTGAATGAAGTCAGGGTGAAAATCTAGCACGCTGATGGTTGGCGCGCTCACTACCTGCGCAGTCCGCTGCGCAGGGCCAGGTCCCAGGGTGGTACCGGACTGAAACGGCTCTTGAGGAATTCGAGCAGCAAGCGACTGCGAGAGTTCGTTTCATGTTCCAGGCGTAGTGCATAAATGCCACTGCTTTCCGGTGGCGGCAGGCCGTCCCAGTCCAGGCCATGGTGCTCCGGCAGCTCGCTCGGACAGGGCGGCACGCCGTGGCTGGCCAAGTAGGTGGGGCTGGCGCAGGCGATGCGCACCATGTAGGCCAGCGGCGTGGCCACCAGACGGGTGTCGGCCAGGGGGCTGGCGCGCAGTACCAGGTCGACCTCGCCCAGGTGGCTGTCATGCAGGTCGACGAAACTGTCGATCAGGCGCAGCTGTACGTCCACACATCACTGTTGATCTAGCACAGACCGGTGTAGGAGCGGGCTTGCCCCGCGATCGGGCGCGCAGCGGCCGCGATCCGGTAAAGCAGGGTCAGCCTGATGTATCGAATGGGCTGGTTTTACGGCCGCTGCGCGCCCGATCGCGGGGCAAGCCCGCTCCTACAGGGGAAAGCGTTTTGCTTTTGCGGATTACGCAAAGCCATTGTGCGCTGCTGTGCGTTTCCCCACCAGCGGCGAGCCGTTAGCATGGCCTGTATTGTCAAACCGGCGGATGAGGCGCGGATGATCGAGTGGGTGATGTATGTCGTGTTGGGCGCGGCCCTGGGCACGATGGGCGGTTTGTTCGGCATCGGTGGTGGGTTGATCGCGATCCCAGCGCTGGGCGTATTGTTCGGCCTCGACCAGCAACTGGCCCAGGGCACGGCGTTGGTGATGGTGGTACCCAACGTGCTGCTGGCGCTGTGGCGCTACAACCAGCGCAACCGCATCGAATTGCGTCATGCGTTGCCACTGGCGGTGTGCAGCTTCGTGTTCGCCTGGCTTGGCTCGATCTGGGCGGTGGGCATTGATGCGCAGGCCATGCGCCTGGGCTTCGTCGGTTTCCTGGTGGCCCTGGCGGTGTGGAACGTGGCGCGGATGTTCCTGCGCGTAGCGCCGCCAAGCGCCGAGCTGCGCTACCCCTGGCCTTGGCTGGGTGTGCTCGGCAGTTTCGCCGGCGCCATGGGCGGGTTGTTCGGTGTTGGCGGGGCAGTGGTGGCGACCCCCATCCTGACCAGTGTATTCGGTACCACCCAGGTGGTTGCCCAAGGGCTGTCACTGGCCCTGGCTGTGCCCAGCACGTTGGTGACGTTGGTGACCTACGGTGTGCACGGCAGTGTCGACTGGCACGTGGGTATCCCGCTGGCCATCGGTGGCCTGTTCAGTATCAGCTGGGGTGTGAAGCTGGCCCACGCCTTGCCGGAGAAGGTGTTGCGCACGCTGTTCTGTGTCTTCCTGGTGGTCTGCGCTGTGATGCTGGGCCTGGAGGTCTAGCCAAGGAGCATCGCCGGCAAGCAACCAAGACCGTTTGCTCCGCTCCCATAGGCCCGCGCCTCCGGCGACAGGCATCACTTGAACCCTTCGACGATATAGTCCGCCATGCAGTCGGTGATTGGCGATTGGTGCTGCGTGTTGCGCAACAGCATCACATTGGCCAGCGGCAGCTGCGGCAGGCCTTCGTGTTCGCCGAGCACCCGCAGGTTGCCCCCGACCAGGCTCTGCAGCTGGGCGGTGACGGCCAGGCCGGCGGTGACGATGGCGAAGATCGCCGCCAGGCTGGGGCTGGTGTAGGCGATGCGATAGTCGATGCCCTGGGCCTCCAGGGCGTTGCAGGTCCAGGCGCGGCAGAAACAGTCGGTGTTGAACAGCGCCAGGGGCATGGGGCGCTGTTCCTGCGGGCAGAAGCCCTGGGCTGCGGCCCACACCAGGCGCTCCTGGCGCAGCAACTGGCCGACCTCGTTGCCCGGTTCGCGGGTGACGATGGTCAGGTCCAGGTCCTGGCGCAGCATCAATTGCTTGGACGACTCGCAATGCACTTCCACCTGAATCAGCGGGTAGGCCTGGGCGAAGCTCGAAAGAATAGTGGGCAGAAAGCGCATGGCGTAGTCGTCGGGCGTGCCGATGCGCACCACGCCGACCATGTGCGGCATGCGCAGGGTATTGAACACCTCGCCTTGCAGTTTGAGGATGCGCCGGGCATAGCCGAGCAGTACCTGGCCCTCGGCGGTCAGCCGCACCTGGCGGCCGTCGCGTTCGAACAGCTGGCGCTGGAGAATGTCCTCTTCCAACCGCTTCATCTGCATGCTCACCGCCGATTGGGTGCGGTTCACCACCTCGCCGGCACGGGTGAAGCCGCCCTGTTCGGCGATTGCGACGAAAGTGCGCAGCACGTCCGAATCGAGATTCTGGTACTGGGACATTGCATCAATCTCCGAGATGCATTGCATCAGAAACATTCGTTGGATTGATCTTAGGCCCGGCGCGAGACTGAAGCCATCTTCACGGAGGGCTTCAAGATGAAAGGTCAGATCACAACCCTGTACGTCAAACCTTCCTCTTCGTTCACCCATCTAAAGGAAGCACTGTTGGCACGGCTGCTTCGCTGGTACGAGCTGTACCGCCAGCGCCGCGAGTTGCGCAGCCTGAGCGATGCGACCTTGCACGACCTGGGCTTGAGCAGGGCGGATATCGAGCAGGAGGCCGAGCGGCATTTCTGGGATGATCCGCTGCGCAAATGAGCAAGACCGTGCCGATGTCATCGCGGGACAAGCCCCACAGGGTTAGCGGTGATCCTTGTGGGAGCGGGCTTGTCCCGCGATTGGGGTCGATGCCTTATTGGCGAACTTGCTTGAGCGTCTCGGCAATCAGGAATGCCAGCTCCAGTGATTGGTCGGCATTGAGCCGCGGGTCGCAATGGGTGTGGTAGCGATCCGACAACCCATCCTCGGTGATCGGCCGTGCTCCGCCGATGCATTCGGTGACATTCTGCCCGGTCATCTCGATATGGATACCGCCGGCGTACGAGCCTTCGGCCTGGTGCACCTGGAAGAACTGACGCACCTCGTCGAGGATCTGCGCAAAATCCCGGGTCTTGTAGCCGCTGCTGGCCTTGATGGTGTTGCCGTGCATCGGGTCGGAGCTCCACAGCACCTTGCGCCCTTCGCGTTCGACGGTGCGGATCAGCCCCGGCAGGTGCTCGGCTACCTTGCCGGCGCCCATGCGCACGATCAGGTTGAGCCGCCCCGGGTCGTTGTCTGGGTTGAGGGTGTCGATCAGGCGGATCAACGCCTCGGGGTTCATGCTCGGGCCGACCTTGACCCCGATCGGGTTGTGCACTCCGCGCAGGAACTCCACATGGGCACCGTCCAGCTGGCGGGTACGGTCGCCGATCCACAGCATGTGCGCCGAGCAGTCGTAGTAGTCGCCGGTCAGGCTGTCACGCCGCACGAAGGCTTCCTCGTAGTTGAGCAGCAGAGCTTCGTGGGCGGTGAAGAAGCTCGTCTCGCGTAGCTGCGGTGCGCTGTCCAGGCCGCAGGCACGCATGAACGCGAGCGTCTCGTCGATGCGCCCGGCCAGTTGGTGGTACTTCTCCGACAAGGCCGAGTTGGCGATGAAGTCCAGGTTCCATTTGTGCACCTGGTGCAGGTCGGCAAAGCCGCCCTGGGCAAAGGCGCGCAGCAGGTTGAGGCTGGCGGTGGCCTGGTGGTAGGCCTGCAGCAGGCGCTCCGGGTCCGGCACGCGGCTCTGCTCGTCGAAACCGATACCGTTGACGATGTCGCCGCGGTAGGCCGGCAAGGTCACCTGGCCGATGGTTTCGTCACCCGCCGAGCGGGGCTTGGCGAACTGCCCGGCCATGCGCCCGACCTTGACCACCGGGCAGCCGGCGGCAAAGGTCATGACAATGGCCATCTGCAGCAGCACCTTGAAGGTGTCGCGGATCTTCGCCGCCGAGAACTCGGCGAAGCTTTCGGCGCAGTCGCCGCCCTGCAGCAGGAAGGCCCGGCCCTCGGTGACCTCGGCGAACTGCCGGCGCAACTCCCGGGCTTCGCCTGCGAACACCAGCGGCGGGTAGCTGGCCAGGGTCTGCTCCACTTTGAGCAGGTGCGCGGCGTCAGGGTAGGTCGGTTGCTGCTGGATCGGCAGGGTGCGCCAGCTCTCGGGGCTCCAGGGTCGGTTCATCACGGGCTCGGTAGTCGGTTATTGGCTGCCTGCCATGGTATCAGCTGGCGGCGTGCTTGTTGCACCGGGGGCATTGGCGGACAATGGCCGTTTTGCGCGGGCAGGTGGCGGTAATGGGGACGGAGCGGGAAGAGCGGCTGTTGGCCCGGGTCGAGGATGCGTTCGGGGTCATCAGCGTCTATGAGGTGGACGACTACCGCTTCCTCGAGTTCGGCGACGCCATCGAGCAGAGCTGCACCTTCACGGCCGACCCCAGCTGGCTGGAATACGACTACACCCGCGCCATGCTGGTCGGGGCCCTGTGCCATGCGCAGCCGGAGAGCGCGCTGTTCCTGGGGCTTGGGGCCGGGACCTTGACCCAGGCCTGCCTGAAGTTCCTGCCCCTGGAAGACGTCGAGGCCATCGAGCTGCGCCCTGATGTGCCACGCCTGGCCATGGAATACATGGGCCTGGACGACGACCCGAGGCTGTACGTACGGGTGGGCGATGCTCTGGAACTGCTGCCCAGCGCCGAAAAGGCCGACCTGCTGTTCGTCGACCTCTATACCGACCATGGACCGGGCGTCGGGCACTTGGCCTGGGGGTTCTTGGAAAACTGCCAGAAGCAGCTCAACCCGGGCGGCTGGCTGGTGATCAACCAGTGGGCCGGCGATGATGGTCGGCCTCTGGGCGCGGCGTTGCTGCGTGGCTTGTACCACCGGCATTATTGGGAGCTGCCGGTGAAGGAGGGGAATGTGATCCTGCTGGTGCCGGCCGACCTGGAGCAGGCGCTGGACCTGGACGGGCTGCGGGCGCGGGCCGAGGCGTTGGCGCCGCGGTTGGGGTATTCGCTGGAGTACCTGATCAAGGCGGTTCGGCCGGCCAGTTGAAGAAGGGCCCTGTGGGAGATCACCCAGCCCTTCGGGCTGCGCTGTCGCGCAGAGAACAAGCGGCCAATGCTGCCCCTGTGGGACCGCCGCACCGCCGCTCCCACAGGATGCCGCGAGGGCGACGCGAAATCGATTCAGCCCGAGCGAGTAGATGGCTCCGTGCTGGCCTTGACCGTTGAAAAAAATCTCACGGTCCGGCACTAATTCGGGTATAGTACGCGCCGGTCTTTTAGCGGACCTCAAAATCAGGTGGTGCAAATCCTCCGAGTCCAGCTTCGGCTGCGCGTCCGCTAGGCGGACCTTCCCAAGACGTTCCTTTTTCAATCGTTTTCGCAAATCCCCGCCGCCAAAGCTGCCTGGGTGACCGTTTGGTCTTTCAAGGCATGTGCAGCTTTGGAGCATGGGTCTTTGCGGATGCACCTAGAGGCAGACCCATGACCCAGGAAACCGGCGGATTCGCCGCTCTCGATCTCAATCCGAATATCGTTGCCGCAGTACTGGCGACCGGCTATGAAGAGCCGTCGGCCATCCAGCAACAGTCGATCCCGATCATCCTCGCCGGTCACGACATGATCGGCCAGGCGCAGACTGGCACCGGCAAGACCGCTGCCTTCGCCCTGCCGATCCTCAATCGCATCGACGTGAGCAAGCGCGAACCGCAAGCCCTGATCCTGGCGCCGACCCGTGAGTTGGCGCTGCAAGTAGCCACCGCTTTCGAAACCTACGCCAAGCAGATGCCGGGCGTGAACGTCGTGGCCGTGTACGGTGGTGCCCCGATGGGCCCACAGCTGCGCGCCATCCGTAACGGCGCCCAGATCGTCGTCGCCACCCCGGGCCGCCTGTGCGACCACCTGCGCCGCGACGAGAAAGTCCTGTCCACCGTCCAGTACCTGGTACTCGACGAAGCGGACGAAATGCTCAAGCTCGGTTTCATGGACGACCTGGAAGTCATCTTCAAGGCCATCCCCGAGTCGCGCCAGACCGTGCTGTTCTCCGCCACCCTGCCGTCGTCGATCCGGTCGATCGCCGAGCGTCACCTGCGTGAGCCCAAGCACGTCAAGATCCAGAGCAAGACCCAGACCGTCACCGCGATCGACCAGGCCCACCTGATGGTCCACGCCGACCAGAAGATCCCGGCCGTGTTGCGCCTGCTGGAAGTGGAAGAGTTCGACGCGCTGATCGCCTTCGTGCGTACCAAGCAAGCCACCCTGGACCTGGCCGCCGCCCTGGAAGCCAAGGGCTACAAGGCTGCCGCGCTGAACGGCGACATCGCCCAGAACCAGCGTGAGCGCGTCATCGACTCGCTCAAGGATGGCCGCCTGGACATCGTCGTCGCCACCGACGTCGCCGCCCGTGGCCTGGACGTACCGCGCATCACCCACGTGTTCAACGTCGACATGCCGTACGACCCGGAGTCCTACGTGCACCGTATCGGCCGTACCGGCCGTGCCGGTCGCGATGGCCGTGCGCTGCTGCTGGTCACCCCGCGTGAGCGCCGCATGCTGCAGGTCATCGAGCGTGTCACCGGGCAGAAAGTTGCCGAAGCCCGCCTGCCGAACCCGCAGGCCGTGCTCGACGCGCGCATCAAGAAGCTGACCGCGAGCCTGGCGCCGCTGGTGGCCGAGTCGGAAGCCAGCCATGGCGAGCTGTTCGACCGCCTGACCGCCGACCTGGGCTGCACCCCGCGTGCCTTGGCCTCGGCCCTGCTGCGCAAGGCCACCAACGGCCAGGCCCTGGACCTGGCTGCGGTCGAGCGCGAGCAGCCGCTGGTGCCGACCTACACCCCGCGCGAGCGTGGTGAACGCAGCGAGCGCGGTGAGCGTGGCGAACGTGGTGACCGCGAGCGTCGCGCGCCGATGCCGCTGCCGGAAGGCCGCGTGCGTTGCCGTACCGCCCTCGGTGCCCGTGACGGTATCGCCGCCAAGAACCTGCTGGGCGCGATCCTCAACGAAGGCGGCCTGGCCCGTGACGCCATCGGCCGTATCCAGGTGCGTGACAGCTTCAGCCTGGTCGAGCTGCCAGAAGAAGGCCTGGAGCGTCTGCTGTCCAAGCTCAAGGACACCCGTGTAGCGGGCAAGCAGCTGAAGCTGCGCCGCTACCGCGAGGACTGATCCTGGCGCAATGAAAAAATCCCCGGCCTTGGCTGGGGATTTTTTTGCCTGGTTGGAAAGGCCGAATCGCCGGCAAGCCGGCTCCCCCAGACAGCGTCATCCTGTGGGCTTGCCGGCGATTGGGCTTATTCAGTCGAACCGATAGATATCCATCCCCAGCGCCCCCAGGGTAAACCCCTGGTGAACCACCGAGAACGTCCCTCCAGCCCCCAGGGCAAAGAACAACGGCAGCAGGTGCTCGTCACTGGGGTGATTGCGCTCGGCAAACGGTGCCTGCTGCCGATAGTCAAGCAGCGCATCGCGGTCATCTGTGGCCAGCTTGTCCACCACCCAATCGCGGAACGCCAGCGCCCACGGCTCGACCGCATCGGGCCCGGCATGCCAGTCCAGCTCGCCGAGGTTGTGGGTGATGCTGCCCGAACCCACCAGCAGGATACCCTCGGCGCGCAAGGCCGAAAGCGCCTCGCCGACCTTCACCTGCAAGGCCGGGCCAAGCGGGCTGGGCAGTGACACCTGGACGACCGGGATGCTGGCGCCTGGATACATCAGCGACAAGGGCACCCAGGCACCGTGGTCGAAGGGGCGTCGGGCGTCCAGGCTGGCCGGTAGGCCGGCTGTCGCCAGGCGCTCGACGACCTGTTTGGCCAGGGCCGGTTCGCCCGGTGCGGGATACTGCACCGCATACAGCGCGGCAGGGAAGCCATGGAAGTCGTGCCAGGTTTCGGGCTGGGCGTTGCCCATCACCAACAGTTCACGGCTCTCCCAATGCGCCGACACCACCACGATCGCCTTCGGTCGCGCCAAGGCATTGGCCAGGGCCTTCAGGGCCGGGCCACTGGCACCGGGTTGCAAGGCGAGCATCGGGGAGCCGTGGGAAATGAACAGGCTGGGCAGCATGACGGAGTCCTGGCGGTTAAGATGGCTTCATCTTCGGTCAGCCATCGATCGATATCCAATATAAGTTTTCAAGGCATTTCATCGAAAAACCGGGAGGAAGCATGGAGCCAGCGTTCTGGCACAAGCGGTGGGCCGACAACCAGATCGGTTTTCACCAGGCGCAGGTCAACCCTTACCTGCAGGCCCATTGGCCGAAGTTGGGCCTGGCCCCAGGCAGTCGCGTGCTGGTGCCGTTGTGCGGCAAGAGCCTGGACCTGGCCTGGTTGGCCGGGCAGGGGCATCGAGTGCTGGGCGTGGAGCTGTCGCGGCGGGCGGTGGAGAGCTTTTTCCGCGAACATGGCCTGGTGCCGGAGGTGGAGCAGCAAGGTGCTTTCGAAGTGTGGCGCAGTGGTGATGTAGAGCTGTGGTGCGGGGACTTCTTTGCCTTGCAGGCGCAAGACTTGAAGGCGTGTGCCGGGCTCTATGATCGCGCCGCCCTGATCGCGTTGCCTGCGGATATGCGCGCACGCTACATGGCATTGCTGTCGACGCTGCTGCCAAGCGCTTGTCAGGGTGTTTTGGTGACACTCGACTATGACCAGGCACTACTCGACGGGCCGCCGTTCTCGGTGGCGGACGACGAGGTGCGGGCCGGGTTTGCCGGGTGGCGGGTGGAGTGGCTCGAGGAGCGGGAGATCATCAGGGAAAGCCCGAAGTTCGAGCAGGCGGGCGTGGTGAGCCTGGTGGAGCGGGTGTACCTGTTGGGGCGGTGAAGGGGAGGGCATTGCCCTCTAATCGCGGAGCAAGCCGCTCTCATACGCTTGAACGTCAATACAAAAGGGCGACCGAAGTCGCCCTTTTGTTCATTACAAGTGGATCAACCGCGACGGCGCAGGGCCTCGATGCGATCTTCCAGTGGCGGGTGGCTCATCAGCAGGCCTGCCAGGCCGTGCTTGAGGCCGCCATTGATACCGAACGCCTTGAGGGTATCGGGCATGTGCACCGGCATGCCTTGTTCCACGCGCAGGCGCTGCAGGGCACCGATCATCGCGCCGGTGCCGGCCAGTTGCGCGCCGGCTTCGTCGGCGCGGTATTCGCGGCGGCGCGAGAACCACATGACGATCATGCTGGCCAGGATGCCCAGGATCAGCTCGGCGACGATGGTCGCCACGTAGTAGGCGATGCCCTGGCCTTCTTCGTTCTTGAAGATCACCTTGTCGACGAAGTTGCCGATGATGCGGGCGAAGAACATCACGAAGGTGTTCACCACGCCTTGCACCAGCGCCAGGGTGACCATGTCACCGTTGGCCACGTGGCCGATCTCGTGAGCCAGCACCGCACGCACCTCGTCGGGCGAGAAGCGCTCCAGCAGGCCTTGGGAAACGGCCACCAGGGCGTCGTTGCGGTTCCAGCCGGTGGCGAAGGCGTTGGCCTCGTAGGCCGGGAAGATACCCACTTCCGGCATTTTGATGCCGGCCTCGCGGGACAGCTCTTCGACCGTTTGCAGCAGCCACTGCTCGTGGCGGGTGCGCGGCTGGGTGATGATCTGGGTACCGGTGGTCATCTTCGCCATCCACTTGGAGATGAACAGCGAAACCAGGGAGCCTGCAAAACCGAACACGGCGCAGAAGACCAGCAGCTGGCTGAGGTTGAGGTCAACCCCGTTGGCCGCCATGAACCCATTGAAGCCGAACAGGCTCAGGGTAATGCTTGCAACCAGCACCACCGCAAGGTTGGTGGCTACAAACAACAGAATGCGCATCATGGTTGTTACGTTCTCCTGACGGACGAAAATGTTGCGTACTGCGGGCTATATAAGGGGCGGGTCCTGCTGATTCAACCGGGCGACTATTTCAAACTGTGTACGGCCGAGTATGGCAGACATTGGAATGAGGGCTGTGAGGCAGAGCGTTGCAGGATGTAAGAGATTTTCCGGTAGTCCAACGAAAGCCCAATCGCCGGCAAGCCGGCTCCCACGGGTACAGCGATGCTTTCGAGAGCAGCGCAGGGCAGGTGGGAGCCGGCTTGCCGGCGATTGGGAACGGCGCTGTTACTGCTGGTAGGTGCGCAGGAAGTTGCCGATACGCCCGATTGCCTGTTCCAGGTCGTCCACCCGTGGCAGGGTCACCACACGGAAGTGGTCCGGCCACGGCCAGTTGAACGCTGTGCCCTGGACGATCAGCAGTTTCTCGGACAGCAGCAGGTCGAGCACGAACTTCTCATCGTTATGGATCGGGCAGACCTTTGGGTCGATCTTCGGGAAGGCATACAGCGCGCCCATGGGTTTGACACAGCTCACGCCGGGGATGGCATTGAGCAGTTCGTAGGTACGGTTGCGCTGCTCCAGCAGGCGGCCTGGCGGCAGCACCAGGTCGTTGATGCTCTGGTAGCCGCCCAGGGCTGTCTGGATCGCGTGCTGGGCCGGCACGTTGGCGCACAGGCGCATGTTGGCCAGCATGTCGATGCCTTCGATGTAGCTCTGGGCATGGTGCTTGGGCCCGGAGATGATCAGCCAGCCGGAGCGGAAGCCTGCCACCCGGTACGACTTGGACAGGCCGTTGAAGGTCAGGCACAGCAGGTCCGGGGCCAGCGAGGCGGTGCTGATGTGCACGGCTTCGTCGTAGAGGATCTTGTCGTAGATCTCGTCGGAGAACACCACCAGGTTGTGCTGGCGCGCCAGCTCCAGCATGCCCAGCAGCAGCTCCTTGGAATACACAGCGCCTGTCGGGTTGTTCGGGTTGATGATCACCAGCGCCTTGGTGTTGGGGGTGATCTTGGCCTTGATGTCCTCGAGGTCCGGGAACCAGTCGGCCTGCTCATCGCACAGGTAGTGCACCGGCTTGCCGCCGGCCAGGCTCACCGCGGCGGTCCACAGCGGGTAGTCCGGTGCCGGGATCAGCACCTCGTCGCCGTTGTTGAGCAGCGCCTGCATGGACATCACGATCAGTTCGGACACACCGTTGCCCAGGTAGATGTCCTCGATGCCGACGCCTTCGATCTGCTTCTGCTGGCAGTACTGCATGACCGCCTTGCGCGCGCTGAACAGGCCCTTGGAGTCGCTGTAGCCCTGGGCGGTGGGCAGGTTGCGGATCACATCCTGGAGGATCTCGTCCGGCGCTTCGAAGCCAAACGGGGCCGGGTTGCCGATGTTCAGCTTGAGGATGCGATGGCCTTCCTCTTCCAGGCGTTTGGCGTGCTTGAGCACCGGGCCGCGAATGTCGTAGCAGACATTGGCGAGCTTGTTCGATTTGCTGAACTGCATGATGTGATCCCGATTGAGAAGTCGCGGCGCACCGCCGTCAAAAGGTTTGAAAAGGGCGGAGCGCATGCCAGACTGGCTGGCAAGAGAAGCCCACTAATATACGTGTCACCCCCGCCATAAAGAAAGACGGCGCGAGTGAAATTCAGCCTGCCGAGGTTACCCATGCACAAGATCGACAAAACCCTTGAAGAGTGGCGCCAGATGCTCGACCCGGCCCAGTACCAGGTGTGCCGCCTGAAGGGCACCGAGCGCCCGTTCAGCGGCAAGTACAACAGCGAGCGGCGCGACGGTATCTACCATTGCATCTGCTGTGACCTGCCGCTGTTCGACGCCAAGGCCAAGTTCGACGCCGGCTGCGGCTGGCCGAGCTTCTACGAGCCGATCGAGCAAAGCGCCATGATCGAAGTGCGCGACACCTCCCATGGCATGATCCGCACCGAGGTCACCTGTGCCCGCTGCGATGCCCACCTGGGCCATGTGTTCCCCGATGGCCCGCCACCGACCGGCCTGCGCTATTGCATCAACTCGGTGTGCCTGGACCTCAAACCGCGTGACTGACCGGAGACCTGCGATGGCCGACTCGCTGAGCGATATCCGCTGCGTCACCCTCGGTGGCGAGCACAAAGTGCTGGGCGATTTCCCCGGCAAGGCGCTGTTGGTGGTCAACACCGCCAGCCAGTGCGGTTTCACGCCCCAGTACAAAGGCCTGGAGCAGCTCTGGCAGGACTACCGGGCCCAGGGGCTGGTGGTGCTGGGCTTTCCCTGCAACCAGTTCGGCAAGCAGGAGCCGGGCGAGGCGCGCGAAATCGCGCAGTTCTGCCAGCGCAACTTCGGTGTGAGCTTCCCGCTGTTCCGCAAGGTGGAGGTCAACGGCCCGGGCGCCCACCCGCTGTTCGTCGAGCTGAAGAAGCGCGCGCCAGGCATCTTCGGCACGCAACGGATCAAGTGGAATTTCACCAAGTTCCTGATCGACCCGGCCAGCGGCAAGGTCACCCGCTTTTCCCCCCGTACCAAGCCCGACGCGCTCAAGGCGCCGATCGAGGCGCTGCTTGATCGCTGAACGGCGCCCAGTGCTCGACCAACGCCAGCAACTCTTCACGGCGAAACGGCTTGGCCAGGTAGTCGTTCATGCCGGCGGCGCGGCAGCGCTCACGCTCCTCGGGCATGGCGTTGGCGGTCAGGGCTACGATCGGCAAGGCTGACCAGCGCCCGTCCTGGCGGATGCGCCGGGTGGCCTCGTAGCCATCCATCACGGGCATGTTGCAGTCCATCAGCACCATGTCCACCGCTTCATGCTCCAGCTGCTCCAGGGCCTCGACGCCCTGGGTGGCCAGCAGCACGTCGCAGCCGAGCTTGAGCAGCATGCCCTTGGCCACCAGTTGGTTGACCGGGTTGTCCTCCACCAGCAGCACGCGTGCCCGCCGCTGCCCTGGCGGGGGTTGCTCGTGGGGTTGTGGCGCGTCGGGCTCGTCACCGTGCAGCGCGCGGCGCAGGATCTGGTACAGGGCATTGCGCGCCAGCGGGCGGGCCAGTTGCAGCAAGGGCGCCAGTTGCGTGACCTCTTCACCGGTCAGGAAATTGCCATAGGCCGTCACCAGCAGGATCGGCGCCTTGAGTCCCGGGCGCAGGGCGAACAGGTGCTCGAGGTCATCGGTGATCAACAGGTCGGGCGCGGCATCGACGGCCAGGGCCACCTCGTCCATCCGCTGGTAGGCCAGGCCCCAACCGGGTAGCAGGCTTTGCAGTAGCTCAGCCAGGCCGCTGCCGGCATTGCTCAAGGCCACCACGCGCCCGGCCAGTGGCGCGGGCGGGATGGCTTCGGTGTGCACCAGCAGCGGCAGCTCGGCGCTGAAACGGCTGCCGAAGCCGGCTTCGGACTGGATGTGCAGGTGGCCTTGCATGGCCTTGCACAGGTTACGGGTCAAGGCCAGGCCCAGGCCGGTACCGCCGTACTGGCGGGTGATGCCGGCGCCGGCTTGGGTGAAGGGCTGGAAGATCCGTGCCTGGGCTTGTTCGGGAATGCCGATGCCGGTGTCGCAGACCTCCAGGCGCACGCCGCCGACGATAGCGGCCAGACGCACATCGACACGACCGAAACGGGTGAACTTGAGGGCGTTGGACAACAGGTTGCTGACGATCTGCCGTACCCGGGTCGGGTCACCCACGACGGAGCTCGGGAAGCCCGGGCTGACCAGGCAGGTCAGCTCGACGTTGGCTGCGGCGTTCTGCGACAGCAGGTTGGCGGTGTCCTCGACCATCGCGCCCATGTCGAACGGGATGCGTTCGAGCTCCAGCTGGCCGGCATCGAACTTCGACAGGTCGAGAATATCGTTGAGCAGTTCCACCAGCACCTTGCCCGAGTCGTGGGCGATCGACAGCTGCTGGTGTTGTTCGGCAGCCAAGGGGCTGTCCAGGGCCAGGGCGATCATGCCCAGCATGCCGTTCAGGGGGGTACGGATCTCATGGCTCATGTTGGCCAGGAAGGCGGCCCGTGTCTGGGCCATGTCCAGCGCCCGCTGGCGCGCCTGTTCCAGCTCCTGGTTGGACTGGCTCAGCCGGTCGTTGCTGGCCTTCAGTTCGTTGGTGCGGGCCGAGACGATGTCCTCCAGCTCGTTGAGATACTGCGTGAGGCGGTTCTCGGCATTGCGCCGCTGCTGGATTTCCGCGGCCATGCTGACGAGCTGCTGGTTGGTCACCTTCACCAGCACGCCGATCTCGTCCTGCTCATGGCCGGGCGGGCATTCCAGGCGGCCTGGCTGCGGGTGGCGCGGGTCGCTGCTGCTCAGGGCGGCGATGACCCTGACCAGGGGCTTGGTCAGCATCAGGTAGAACAGCGCAAGGAGGATACCGGTCAGTACCAGGCTGCGGGCGAACCCATTGACCAAGGTGACCCCGGCACGGTCGAGGAAGCGGCTGCCGAAGGCGTAGGTATCGACTTCCAGGTACAGGGTGCCCTGGTATTCGTTGGGCATGTGCGGCAGGAACAAGCGCTCCTGGAACTGGCGTTGCTCGCCGAACAGAAAATCGCTCAAGGGGCGGTAGCGGTCGTCCAGGCGTGGGCGTTGGGAGTCGGCCAGTACCGCGCCGTTGTTGTCGACCAGCCGTGCGCGGGTCACCGCCGGCGATTGCAGCAGGCCACCGGTCAGTTCCTTGGCCAGTTCGGCATCGATGTTATAGGAAATGCGCGAGACCGGGTCGTGGGTGATCTGTAGCAACGCTTCGATTTCACGGTTGATGGATGCGTCTTCGCTGGCATAATCGATACCGATCTGGATGAAACTGAGCAAGGTACCCAGTACGCAGCCGACCAGGACTGTCAACCGGGCTTGCTTGTATGACAGGCGATTGGTGAACTTGATATCCATGAGTTTCGAGCCGGTTTCGCGCCCCTGCGCTGCGCAAGCATAGCCCGAGACACCCTGGGCTGCTGGCAGGTCTGTCGTTCGTTTCAGGTTGGCCGCTATTTTTTGGGCCGCGCAGCGGCCCCGACTGACTCCCAGGAGCCCCCATGGACGCCCGCTTGACCGCTTTCCTCGACCGCGCCGAATCCGTACTCGCGCGCCTCGAACCCCTGCTGCCCGCACCACGCCCGGACATCGACTGGTCGACTACGCTGGCCGCGCGCTGGCAGCGCGATGGCCGCAGCGGCTATCTGCTGCCGCTGCAGGTCAGCCTCGATATACGCCTGAGCGACCTGATCGGCGTCGACCAGCAACGTGAGCAGTTGGGCCGCAACACCCACCAGTTCATCCAGGGCATGCCCGCCAACCACGCCTTGCTGTGGGGCTCGCGCGGCACCGGCAAGTCGTCGCTGGTGCGTGCGCTGCTGGCCGAACATGCCGGCCAGGGCCTGCGCCTGATCGAGATCGAACGCGACCACCTGGCCGACCTGCCGCGGGTGGTCGAGCAGCTGCAGGCATGCCAGCAGCGCTTCATCCTGTTCTGCGACGACTTGTCGTTCGAGGCCGGGGAGGGCGACTATCGAGTGCTCAAGAGCGTGCTCGACGGCTCGCTGGAGCAGGCCCCGGACAACGTGCTGCTGTACGCCACTTCCAACCGCCGCCACCTGGTGCCAGAGAAGGAAAGCGATAACGCGAACTGGCAGCGCGTCGATGGCGAGCTGCACCCCAGCGAGGCGGTGGAGGACAAGATCGCCCTCTCGGACCGCTTCGGCCTGTGGCTGTCGTTCTACCCCTTCACTCAGGACCACTTCCTCGATGTGGTCGAACACTGGATCGGCCAGCTGGCCACTGCGGCCGGCCTGCGCTGGCAACGTGACGAGCAGCTGGACATCCTCGCCGTGCGCTGGGCCACCGGCCGCGGCAACCGTAATGGCCGTTGTGCCTATCAGTTCGCCCGCTACTGGGTCGGGCTGCAATTGCTGGAGCAAAAACCATGATCGACCTCAATGCCAGTGGCAACGGCCTCGATGGCTACGACCTACTGGCCGCGCAAGTGCAGGCGTTGTTCGCCGACGAGCGCGACTTCATCGCCAACGCCGCACAGTTTTGCGCCTTCCTCTATCACCAGGTGGAGGGCCTGAACTGGGCGGGCTTTTATCTGAACCGCGACGAGCAATTGGTGCTGGGCCCGTTCCAGGGCCAAGTGGCCTGCGTGCGCATTCCCTTCGGCAAGGGCGTGTGCGGCGCGGCGGCGGCCACCCGGCAGACCCAGCGGGTCGAGGATGTACATGCCTTCCCCGGGCATATCGCCTGTGACAGCGCGTCCAACAGCGAGCTGGTGATTCCGCTGGTGAAGGGCGGGCGGTTGATGGGTGTGCTGGACCTGGACAGCCCCAGGCTTGCGCGTTTCACCGAGGCGGATCAAGTGGGGCTGGAGCGCCTGGCGGCGATCTTCCTGGAACTGACCGATTGCTGAAGGGAGCGTAAAGGGCCTGAGCCTGGGGTGTCCGGCCGGGCCCAATCGCCGGCGAGCCGGCTCCCACCAGAACAGCGCACGCTCAGGAATCGCTCGGCCCTGTGGGAGCCGGCTTGCCGGCGATTGGGCCATGGAAATGGAAGGCTGTCAGTCGTAAACGGCCTTCTTCTTCCAGGTCTCTTCGTCGTCGGTCTTGAGCCCCTGGGTCAGTTCGTTCTCGTCATTCTCGGCCGGCTCCATCTGGTCCTGCACCAGGGCATTGGCCCGGGCCAGCAGTTTCTCCAGATAGACACGCTGCTCTTCGTACTGCTTGGGATCCTGCTGCTTGCGCAGGTACTGTACGCCGCGTTCGAACGCCAGGCGCGCCTGCGCCGGCTGGCTCTGCTGCAGCGCCTGTTGGCCCAGGTTGTTGAAGAACTCGATATGCAACAGCACCAGCAGGTGGCGGATTTCCTTGACCCAGTACTTGCCTTCGTTGGTCTGCAGGAAGCCTTCCTGGGTGGCGCGCACGATCTGGTTGTGCAGCGACTCGAGCAGGTAGCGCACTTCCTTGGCCTTGGCCTCGGTCTGGATCGGGCTGGGTGGGTTGTCGATCGGCAGGGCCTCGCCTTGGGCAATGAGCCCTTCCAAGGCCGTGATGCGCGCCTTGATCTCTGTGTTGTGCTTGTCCAGCGCCAGTTGGCGCTGGTTGAGGTTGAGCTCCAGGCGCGTGAGCAGCAGCTTGAGCGCCGGGGTCATCAGCTGCCGAGGAAAGGTCTCGGTGATTTCGCCACAGCGGCGCAGGCGTTCGGCCAGCTCTATCTTCAGTCGTGCGCGTTCCAGCTTGGCGTTTTCCACGACATTGTTCAGATAACCGATCACGATCAGTAATGCGATGCCTGCGACGATGAGCAGGGTGATCAGGAGTGGTGTCACCGTTAACGCCTCGTTGGTAAATAGTAGTTTTCTGTATTGAGTGTAGGAGAGTTCGACTTGCGCCGGAAAGCCCGTCCGGCGGTCTTAGGATTTTTCCTGCTGGCGCTTTGCCATGAGCTTGCCGACTGGCTGTCAGAAAATCAACGTCAGTTTTCGGGCATGCCCCCGGCGGTCTCTTATAAAGACGGAAGTCATTGATTTAAATAAATTTCCACAAAGGGGTTGACGACCCTCCAAGGCATCCATAGAATGCGCGCCACTTGCAGCGTAAAGCACACAGCGAAGCGCGGCAGGGAGTGAAAAGTTGTAGTGTGTGTCCCCTTCGTCTAGTGGCCTAGGACACCGCCCTTTCACGGCGGTAACAGGGGTTCGAGTCCCCTAGGGGACGCCAATGCGGGAATAGCTCAGTTGGTAGAGCACGACCTTGCCAAGGTCGGGGTCGCGAGTTCGAGTCTCGTTTCCCGCTCCAGTTTCTCCGGCACTGCCTTTGGCAGGGCGGGAAAGAAATCCAGGCTGAATCGCAAGGTTCATGATCGGGTGCGCTGAAAAGCGTTGGGTATGTCCCCTTCGTCTAGTGGCCTAGGACACCGCCCTTTCACGGCGGTAACAGGGGTTCGAGTCCCCTAGGGGACGCCATTTGCGGGAATAGCTCAGTTGGTAGAGCACGACCTTGCCAAGGTCGGGGTCGCGAGTTCGAGTCTCGTTTCCCGCTCCAATTTTCAAGCTGTGGCGCTCATGGCGTAGCAGTGGTGGTGAAGCGCCAACAGGTGCTCACGCCAATAGCGGTTTGCTTCAAGCATGCGGGAATAGCTCAGTTGGTAGAGCACGACCTTGCCAAGGTCGGGGTCGCGAGTTCGAGTCTCGTTTCCCGCTCCAAATCGAAAACGCCCTCTCAATCGAGAGGGCGTTTTTTTATGCCTGGAATTTGATGGCTGTGCGGTTTGAGCCTTGTGGGGCGTCAATCGAGCACTGTGAACGCATCGCAACCGCCTTGTTCACGATATTTTTCATCCCCAGCCTAGTAGTTCAATCAGTTTCCCCGCTCCACCTCCTGTGTCGAAATAGTAGCGTTGAATAGGGCTTCGTTTGTAAGTCGTTATTCGATGTTCTTGCTGATTGTTTCGATATTTAAATTGGAAGGGTGGAAAACTATGTCTGGCTATTCTGAAAAAGAATTGGTGGCGTGGATGAAGGAGAAGGATGAATATAATATAGATAAAATGTTCGGTTGGGGGATTATTGCGGCTGTGCAACGCGTGAAGGCCAATCATGTGATATTACAGGCGTATATCAGACACTTCGAGAGAGGTTCATATATTGAACCACAGTCCGGTGAAGTCCAGACCGATGGAGGTAATAAGTACATAATCGAAAACGCTGTATTGGATGTGCCTCGGATGTCGTTCGAAAATGCCCGTCTGCTCGATTCAAAGTCGCGCTTGCGCATGGCGATGGTGGGGGGGAATCTCGTTGAAATTGAAGAAAAAGTTAGGGCTGTGGTGCGTTCGATAGCGCAATATGGTCCGATATTACGCCCTGAACTGCAGATGGACCTTGCGTTGACGGAAGCGAATGGCCATGTGGCAGCCGGTGGGGAAATTTACCTCAACCTGGCGAAGGCCACTAATTTTCTGTTCAATTTTGGCGGGGTGCCGGAGGCGCAAGTGAAACTGGGCGACTTCTTCGAGAAGAAGTTCAAGGCGCTGCCTGAGGAAAAATGTATCTATCAGTTGGGGCGCATTATGCCGGGCGGTAACGAAGCGATGCGCCCGGATGAGTTCATGTTGGTCACTCACCCGCGTGACCCCGAGAACCTGGACGGTGAAGGGGCCATTATCAGTTTAATTAAGTTGGAAGGGGATAAACGCGGGACGATTCCCAGTGACGACACCCAATTAAAATACTTGATTCCTAATGATGCCGGTAAAGACTACTCGGCTACCGTGATGCTTGGCAGTAGGCGTCTGGCACTAGGGCAGATGATGCACGCGCTGCGGGAGGTAATCGAGGACGCGACATTTGAACTCGAATACAAAGACGAAGGCGGGCAGCGATTGCTCACTGGGGCCAAGCTGACTAAAGGAGAGCTCAGGATCCCGGCGCAGGATGTTGAGGTCCACCATTATGCAGGTAATTTGTTTAGGGATCTCATTGCTTCGATTCACATTGATAGTATTCATTGTGACTTGGCGAACAGCTTAAGAATTAAATTTGGCGCTGATGGGCTCATAGAGCTCGATATGCAGCTCATGGGGTGGGTCACGTGTAAGACAACGAACGTGAGAAGTCAAACCCCAGACGCGTTTCTCGAATGGTGGGTAAAGAAAAATAATATTGATTTGGAATCACTGTATAAATCTAGATCCGAAACATTTGCAGCTGATGTCTCTGCGGGTTATAAACTGGTTGCGGACGAGGGCGGTAAACTAGAAAAACAATACTTTGAATATAAGCCGCGTTATCTGAGGTCGCACGCTGATCCAGCGTCGGCATGTGCAGGTCCAACTAAAGATGATGAGGCGGATTCAGAGACATCAAGTGAGGATTTGCCTTTGCCTGCATTCTTGCTGTCTGTTCTTATGACGGCTCAGTTACTTACGATCCTCCGGCTTGTTTACGAGGTCGGAGCAATTCCGAATGCTATCTCCCTTCGCGGCGTGCTCGAAGATACATTAAATAAGACTTTCTCGTTACCCTCTACAGTCAAAGCCCTTATCGATGACACGATAAAATTCAACTTCGGCAATGCGATCATCGCCGATAACACCCATTTGCCTTCAGGTGCCGTGGCATTCGGCAGGGTCAACCCTAATACCATCAGCTTCGTTATTGATAACCTGGAACCTATCCTAGGGACTGGTCAAAGACATAAGTTCAATACAGTGCCTGCCCGAAAGGGGTTGACATGGCGAGTTGAGTCCCTGGGCGGGCAGGCTGGCACTATTACCCCAGAAGGTGAGTACACCGCGCCAGAGGCCGAACATATCGATGGCCTATTCACGCGAGTACGGGTGGTTGCCACGGATGGTCAGTTCGAGAGTTCAGCCTTGGTCACCGTGGTTCGCCAGGGTTTGATGATCACTCCCTTGGTAAATACAACCTGGGGTAATAAACCGGGTAGTGCCGAGAATACCGTTAACTTGCAGGTTGGCGCATTGGATGCCGCGGCAGACTATGAATGGGGCTTCGAAAATACCGACCCCTACGGTACGCTAAAAAAATCAGAAGCAACAGCAGCGAAAATTACCTATGTTGCAGGCCCCAAGTCCGACAGCATAGCATTTAGTATCGATGTTGTATCGGCACGTAATAGCGCTACCGGAGAGAAGGTCGAGAGTGTCATCATTACTGAACTTGGTGGTCGGCCCTTGAGCGTGGAGATTATCGACGCCGATGTCGATAAAGGTACCGTCAGTTTGAGAGCCATGGATTATGATTATGACGTCACTGGTAAAACTGAGTGGAGGGTGGAGTATGGCTCAGGTGAATTCCGCGGTAATGTTTTTACTGTCGATCAAACGAAACCTGCACCGTTCGTCGTGCTCGCCGGTAAATGGATAAATGAAAGCGGGCGCATCCATGAAGGTTTTATCATCATACCTCTGCCATTGGTTGAGAATTCTCGTCCACTCGAAGTCCTTCGCATAAAGGCTGTTTGAAAATGACATATCCTATAAATCCAGAACTGAGTAAATGGGTGGAAGAGCACCCAGGCTTGTTTGGCTACGATACATTGATCGCCGTTTCGATCGATCAGCTCAATACCGCTCTTGAGAAAGGGCACCGGCTTCGCTTGAGCACTGAAAAAGTTCTTGTTGATATTAACGGCCGTATCAGTGGCGAAGAGTCCAATATTAAATATCACTTGGCGGGCTATCAGATGGCGGCCCCTTCGCTGGAGATGCCCACCGCTACCAGGTTCGTTATAACCAGCCAGTTGGACAGTGGCATGCAGGTTCAAACAAGGACGGACGAAGTGGAGTCGGTGTCGCAACACGATGCACTGGATCCCCTGCCGCTGAGCTGCTCTGTGATGTTAAGCACGACTGTTTCAGCTTCGCAGTTGCAGTTGGATGTGGCTCAAGGTTTGGAGATGCGACTGGGCATGAGCGAGCACGAAGCGCTGAATAAGCGTGGTGGTGAGTTCATCCAGGCACTGATGCAAGAACAAGCGCAGCTCAATGAGCCATATGTTTTGGTGGGCATGGGGCAGGGTGCGGACAGTGCTGTAGACATGAAGCGCATCGACTTGCGAGTACAGAAAGACTCCAAGGGCGAGCAGCGTGATCTGCTGCTGTGGGGGGTGACGCAACTGGGCAAGACAGGGGTGATTCCGGACGATGCTCATGTTCCAGGGCTCGATCCTGCTGTCAACACGAGCGTGGTCAGTGAGCCCTTGTTGTATCGCGTCAGTTATGGTCAAGGTCTTTCGAAGTTGCTCGTGGATGGCGAGTTCGAAGAGCGACGGGATTTGAACGACATGCTGGTTGGCTTGGACGCCACGGCCGGGCATTTGGCCGTCCCAACGTCCAAGTACCAAAGCGCCGAGTTCGCCTTCGTGTGCGAAGCGTTCACGGTTCCGGCAGTGGGGCTGTCGGTCAACTTTGAAAAAAACGGAGTCGATCAGGCCTGGAAGTCGCAGTGCACCGTTAAGTTGCGTTACGTCCCTCTGTTGGGGGGCGATACAAAGGAGTTCACGGTCACCTTCCAATTGGATCTGACGCACCGCTTCGACCTGCTCAAAGGCCAACGCCAACCCGGTTACATTCTTCAGGGGCAACTCTACTCGCCTTGGTCGGCCAATGCGCAAGTCACCGCTCTCTCTGGCTTGCCCGGTGAAATTAAAGGCCCTGAGCGTGCACAGATCGAAGAGTTCGTCTCGCATGCGGTCAAGCGTGCGATCGTTTCCGGCCTGTCGAAAAGGCTGAGCGCGGACGTACCGGAACGCTGGTTGGCCGGTGTGCAGATAGGGGCAGACCAGGGGATGTTCCTGCAGGCAGCGGATGTCACGCCAAGCAACGATGTGGTCATGATCACGACGCCCACCGAGTTTCGTGTCGAGCCCAGCAATGTCGTGGTGCTGGCGGGTGGGGAATGTGATGTGCGTCTGGTTCCGCCGCGATCGAATGTCTACTGGGAGGTCCAAAGTATATCCGCCAGCGCCGACGATCCAGGGATGATGCTCAAAGAATGGGGAGACGAAGGGATCTATCTGGCCGCGCCAGCTTCCTCTCTGGATGGCAAACCGAGCAAAGTACTGGTACTGGCGAAGGATGAGGAGTCGAGCGAGGTGCTGGCTTCGGCGTTGGTGACCACTGTGCCTCGGGCCGTGACGGTGAATCCAATGATTCATACCTGTTACACGCAAACAGACCTGACCCTCACTGCGGGTTCGCTGGCAGGTGGTAATTTGACGTGGACGATCAATGAATTCGTGGAGGGTGAGAGTGGTTCGCTGACGCCAGAAGAGGGAGGCAAGCGTTGCCACTACAAACCAGGCCCTAAAGGAGACAAGAACTACGTCATCGACGAGATACAGGTAAAAGACTCCGAAACGGGTGATCAATGCACGGTCTATGTATTGGTGGTGCATGTTGAATCACCCGTGAAAATCAGGGCACTCCTTCAGGAAGATGGCTGCGTTGAGTTGGAGGCCCGCGTCTCTGGCGATCTGCTTGAGGATGTGGAATGGAGATTGCCGATTGAAGGTCAAGGTACCCTCGTCGATGGGCGGTATGAGCCTGCCGATGACCATAGGGCAGGGTTCGTCCTGGTTTCTGTCAGCGGCCTGGATGGACACAGGCCGGTCAGTGGCCATTTGATCTTGCCATGGCCATTGACCGATTTTCCGGAGCTCACCCAACAACTGCTTGCGCCTGGCGCATGAGCGTGCGTGCTGGTTGCTGACACCATTCAAGGAGATCCGGAAAATGTCCGGCAATTCTATCGAGCACGTGCTCGAAACCATGAAAGCAATCAACGTGACCCTGGGATGGGGCGCGTTGGCTGTCTATAACCGCGGTTGTATGAACGACCTGCTCAAGCGTCATTACCTGGAGCGGTTGCATGACTTGCGTTCGTTGCCGCTGTTCGAGGCGATGATCGACCCTGACGGGCAGGGGCGCACGCAGGTGCAGGCTATCGAATTCGGTATGCCGACCCTGTCCTTCGCCACTGCCTCGGCCGGTGGCCGGCGCGTGCAGGTGACCCTGCCGATCCTGTCGGGGACCTACCGGCGTGAAGGGCAGTACGCCGATGGCGAGCAGCACTATTTCGTCATCAATGAAGCCATGGGCTATGCGGTGCAAGCCGATGTCGATCTGGAGGTGCTCTCCTACAAGGAGCGTTGGGGCCTCGTGCTCGATCTGCGCAATGTGTCGCGTGTACGTTGCAATCTGGGTGTGGCCGATGACCGCCTGCCCGCTGAGCTGGCGCGATGGTTCCGCGATTTGCCTGACTACCAGAGCCAGTTCGCCCTGGTGAATGTCGATCGTCAGGGCGATGAACCCTGGACACCGACCGGCATGCGGGTATACACCCAGGCGGCGCCTGGTTCGCAGGCGCCCGACGCGGCCAACCATGGGCAAGGTGCGCTCTTGGTGTTCTTCAAGGTCAAGGCAAGAGCGCGCGAGGGCTTTGCGCCGACGGATACTTTCCCCTACCTGGTCGTGGATGAGCAGGGGATCGAACCCTATCCAGCGGCTCTGGTGCAGGACCGGGCGTTGAATCATCTGCAGGGCAGCCTGTCGCAAAAACTGTGGTACCAGCCGAGCCCGTACGGCTTCGCCGAGCGCGCCAGGCATGTGCCGTTCGATACCGTCATGTTCGGTGACCTGCTGCCACTTGGGCCGTCGTTCACCGTGGAAGCACCTCGCTACACGATGATGGTGGGCCGCAGTTACGACTTCATCATGCGCGACCAACACGGCAAGGCCGTCCAGGCCTCACGCTGGACGGTAAGCGGTCTTGATGCGTCGGGCTCTGGGGAATATGGGCATATCGATGCGAAGGATGGCCGCTACCGGTTTGAATCGGTCGAGCGCCTCAAGCCGGGTGGGCAGGCCATCATGGTGACCGCCGAGCTGTACCAAGATGGCATGTTCTACAAGGCGTCGGCACGCGCACGGGTATCGGTCGAGTTTTTCGAGCTGCAGCCGGAAGTCGCGTTCATCTCCCCCAAGGCACCGATCGAGCTGCAGATGGCCGGGGTGGGGCCAGGTTATGCCTGGCGACTGCTGGGTGAACGTAATGGCCAGCTACAGTTGCACAACTTCAAGCAGGCGACGTTCATCCCCGACGCTGCCGCCAAGCGCAAGGGGCTGGTCATTCAGCAAGTGGGGGTCGACAGCAAACACCGTCGCAGGTTCTCGATTGTCATGGCCAATGGGCCGCAGCTGTTGTCTGTCCGGCCTGGGGTGTTCCGAAAGGTCGGGTACCGAGATTCGTTGCGCCTGGAGGAGCAGGACACCAGTTTCATGCCGGAGGCGAAACGGTGTTGGCGGCTGTTTGGCGTCGGTGAGTTGAGTGAGGATGGGCTCTTTACCGCACCGGCCAGCGGTGCCCCGGGCTTTTCCGTGGTGACCTGCGAGATCGAGCACGGCGGTGTGGTGCTGGCAACAGGGTATAACGTGCTGGAAGTTGGCAGGCTGTAGACCAGGCTGCTCTGCGTCCCCTCACGGGCAAGCCCGCTCTCACAGGGATTTCGCAAGTCTTGAAAGCGGCGCAATCTCGGTGGGAGCTGGCGACAGCCTGCGATGGGCTGCGAAGCAGCCCCAAGCCCTCAAACGCTGGAGTCCCCAGACTCAAGGGGCCGCTTTGCGGCCCATCGCAGGCTCCGCCAGCTCCCACTAAGGTTGCGCGATCTCCTACAGAGCAACCGCACGATCGTTGGCGCTTGCGCGAATCTGCAGGAGCGTCCCAATGCACACAGTGCACGTCAGTGCTTCGGGGTTTGCTCCGGTAGGCTCAGCAATTGTTTTTGCTGGTTCCAGTCGAAGGGCTCACCCTTCTGTTCAGCTTCGTAGCGCAGGTCTTCCAACTGCTGGTAAATGCTGAGCTCCTCGTCCGGCATGAAGTGCAGGCAGTCGCCACCGAAGAACCACAACAGGTCCCGTGGCACCAGGTGGGCGATCTGTGGGTAGCGCTGGATCACCTGGCAGATCAGGTCCTGGCCCAGGTACTGGCTTTCCAGCGGGTCCTGGGGCAGCAGGGTGAGCAGTTCGTCGAAGCGCTCGAGGAACAGGGCGTGGCTCTCCTCCGGTACCTGCTCGGCCTCGCCCAGGGCCGCCAGTATGGTGCGCAGGTGCTGGAGCAGTTGCAGGTGATATTCCAGGTGCGGGTTGGCCATGGAAAGGTCCTCGGTATGGCTGAAACGGGGGCGGAGTATACGCCGGTTGTTCGGTTTGTGCCTTGGGGCAGGCCTTGAAAGGGTGATGTCTGTAAGATCGAGCGCCGCCCGCGCGGCGCGAGATCTCACCGGCACCGAAACGCCTGCTGCGAACTCAGCGCACTTTGTCCGGTGCCGCCTGCAATGCCTCCTTCTCGAACGCATCCACATCGATGACGCGCCGCCGCGCCGCCTCGGCCTCGTGCAGCCGTTGGCCTTCATCGGCCTGCAACACACCGGCCTCGACTGCCGCATCGATGGCCGACTGGCCAGGAGCGGTGTGTAGCCTGCCGTCCTTGATCGCCTCATGCACGGCCTTGTGCAAGGGGGCGCATGCGTCCAGCAGATCACAGGCACGTTGCAATGCCGCCACCGGGTCGCCTTCCGCGCTCGGGCGCAGGCAGCCGGCCAGCAGTTCTTCGAGTGCCGGGTCGCCTTTGCTCCGGCCGATCAGTGCCGCCACCTCTGCGTCCAGTTCATCGCTCGGGCCGGTATGGCGGCGGCCGAAGGGGAACACCAGCACGCGCAGGGCACAGCCGATGAAGCGGTTGGGGAAGTTGTCGAGCAACCGGTCCAGGGCATGTTCCGCCTGGCCCAGGCTTTCCTCCAGGGCCCAGCGCAGCAAAGGCTGCATATGCTCGGGCGAGCCCAGGTCGTGGTAGCGCTTGAGCGCCGCCGAGCTCAGGTACAGGTAGCTCAGTACATCACCCAAGCGGGCACTGAGCCGTTCACGGCGCTTGAGCGACCCACCCAGCAACATCATCGACAGGTCGGCCAGCAGGGCGAAGGCGGCGGCCTGGCGGTTCAGGGCGCGGAAGTACCCTTGGCTCAGCGCATCCCCCGGCACCTTCTCGAAGTGGCCCAGGCCCAGCCCCAGTATCCAGGTACTGGCAGCGTTGCCTGCGGCGAACAGGATGTGCTTCATCAATAGGTCGTCGAACTCCCGCAGGGCCTGTTCCTGGTCCGGGCGAGCGGCAAGGGCCATCTCGTCGAGCACGAACGGATGGCAACGAATGGCACCCTGGCCGAAGATCATCAGGTTGCGCGAAAGAATGTTGGCCCCCTCTACGGTGATGAAGATCGGTGCGCCCAGCCAATTGCGCGCCAGGTAGTTGTTCGGGCCCATGATGATGCCCTTGCCGCCGTGCACATCCATGGCGTGCTGGATGCATTCACGGCCGCGCTCGGTGAGGTGGTACTTGAGGATGGCCGACAGCACCGAGGGTTTTTCGCCCAGGTCCACGGCCAGGGCGGTGAGCAGGCGTGCGCTGTCCATCAGCCAGGCGTTGCCGCCGATCCGTGCCAAGGACTCCTGGATGCCTTCGAAGGCCGCCAGTGGCACGTTGAACTGCTCGCGCAGGTTGGCGTACTGCCCGGTCACAAGGCTGGTGTACTTGGCCGCGCCGGTGCCTACCGCCGGCAGCGAGATGGAGCGCCCCACCGACAGGCAGTTCATCAGCATCATCCAGCCCTTGCCGAGCATTGCCTGGCCGCCGATCAGCAAGTCCAATGGGATGAACACATCCTTGCCGCTGTTGGGGCCGTTCATGAACGCGGCGCCCAGGGGCAAATGGCGTTTGCCGATTTGCACGCCGGGCAGGTCGGTGGGAATCAAGGCCAGGCTGATACCCAGGTCTTCTTCCTCCCCCAGCAGGTGGTCCGGGTCGTAGGCTTTGAATGCCAGGCCGAGCAAGGTCGCCACCGGGCCGAGGGTGATGTAGCGCTTTTCCCAGTTCAGGCGCAGGCCGATGACTTCTTCGCCTTGCCACTGGCCTTTGCACACCACGCCGGTGTCGGGCATGGCGCCCGCGTCGGAGCCTGCCAGGGGGCCTGTGAGGGCGAAGCAGGGGATCTCCTCGCCACGCGCCAGCCGAGGCAGGTAATGGTTGCGTTGCGCCTCGGTGCCATAGTGCAGCAGCAGTTCGGCCGGGCCGAGGGAGTTGGGCACCATCACCGTGGAGGCCAGGTCACCGCTGCGGGTGGCCAGCTTCATGGCCACCTGGGAATGGGCATAAGCGGAAAAACCCTTTCCGCCGTAGTCCTTGGGAATGATCAGGGCGAAGAAGCCCTGTTCCTTGATGTAGGCCCAGGCCTGCGGCGGCAGGTCCAGGTCCTGGCCGATCTGCCAGTCGCTGACCATTGTGCAGAGGGTCTCGGCCGGGCCGTCGATGAAGGCTTGCTCTTCATCGGTGAGCTTGGGTACCGGGTAGTCGAGCAAGGTGTGCCAGGCCGGGCGGCCGCTGAACAGCTGGCCGTCCCACCACACGGTGCCTGCGTCGATCGCCTCGCGTTCGGTGCGCGACATCGGCGGCAGGGTGCGTTGGAGCCAGCGGAACACCGGTTCGGTGAACAGCGTGCGGCGCCAGTCGTGCAGCACCAGGAAGGCGGCCTTGCAGGCCAGGGCCAGCCACAGCACTGCCAGCAGCCAGCCTGGGCAATCGCTCCAGATGCCCATCGCCAGCACGTAGGCCGCGACGGCCCCGAGGATCTGCAGCGGCGCCAGCCGCCTGTGCGTGAGGTACGCCGTGCCGACCACCAGTAATAGCAACCACAACAGCAACATAGATAGTCCTCCATGGAACCTGGTTTTTGAACGGATCTATTCAGCTTAGCCATGAACAGCGGCTTGCCTGGCAAAGTCCAGGGTCAGGTGTTCACTGGCAGACTTGCTAGCTGTTGTGGGCTGCGAGGGGCATGTAGAACAGCTGGCTCATTGCGCCGGCGAACGCCGCGCATTCCATACCACGCCATAAAGGATGCCGTGTTCATGAGTAACGACTTCGCAGCCCCAGAAATACCCGCGTTGGGCGGGGGAGAATCGCTCGACTTGAAGAGCTTGAATGGTAATGACCTGGACGTGTTGTTCACGTACGACGAGATCGACGAAAACGACTATTGCATCATCAACTTTCGCGGTCGCTCTGCCGACGGGCGTAATCTGGTCTACAAAGGAGGTGGGAGAGTCGGAGAGCTGGATGACCGAAAATACGCAACGATGTGGATTCCAAACGCCCAATTGGAGGCGTTATCAGGCGGTTGGGGATTCGTATCGGTCGATCAGGACGATGGATTCGGCAAGCTGACGGAGTCTGGCCTGGCGTTTTTCTATGTGGACAAGGCGGCGGATACGGTTAGAACGCTGCCACCGGCTCAAGTCATCGGTGGCAACGGCTTGCGTATCGATCGGGATCGGGAGCCGGGTGACGCTATGGTCGTGTTCGGGCCTTATGCGGCCATGGCCGTTGGCGATAAGGTAAAGTACCTCTGGTACGGTCGGGACAAGCATGGCAAACCGCTTGGCCCGATCAGCCTGCAACATGTGATTACTGCCCAGGACATTGGGAAACCGCTTCTCTGGCTTCTGGATGGCAACGAGTTGCACTTGGCCAGCGAGGGGCAAGGGGAGGTGAGCTATACGATCGACTACGCCGATTCTGCAACGGGCAGTCAGTCCCCAAGGCAATTATTGCGTATTGTCCAGGGTGAACCCGAAGGGCCGAAACTGCCGAGCCCGCGCATCGAAGGCCTCACTGGAGATCATGTGGATCCGGGGGCGTATCCCGACGGTATCGTTGTCCAGGCCGACGACTATGGCATGCAGTTGGACGATGAGGTCGTGCTGCACGTATATGGTCGGGCGCCCACAACCTGTGTGGTGCAGGTGGATGTCAGCATTCTGCAGAGCGGCAAGATCAGGTTCGGCCTGGGGCATGATTGGCTGCAGGCCAACACCAGCGGGCGGGTCACGCTTGTCTATCAATTCAGCCGGTTGGGCACTTTGCAGGTGAGCGAAGCGCTGTCCCTGACCATCGGCACGGCACCGGTCTTGCCAGCACCCACCGTGGACGGTGTTGAGTTCGAGGGGGACGCAAAGGGCTCGCTGACTCCGGAAAGGGCCGTGAACGTACGTATTCCTAAGGAGGTAGAGGCCAGGAAGTTCGAGATGATCGCGGTCAACCGAATGGGGGACCGCTTCCCTGCCAACCCGACCCTGGGGGACGACAAGACTTTCCAGTTTCCAATGGAAGTAATAGCCGCCAACCTGGGCCAACGCCTCGAGCTTTTCTATTCGTTCAAGCATGATGATGGAACTGTCGAATACTCGAAGGCCTACGACCTGGGCATCAGGAACGTTGTGAACCCTAACCACTTCAAGAGGATCGAATGCAAGGCTGCCAAGGAGGGGAAGTTGTCTTTGAGCACAGTGCCGGAAGAGGGCGTATTGCTGGAATTGCCTATGTGGCAGTTCAGCCGCCCGGAGCAGCCGGTTCGTATCCAGGCGATGGGGCACGATGCGGGTGGGGCGATGTTGCCGGTCGAGATCGTGCGTGACGACCTGCCTTTGACGCTCGCAGAGCGCCAGGCTGGCAAAGTGCAGGCCTATATGGCCCAGCGCTTCGTGCAAAGCCTGAAACTCAATGACACCTTCCGTATCCATGCGGCGGTCAGCTTTGATGAAGGACGCTCCTTCAAGACCTTACCGGCGCTGGTACTGACATTGGTGCCTTGAGTTACCTATTGCGGTAAGCCTTGGGCCCGGCGTTGGCCGGGCCTTTTCCAGAGGTTATCGATAGCTGATGGTGAACTTCAGTGCGCCGTTTGCCGAGCCCGGCTTGATTTTTTCGGCGGGCAGCGTCTGGTAATAATGGGCCTTGAAGGCGAGGCGGGTGATGCCTTTGGTCAAGTTAGCCATGTCCTCTTCTGTCGCCAGCGGCATCGGGGTTCCGTCGCCTTTGAGGATCTGTATGCCAACGCCTTCGGCGTCTGAATCGTCGGTGAGGGAAAAAACCCCGGGCTTACCCGATATGGGTGTCGACCCGTCGATGCCCTCGAGTGTGATGGCGACGCGCGTCATGCCCTTAGGGTCGCTTTCGCAATTGGTCAACTCGATCGCGAAATCTGTCGAGGCGGTGGTATGGTCAACCCCCTTGAACTCCGATTTTGGCCAGCGTTGCAACTGCACGACGGCGGGGCTGGAGGTTGTGGGTACGGTGCATGGGTTGCTGACGACGCGGCTGGTCAACCGGTAGTCCATGAACTGGCCGCCGATGCTAGTGCTGGCTCTGAACAAGGGGGTGTCGATGTAGTGCACACCCGGCGCGATGTCGCCAATCTTGACCAGTTGAATCCTGTGGACCAGCCTCGTGAGCACCATCTGGTTCCCTCCGGTGTTTCCGAGGGTACCCGTGAAGGGTACAGAGCTGTTGTCGGTTGGTTTGAAATAATTGTTTGCGCCCCCGGTAAACGGGACGCCGAGCTGCACTGCGACGCCAATGCCGGCAACATTGGTTTCCATTACCCGCACGCCTCCAGGACCGGGGACGGTTGACTCCCCGGTTAGCGTGTCGACGTTCAAGTTTATGGGGTTCGTGTCGTCGTCATTCTCACAGGTGAATTTCGTACCTGAAATGGGGGGTAGGTTGTCTTGCCTGACCGCACTAATTGCTTCACCGGGGCGAAGGCTGGCATCGACTTTGACGATGTCGGGAAGCGCGTACTCATACCTGAGCTGACCGCTATCCAAGGTGCAGTAGCGAGCGGCCATGGCAAGTGGGGCGTGTCCGAGCGTCATCAGCAGTGCTGGTAATAACAGGGCGACGGGTCGATTCATTGGATGCTCCAGGGCATGTCAGCAGGTTCAGGCATGGGGTCGAATGTGGATGCCTTCACCCACAGGTCAGTGTTTGCATGCGGTACCCCTGTTCCTGAGGCATTTGGGCCACATCCAGTTCCAGCTGGCATTGCGCATCTGCCGCCTCGCTCCAGCGCACGCTCACCTGTTGGCTGGGCTGGGTCGTCGAGAGCAGCACCATGCCGGCTTGGCCAACCACACCCAGCGATGTGCCTGCGCTATCGGAGACCTGCGCGCCGAATGGCACAGGCTGGCCCTGGGGGGTATGCAGGGTGAGTACCAGGCGGTTGACCTTGCGCACTTCGAAGCGCTGCTTGACCACCGCGCCACGGCGCGGCACGACCTGTGCGCTGCCGTTGTCGATCTCGATTTCCGGCCCCAACTGGTCGGTTTGCAGGACAAGCTGGTTGCGCTTGTAGGGGCTCAGGCTAGGCACGAGAGCGAAGCCGCGTGCGTTGGTGCGAACGCTCGAGGCGCTCTGTACACCGACGCCAGGCGTATTGGGCACTTCGACCAAGCCAATGGTTTCGCCAAGGCTCGGGCCGAATTCGACGCCATCGGCGTGGACCAGCAGCGAGCCGCTGGCGTTGAGCGATAGGCTGCGATAGTCGGGGCCAACGCTGACACCGGCACCCAGCGAGGCGCTGGTCGTCTGGTAGCCCAGGTTCAGGCCGAGGGTTTGTCGCTGTCGCTCGTCACGGCTGACGCTGGTGTTGTAGCTGAGGCGATAGTCGTTACCGCTGCCGTTCATGCTCACGCGTTGGCGATTGCCGAGGGCGCTGTGCTGGGTGTCGAAATACAGGGTACTGCTGTGGCCGAAATCCAAAGGCAAGGAAATGCTCAGCCCCACTTGCCGATCGCTGCCACGCCTGGCAGTACGCAGCGACTGCGAAGCATGCAGGCCATAGCTGACCTTGTTGTGGGAGGTATTGAAGGAGAGGCGGAACTGGCGTTCCACGTCCGCGCGTTGCCAGTAGTCCTGCTGGGAAAACGTCAGGTTGAACGAGCTGCGTGTGCCGAGGCGCTGGAGAATCGTGGTATCCAGGCGGCTACGGCGGCTGCCGGTGAAACGGGAGTCATGGCTGCGCTGGCTGACCCATTCATCGAAATCGCGGTAGCCTTCGGTCGAATAGCGATAGCCGGCGAAGCGCAGGTCGGTGCCTGTGCCGAATGTCTTGCTGTATTTCAACGCAAAGCTTTGGCCTTGCACATCGCTGGCGCTGTCGAATTGGCTGTTGGCGTGGGTTACGTCGAATGCCAGTGCGCCCAGGCTGCCCAGGTCACGGGCGACGCCGACGGCGTGGGCCAGGTAGCCTTCGCTGACCATCAAGCCTCCGTAGAGTGTGGTGTGCCAGGGCGTACCGTAGGCCAGGGTGCCTTGCCAGAGTGTGGGAGTGTCCAGGTCGCCGGCCGGGTTATAGCGGCCCAATGCCGCGCTGTAGCGCCATACGCCTGGGCGTAGCAGGTTGTCGATGTTGGCGTAGGGTTGGGTGAAGCGGCGCACCTGGCCATCTTCCTCGGTCAGCACGACCTCCAGTTCGCCTGTGCCGCCGACGCTCAGGTCGTCGATGGCGTAGGGGCCGGGGCTGACATAGGTGGAGTAGATGGGGTAGCCGTTCTGCAGAACCTCGAGCTTGGCTCGGGTTTGCGCGACACCGCTGATGATGGGGGCATAGCTGCGCATGATGTTCGGCAGCATGTCGAGGTCGGACGCGATGCGGGCACCCAGTATCGGTACGCCACGAAAGACCTCGCTACCGGTGAAGGTCTCGCCCAGGGTGAAGGTACCCAGGGTGCCGGGAAGGTCGCTCTGGGCGTAGGTATAGGCGCGGGTCCAGCTGCGTTCGCCATCGCTGTCCTGGCGCCAGGCCTGGCTGCTGCGCAGGCGCCAATCGCCGAGGTTCAGGCCGCTGTTCAAATACAGGTCGTAATGGTTGGTGCTGCCCTGGGTACGGCTGTCCCGTTGCTGGGTGGATACCTGGTAATTGGCGAACGCTGCGGAAATCCCGCTGTCCCAGCGTGCCGGGTCGACATAGCCGGTTATTTCCCGACGCAGGGCAATGTGTGGAATGGATACCGCCACGCGCAGTGCAGCGCTGTCGAAGTCCACCCGGGCTCCAGGAACGACGGTCGGTAGATCCAGGCAGGCTTGCTCGAGCAGGGCCGGGTCTGGCAAGGCATCCAGGCGCAGGCCCAGCTCACCCAGCAGGGCTGGCGAAAGACAAGGTTGCAGGCGGTTGTGCCCAGCGGCCAGGGAAAAGTCCAGTTCCCGTTGCCCGACCAAGGTGGAGTTGACCTGTAGCTCGGCCAAATAGCGGCCAGGGCCCAAGGCATGCTCATTGGCCAGCGCGTTTAGGGCGGCAGTGGCGGTAGCGCCACTCAGGCCCGCCTGGTGCAGGAAGCTTGACTGGAACTCGACCGTGGGCTGTTCGCTTGGGGCTGCCAGGGCTGTACAGCCGCGCATGCCGATGATCAGTAGGCAAAAGCGAGGCAGCCGTGAGCGGCCCCGCGCCCCGTGCGCAGAAGTCATAGATCGTTTCTCCGTAAGAGTGTCGCGAGGCGATCAGGGCGTGCCGTGCACCGGCAAGGTCATGGGCGCAGTGTTGCTGCCATAGTCGGTGATCACCGAAAAGACAGCCTGCAGACCATGGGCGGGCAGGCCGCTCGGCATGGGGTAGGTTTGCTCGCTCATCGGGGCGATCATGTCGACACTAGGGACGGCCTGTTGCCGGCCTGCGGCTTCGAGGTCCAAACGGCTGAACGTGAAGTGGAAGGGGGAGGGGTTATGCACATGCAAGTGTGCTTTACCTTCAACTGTAGTAAGCGAGAAGCGCAGGTCCTTCAGATGCTCCGTGACGGGCCCTGACAATTGGCTGGGGCGATAGAACAACTTGATCCGAGTACGCAAGGCGATGTTCAGGGTGTTGCGCTGCCCCGGCACGGCTTGTGGAATCTCCTGCAGATTGAAAAAGAACAGCGATTCACGATCGACCGGCAGGTCATTGGGAAGGTTGGCGATCTGCACGGTACGCTCTTTGCCGGGGTCAAGACGAAACAGTGTCGGAGAGGCCGTGAAGGGAACGGCGGTCGTCGTATCGTCGGCACGTGTGTTCACCCACGCTTGTGCCGCATAGGTACGTTCGCTGGGGTTGGCGACGATGATCGACGTGCTGCGCTTGTCGCTCTCATAAATGAGGCGTGTAGCATTGAGCGTGAGTGCAGCATGGGCACTGGAAAAAGAACCCAGCACTGCGAGCAGGCAACTGAGTGAAAGTGCGCGCGTATAGGGAAAAGAGAGCATGGTGTTCAACGATACTGGAAGAGTATGGTCCAGGCGCAGGGTGCGCCTGGTAAGGGTTAGCTCAATTCGACGGTAATCTGGATATCGCCCAAGACCCGCCCTTCACCTACGCTGCCGGTGGAAACGAGTTCTGCGCTGTAATTGAACAGCCCAGTGCCGATGTCATACTGGTTTTCAGTGCCAGGCTGGAGGGCGGTGTTGGTGTGGTCCTTGATTCGAATGCCAAGTCCGGTCGCCGAGTCAGCGTCGCTCTTTATGCCAAACAGGTTCGTGCCCGGAGAGGTCTCCTTCGAGGTGAACGTAAACTTGGCTTTTGTCAGGGAGGCGTCGCTGCAGGTCGAGTCGCTTCTGTCCACCTTGAGTTGGAAATTCTTGGGCGCAGAGGCGGCGCCCGAGCTCTTGAATACCGAAGTGGACAGTTTTTCGAAGTCCACGGACCCCTTGACCCCACCAGGCCCGATCACTTCGATAGGGCAAGTGCCGCCATCATAGATTTCGCCCTTGAATTGAATGTTGCCGCCACCGGTAGAGGCGAAGGCGCTGGTAGAGGCCAGCCCCAGGGCCAATGCCATGAATGCTTGTTTCATTTGCTTACCTAGATATGAGTTGTGTTGGTAATCGCGTGAGCGCTATTCCGGTATAGTCACAAGTGACTGCAACTTCCGGAACGGTGGCAAGCTTAAGAGCGGCGAGGGAGAGGGTATGTAGGTATTATTCCTCCGACAATGAGGATAATTCTGAAAAGTGCGTAGGGTAGGCCTCTAAAGAATTATCCTGAAGCCTTTTGGTTTCAGGTCCGGAAATGTCTTACCTGGTGGCCGGTAAGGCATGGCCGGGCAAGCCCGGATCGCGGGCGGCGGTCTTGAGATGGAGGGGGCTATGAGATCGAGCGCCGCCCGCGCGGCGCTCGATCTCATAGCCCACAAAGCCGCCGCGACGAACTTACCCCCGATCTTGAAGTAAACTGCTGCACCTGCACATTCATAAGGACATCGCCATGCTGAAGATCTGGGGCCGCAAGAATTCGAGCAACGTGCGCAAGGCACTGTGGATCGCCCATGAACTGGGCCTGGACTTCGAGTCGATCGACGCCGGTGGTGCCTTCGGCGTGGTCGACGAACCTCACTACCGCGCCCGCAACCCCAACGGCCTGGTGCCCATGCTCGAGGACGGCGACCTGGTGCTGTGGGAGTCCAACACGATCGTGCGCTACCTCTGCGCCCAGTATGGCCGCGACCAGGGCTGGTACCTGGACGACCCCCGCCAGCGCGCCCTGGCGGACAAATGGATGGACTGGACCACCTCATCCTTCGCCACGCCGTTCCGCCCGCTGTTCTGGGGCCTGCTGCGCACCCCCGAGGCGCAGCGCGACTGGGTGGCGATCAATGCCGCGCAAAAGCAATGCGCCCAATTGCTGTCGATCGCCGACCAGGCCCTGGCGCAGCAGCCCTATCTCTCGGGCCAGGAAATCGGCATGGGCGACATCCCGCTGGGGAGCTTCATCTACGCCTGGTTCGAGATGCCCATCGAGCGCCCGGACATGCATCACCTGCGCGCCTGGTACGAGCGCCTGCGCGAGCGGCCGGCCTACCAGGCGGCGGTGATGACGGCATTGACCTGAACACCTTGGCTGCTTCGATAGTCATTATCGATACACATGACTGTACTTGTGCGGCCAGGCCTTGCACCATGGGCCGCACTCACTGCGCCAGTGACTTGACCTGGCGTGTCCTGAACCCTTTTTCGGTACCTGACCCGCTATGAGTTCCGCCCTGTCCATACGACAGCTGACCAAGACCTACGGCAACGGCTTCCAGGCCCTCAAGGGCATCGACCTGGACGTTTCCGAAGGTGACTTCTTCGCCTTGCTCGGCCCCAACGGCGCCGGCAAATCCACCACCATCGGCATCCTCTCGACCCTGGTGAACAAGACCAGCGGCACGGTGAACGTATTCGGCCACGACCTGGACCGCGAGCCCGCGGCGCTCAAGCGCTGCCTGGGCGTGGTGCCCCAGGAGTTCAACTTCAACCAGTTCGAGAAGACCTTCGATATCGTCGTCACTCAGGCCGGCTACTACGGCATCCCGGCCAAACAGGCCAAGGAGCGCGCCGAGCAGTACCTGACCCAGCTGGGCCTGTGGGACAAGCGCGACGTGCAGTCGCGTTCGTTGTCCGGTGGCATGAAGCGCCGCCTGATGATCGCCCGGGCGTTGATCCACGAGCCGCGCCTGCTGATCCTCGACGAGCCCACCGCCGGGGTGGACATCGAGCTGCGCCGTTCGATGTGGAGCTTCCTTACCGAGCTGAATCAGAAGGGCATCACCATCATCCTGACCACTCACTACCTCGAGGAAGCCGAGCAGCTGTGCCGCAATATCGGCATCATCGACCACGGCACCATCGTCGAGAACACCAGCATGCGCAAGCTGCTGGGCAAGCTGCACGTAGAGACCTTCGTGCTCGACCTCAAGCAGGACCTGCCCCAGGCACCGGTGCTGCAAGGCTACCCGTGCCGCCTGATCACCCCCCATACCCTGGAGGTGCAGGTGGACAAAGACATGGGCATCACCGCGCTGTTCGGCCAGCTGGCCCTGCAGAACATCGAAGTGCAGAGCCTGCGCAACAAGACCAACCGACTCGAGGAGCTGTTCGTGTCCCTGGTGGAGAAAAACCTGTCGAAGGTGGCGGTATGAGCGTGGAACTGCGTACCAACTGGGTGGCCCTGAATACCATTGTCTACCGCGAAGTGCGGCGCTTCCTGCGCATCTGGCCGCAGACCCTGCTGCCGCCGGCGATCACCATGGTCCTGTACTTCGTGATCTTCGGTAACCTGATCGGCCGGCAGATCGGCGACATGGGTGGCTTCACCTACATGGAATACATCGTGCCGGGGTTGATCATGATGTCGGTGATCACCAACTCCTATGGCAACGTGGTCTCGAGCTTTTTCGGCAGCAAGTTCCAGCGCTCGATCGAGGAGCTGATGGTCTCGCCGGTGTCGCCGCATACGATCCTCGTGGGCTATGTGCTCGGTGGCGTGCTGCGTGGCCTGGCGGTCGGGGTGATCGTGACCCTCCTGTCGCTGTTCTTCACCCAGTTGCAGGTGCACCACCTGGGCGTGACCGTGGTGGTGGTGCTGTTGACCGCGACGATCTTCTCGCTGCTGGGGTTCGTCAACGCCGTGTTCGCACGCAACTTCGACGACATTTCGATCATCCCGACCTTCGTGCTGACACCGCTGACCTACCTGGGCGGGGTGTTCTACTCGATCAACCTGCTGCCGCCGTTCTGGCAGACCGTGTCGCTGGCAAACCCGGTGCTGCACATGGTCAACTCGTTCCGCTACGGCATCCTAGGGGTGTCGGATATCCGTATTGGCACGGCGATCACCTTCATGCTGGTGGCCACCGCGGTGCTCTACGTGCTGTGCGTGCGCCTGCTGGTCAGCGGCCGCGGCATGCGCGCCTGAGGCGCGTTCCCCCTTGCGCCGGCGCCACTGCCGGCCCACCCACCAGCGCCAGTACAGCATGGTGGCGAAGTAGGCCAGTGCACCCAGCACCAGGCCGCAGACCACCGAACCGAGCAGGAAGGGTTGCCAGATCGTCGACAGCTGGTCGGTGACCCACTGCACGGTGATTTCGTCGGGCAGGCTGCGCGGCGGCACCTGCATCAGCCAGGCACCGGTCATGTAGGTGACGAAGAACACCGGTGGCATGGTCAGCGGGTTGGTCAGCCAGACCAGGCTGACCGCGATCGGCAGGTTACCCCGCAAGGGAATGGCCAGGCTTGCCGCCAGCAGCATTTGCATGGGCATGGGAATGAGCGCCGCGAACAGGCCGACGCCCATGGCCCGCGCCACCGAATGACGGTTCAGGTGCCAGAGGTTCGGGTCATGCAGCAATTTGCCGAAAAAGCGTAAGGATTTGTGTTCCCGAATGCTGGTCGGATCTGGCATGTAGCGTTTGAACAGGCGGCGAGGCATGTAGGCTCCCGGCGGGTTGATGGGGGAAGTATGCCTTTTTTCCCTGACCGCCTTGTTCAGAGTTTGTGACAATTGTTGAGCAAGGGTAGCGCCATTTTCGGCTATGCCTCAGAAGGTCGTTTCGCTTTCGGGGCTCTGTCTCATGCGCACAGGGATGTTTGCGCTCGCACTCGGGCTGTTGAGCCTGGGTGTTCTGCCTGCCTTGCCATCGGTCGGTTGGTGGGCGGTTTTGCTGGTGCTGGGCCTGGTATGCCTGTGCAGCCGGGCATGGCCATTGGGGTGGTTTCTGCTCGGCGTCTGCTGGGCGTGCTGGTCGGCCCAGGTGGCATTGGATGACCGCCTGGCTCCCGTACTCGATGGTCGCACCTTGTGGCTCGAAGGGTGGGTAGTGGGGTTGCCTATCCAGGCGCCGCACAGGGTGCGCTTCGAATTGGAGGATGCGGTCTCGCGTCGTGCCGGGCTGCCACGACGCCTGCAACTGAACTGGTTCGATGGCCCCGACATCCGCGCGGGCGAGCGCTGGCGGCTGGCTGTCACGCTCAAGCAACCCCATGGCCTGCTCAACCCCCACGGCCCGGACCGGGAGGCGGCCTTGCTGGCGCGGCGCATCGGGGCGGTCGGTACGGTCAAGGCCGGCCATCTGCTGGAGGCGGCGCCAGGCAACTGGCGAGACGGGTTGCGTCAACGGTTGCTGGCGATCGACGCCCAGGGGCGCGAAGCCGTCCTGGTCGCGCTGGTGCTGGGGGATGGTTCGGGTCTTTCCCAACGCGACTGGCAGGCCTTGCAGGCCACCGGCACGGTGCACCTGATGGTGATTTCCGGCCAGCATATCGGTTTGGTGGCCGGGTTGGTCTATGGCCTGGTGGCGCTGCTGGCGCGCCTGGGGGCCTGGCCGGCACGCATGCCCTGGTTGCCCTGGGCGTGTGCGCTGGCCCTGGTCGCCGCTTTGGGCTACGGCTGGCTCGCAGGCTTCGGGGTGCCGGTGCAGCGGGCCTGCCTGATGCTCGCGGTGGTATTGCTGTGGCGCCTGCGTTTTCGTCACCTGGGCGTATTCACACCGTTGCTGATGGCCATGTGCGGTGTCCTGCTGGTCGAGCCGCTGGCCAGTTTGCTGCCGGGTTTCTGGCTCTCGTTCGCCGCGGTCGGGGTGCTGACCTTCTGCTTCGCCGGGCGGCTGGGGGCTTGGCGACCCTGGCAAGCCTGGAGCCGGGCTCAATGGGTGATTGCGGTCGGCCTGCTGCCGCCATTGCTGGCGTTGGGGCTGCCGATCAGCCTGACGGCTCCGCTGATGAACCTGGTGGCGGTGCCCTGGATCAGCTTCGTGGTGCTGCCGTTGGCCTTGCTCGGCAGTGCGTTGTTGGCCGTTGGCGCACTCGCAGAAGGGCTGTTGTGGCTCGCTGGGGGCTCGCTGGATGCGTTGTTCGAGGTGCTGGGCTGGGTGGCGAGCCGGCGCCCGGCCTGGCTGCCGCCGGCCTTGCCGCTGGGAGCTTGGCTGCTGGTTTGCCTGGGCGCGATGTTGGTGCTCCTGCCTCGGGGGATCCCGCTGCGGGGCTTGGGTGGCGTGATGTTGCTGGCGCTGTGGACGCCCCGGGACCATGTGCCCCACGGGCAGGTGGAGGTGCTGCAGTTGGATGTCGGGCAAGGCCTGGCCGTGCTGCTGCGCACCCGCCACCACAACCTGCTCTACGACGCCGGGCCCGCCAAGGGCAGCAGCGACCTGGGCGAGCAGGTCGTGTTGCCGACCCTGCGCAAGCTGGGTGTGAGGCAACTGGACCTGATGCTGATCAGCCACGGCCATGCCGACCATGCCGGCGGCGCCGCGGCCATCGGTCGAGGCCTGCCGATCGCCCAGGTGCTCGCCGGCGAGCCCGGGCAGCTGGCGGCCGAACTGGAGGCGCTGCCGTGCGCCAGCGGTGAGCGTTGGCGCTGGGATGGGGTGGACTTCGCGCTCTGGCAATGGCCACAGGGGCCCGACAGCAACGAGCGATCCTGTGTGCTACAGGTCGAGGCGCAGGGCGAGCGCCTGTTGCTGGCAGGCGACATGGAGGCCGGTGCCGAGCGGGCCTGGCTGGCCACGACCGAGTCGCCGCGTATCGACTGGCTGCAGTCGCCTCACCATGGCAGCCGCAGTTCGTCCACCGAGCCGTTCATCCGGGCCTTGGCGCCGCGTGGCGTGTTGATTTCGCGCGGGCGGTACAACGGTTTCGGACACCCGCATCCGCAGGTATTGGAGCGCTATCGGCGGCATGGGTTGAGTGTGCATGACACGGCGTTGGAAGGGGCATTGCGTTTGCGGCTGGGGAGCCATGGGGGAGTGGAGGGTATGCGGGAGCAGCGGCGGTTCTGGCGGCAGGTGCAGTGAGGTGTCGGCGGTATTGGTTGTAATGGCGTTCGCCGCACACGAGGCATTCCCTGACCTCCGGCAGATGAGCCCCTTGCGTGGCTATGGTAGAGTGCAGGCCTTTTTCCAAGGGGATGCTTACTGTGTGGGAATTGGTCAAGTCCGGTGGTTGGATGATGCTGCCGATCATTCTGAGTTCCATCGCCGCCATGGCTATCGTCGCCGAGCGCCTGTGGACCCTTCGCGCCAGTCGCGTGACCCCGCCGCACCTGCTGGGCCAGGTGTGGGTGTGGATCAAGGACAAGCAACTGACCAGTGACAAGCTCAAGGCCCTGCGTGCCGATTCGCCGCTGGGCGAGATCCTCGCCGCGGGCCTGGCCAACTCCCGCCATGGCCGCGAGATCATGAAGGAGTGCATCGAGGAGGCCGCTTCGCGGGTCATTCACGATCTGGAGCGGTACATCAGCACCCTGGGTACCATCGCCGCCATGGCCCCGCTGCTGGGCCTGCTGGGCACGGTACTGGGCATGATCGATATCTTCAGCGCCTTCATGGGTTCACAGATGACCGCCAACCCGGCCGTGCTCGCCGGCGGTATCTCCAAGGCCCTGGTCACCACCGCGGCAGGCCTGATGGTCGGTATCCCGGCGGTCTTCTTCCACCGCTTCCTGCAACGGCGCATCGATGAACTGGTGGTCGGCATGGAGCAGGAAGCGATCAAGCTGGTCGAGGTGCTGCAGGGCGACCGCGAAGTCGAAGTGGCCGGAGGCAAGGCGTGAAATTCCGGCGCAACCGGCAACGGGAGAACGTCGACATCAACCTGGCGTCGCTGATCGACGTGGTGTTCGTGTTGCTGCTGTTCTTCGTGGTCACCACCACCTTCACCCGCGAGACCCAGCTGCGCGTCGAGCTGCCCGAGGCGGTCAGCGCCTCCCAGCCGCCGGCGGAGGAGGGCAAGCGCGTGGAAGTCACGATCAGCGCTGATGGCGTGTACTCGGTGAACAACCACTTGCTGCCCAAGAGCGATCTGGCGACCTTGACCGAGGCCCTGGAGCGTGAGTCCGGCGGCGACATCACCTTGCCGCTGTCGATCAGCGCCGATGGCAAGACGCCCCACCAGGCCGTGGTCACCGCGATGGATGCGGCCGGCAAGCTCGGCTTCAGCAAGCTGCGCATGACCACGGTCGAGGCGGCGCAGGGCACGCCCTGATGGCCTTCGCCGACCGCCTGCTCGCTGCCTGGTACACCGGGCACCCGGCCCTTGCGCTGCTGCGACCGCTGGAAGCCTTGTACCGGCGCGTGGTCTTGCGCAAGCGTGCACGTTTTCTCAATGGCCAAAGCACCAGCTACCGTGCGCCGGTGCCGGTGATCGTGGTGGGTAATATCACGGTGGGCGGTACCGGCAAGACACCGATGATCCTCTGGTTGATCGCGCATTGCCGCCGCCAAGGCCTGAAGGTCGGCGTGGTCAGCCGTGGTTACGGCGCCACGCCGCCCAGCGTGCCTTGGCGGGTCCGGGCCGACCAGGACGCGAGCCAGGCTGGGGACGAACCCTTGTTGATCGTGCAGCGCACCGGTGTGCCGCTGATGATCGACCCCGAGCGCTCCCGCGCTGTGCAGGCCCTGTTGGCCAGCGAGCCGTTGGACCTGATCCTGTGCGACGACGGCATGCAACACTACCGCCTGGCCCGCGACCTCGAATTGGTGCTCATCGATGCCGCCCGTGGCCTGGGCAATGGCCGCTGCCTGCCGGCCGGGCCGTTGCGCGAGCCCGTCGAGCGCCTGGCCGAGGCGGACGCTGTGCTGTACAACGGCGCCGAATATGACCGGGACGGTGGCTTCGCCTTCGGTCTGCAGCCGGCGGCGCTGGTCAACCTGCGCAGCGGCGAGCGCCGCCCCCTCGAACATTTTCCGCCAGGCCAGGCCGTGCACGCCGTGGCGGGCATCGGCAACCCGCAGCGTTTCTTCAATACCCTGCAGGGGCTAAACTGGCAGCCGATACCGCACCCCTTTGCCGACCATGCGCAGTTCAGCGCCCGGAACCTGGCATTCAGCCCGGCCCTGCCGCTGGTGATGACCGAGAAGGATGCGGTGAAGTGCCGGGCCTTCGCTGCCGAAGACTGGTGGTACCTGGCCGTGGATGCGGTGCCATCCCAGGCCTTCGCCGCCTGGTTCGATGGCCAGTTGCAGCGGCTGCTGCCTGGGCGCCCCGCACCTCAAGACTCTTAACTTTCCGGCCTCTGGCCTCGTAAGGAAGCCTCCATGGACACCAAACTGCTCGATATCCTGGCCTGCCCGATCACCAAGGGCCCGCTCAAGCTCAGCGCCGACAAGACCGAGCTGATCAGCAAGGGCGCAGGCCTTGCCTACCCGATCCGCGACGGCATCCCGGTGATGCTGGAAAGCGAAGCGCGCACCCTGACCGATGACGAGCGCCTGGATAAATGAGCCTGAACTTCACCGTGGTGATTCCCGCCCGCCTGCGCTCCACGCGCCTGCCGGGCAAGCCGTTGCTGCCGATCGCCGGCAAGCCGATGGTGCAGCATGTCTGGGAGCAGGCGCGCAAGAGTGGCGCCAGCCGCGTGGTCATCGCCACCGATGACGCCAGCATCGTCGAGGCCTGCCAGGCCTTCGGCGCCGAAGTCCTGCTGACCCGTGCCGACCATGAGTCGGGCACCGACCGCCTGGCCGAAGTGGCCGCGCACCTGCAATTGCCTGCCGATGCCATCGTGGTCAATGTCCAGGGTGACGAGCCGTTGATCCCACCGGTGATCATCGACCAGGTGGCCGCCAACCTCGCGGCCCACCCGGAGGCCGGCATCGCCACCCTGGCCGAACCGATCGCCGAGCCGGAAACCGTCTTCAACCCCAACGCGGTGAAGGTGGTCAGCGACAAGAATGGCCTGGCCCTGACTTTCAGCCGCGCTCCGCTGCCTTGGGCTCGGGATGCCTTTGCCAAAGACCGCGAAAACCTTCCTGGGGGCGTTCCGTACCGTCGTCACATCGGCATGTACGCCTACCGCGTGGGCTTTCTGCAAGACTTCGTCGGCTGGGGGCCATGCTGGCTGGAGCAGACCGAATCGCTGGAGCAGCTGCGCGCTCTGTGGCATGGCGTGCGCATTCATGTCGCCGATGCCATCGAGGCACCTGCGGTCGGCGTGGATACCCCTGAAGACCTGGAGCGCGTACGGCGCTTGCTGGAGGCCTGATGCGCGTTCTGTTCGTCTGCCTGGGCAACATCTGTCGTTCGCCGACTGCCGAGGGCGTGCTGCGTCATCAACTGCAGGCCGCAGGCCTGGCCGAACAGGTGCACGTGGCGTCTGCCGGCACCGGTGACTGGCATGTGGGCAAGGCGCCCGACAGCCGTACCTGCAAGGCGGCCCTGGCGCGTGGCTACGACCTGTCGCGCCAACGTGCCCAGCAGGTCAAGGCCGAGCATTTCGGTGATTACGACCTGATCCTGGCCATGGACAAGAGCAACCTTGGCCACCTGCAGGCCATGCGCCCGCATACCGCCCGCGGCGAACTCGACCTGTTCCTGCGCCGCTATGGTGCGGCCCTGGATGAAGTACCAGACCCTTACTACGGCGGCGCCGAAGGTTTCGAGCAGGTCCTCGACCTGATCGAGGCGGCTTGCCGGGAGCTGGTCGTGGAAATCAAGGGGCGGCTATGACGGCGAGTTGGCAGGAGCGGGTATCGCTCAAGCCCTACAACACCTTCGGCATCGACGTGTGCGCACGGTACTTCACCCAGGCCCATGACGACGGCGAAGTGCGCCAGGCCCTGGCCGAGGCTGCCGAGCGGCAGGTGCCGGTGCTGGTGATCGGTGGCGGCAGCAACCTGCTGCTGACCGGTGATATCGACGCCCTGGTGTTGCACATGGCCAGCCGTGGTCGCCGGGTCGTGCAGGAGGACGGTGACCGGGTCGTGGTCGAGGCCGAGGCCGGTGAGCCTTGGCATCCTTTCGTGCAATGGTCCCTGGAGCAGGGGTTTTGCGGCCTGGAAAACCTCAGCCTGATTCCTGGCACCGTGGGCGCTGCGCCCATGCAGAACGTCGGCGCCTACGGGGTGGAAATCAAGGACGTGTTCGCCGGGCTGACCGCATTGGACCGGGAAACCGGCGAGCTGCGCGATTTCGCGCTTGATGAGTGCGCCTTCGCCTACCGCGACAGCCTGTTCAAGCGTAACCCTGGGCGGTGGTTGATCTTGCGGGTACGTTTCGCCCTCAGCCGGACCTTGAGGGCCCACCTGGACTATGGGCCCGTACGCCAGCGCTTGGCCGAGCAGAGTGTCGAAGCGCCTACCGCCAAGGCTATCAGCGAAGCGATCTGCAGCATTCGCCGGGAAAAACTGCCAGACCCGGCCGAACTGGGCAACGCTGGCAGCTTCTTCAAGAACCCGGTGGTTCCGGCGGCAGTGGCAGAACGCATTCGTGAGCACTACCCGAACGTGGTGGCTTATCCACAACCCGACGGCCAGGTGAAACTGGCCGCCGGCTGGCTGATCGAGCAAGCTGGGTGGAAGGGCTATCGGGATGGCGATGCCGGGGTGCATCGCCTGCAGTCGCTGGTGCTGGTGAATTATGGCCAGGCGACGGGTGCCCAGCTGCATGATCTGGCGCGTAGGATCCAGGCCGACATCTTCGAGCGCTTTGGTGTGGTGCTGGAGATGGAGCCGAACCTTTACTGAACCGTGGGGCTGTGGCAGCCCCACGTTTGGCTATTACAACCATGGCCTCCAAGGCACGGTCTCTTTAGGCTTGACGCCAAGAATAAAACTTTCGTTTAGTCGCCTAAGAGAGGTGGCCTTTAGACCAAAGACATCCATTATTCGCTTTGTACTTCTCCCGTTGGGTGTGTTCCAAATGAAGGTATCCAGTGAAGACCGCTCTTCGCTTGGCGGTTGATTCATGACCTCAAGGGTTTCCTCATTGATGACATTGCTTCTTATTATTTCTGATGGCAATTGACCGTAAAATCCCTTTTCTTGCGAAACGGTTTCGTATTGAAGATAGGCCACATCGCTGGCAAAAAACTTATGACGACTGTCCCGGAAGTTGGCTTCAAAAATCCAGCGACCCGGATAATAAGTATTCGTAAACATACTTGTACCGGCTATGGCGGTGGTCATGGTATGGTCTTGCTGGTCGGTCCGAGTTATCATCGGGGTCAGCTGCTCGATCCTGGCTATCATCGGACGGTTCTGTGCTATGACCTGGTCCAGATTGGCTTGGAAGTGCTGGGGGTCTCCGGGTAACGGTTCATGTAATTTCATTTCTTCGGAGAGATCTGGCTCCGTATCGGATCCCCAATCTTGGAAAAGTGTGGGGCTTGTCGACAACTGCTGGATATACTGCAGAGCCTCCAAGGCTGGGCCGTGATCGTTTTGTATGCCACTGAAGATGAACGATGCGAGCGACTCGGTATCTACTGTCGCGGTGTGGTCCAGATTCAATAGCGTGTGCACAGAGGCCAGTGAGGCGGGCGGCAACGTCCTGATCATCTGCGCTATCGCTTTTTCCGACATAGCCCCTGGATTCATTCCGTTTGGGTCATGGAGTGTGATCGGATTGTTGCGTGTAAAGCGGAACAAATTAATTCCATCGACCAAGTCGCCCGGGTCGACACTCAACCATCGTCCAAGCCCCGGTTGGTAATATCGCCAACCGTAGTAGTACAACCCTGTCGCGTCCTGCTCCTTGCCTGAATAACGCAAGGTTCGCTGGATCAGTTTGCTGACCTCCTCGGCCGCTTCGTCACGCCCCACGGTGGTGCCATAAGGCGCGTATTCTTCGCGGGTAACCAAATGGCCAACATCGTCCGTCTCACCTGCGACGCTGCCCAGGTGATCACTGAAGCTATAGCGCAGGTGGACAGTGCTGTTTAGGCGGTCCTCGATCAGACGAACCTCCCTATTCTGCGTGATAGCGATAAATGTGTGCGGGGCGGTCTGCGGGCCCAGCCACTGCTGGCGGATCTCGCAATCGTTGATATAGGTCGTCACGGTGCGCAGCGTCGTGTCGCTGACTTTAATCGTACGGATCTTCCGCGTGCGAGTGCCTCCATCGGCATAGTGATAACGCTCGCTGTCGTCATCGCCATTGTCACGACTGACCGGGGTGACTTTGCGCAACTGGTTGTCGACATGCCAGTGCAAGGCTTGACCATCAGCCAGTTGCTTCTGCAGACCTCCGGCCAGGAAGCCCGCATCCGGGGGCAGGTTGTGCTGCTTTGCTGTTGCCCGATTGCTACCTTCGGATATGTTCAACTGTTGGGTGCGATTGCCGGCGCCGCCGACATGCTGGATCGCCTTGAGGTTGTCGCCGTCATCGTAGAGGTAGCTTTCGGTGTAGGGCGCCCAGACACTCCCCGCCGAGAAGTCGGTGCTGTAATAGCGGCACTTTGGAGCGCGCTCCCGGCCTGTTGCGCAGATGAGGCGATAGAGCGTGTCGTAGGTGTATTCGCGAAGCCCTGTAGCCTGACGGTTACCGTGCCACTGAGGATCTGCTGCTTTGTCCACGAGCCTTAGGATATTGCCTACCGGGTCATGGTGATAATGCAGGTCGCTGATAACAAGCGGGCCTCGCGGATGGTTCGATGGGCGCTCGGTCAGGTGCCGTCTTAAAAATTGTGTCGCGGGGTCGTACTCATATCTGTCGATGACGCCGTTACCCGCTGTTTGGGACAGCACCACGCCATCTGCTCGATAGTGGATGTCTCGTAGGGTGACGATTTCCTTGGTTAAGCCATTTTGCACATAGGCCAATCGAGTCTCGAGCAGCGCACCAGTGATAGCGTATTGGCTGATCGAGGTCACACCGCACGCGTTCGTGAGTCTCAGCGGTGCACCCGTTGCATCATAAATGCCTGAGACCTTCAGCGGTTGCTCCGTCTCGGCCTGGGTGCAGCGGGTCCAGTCCGGCAATTCCACTTCCGGTTTGAGCAACCGCTGTTCGCAGGCCAGGGGCTGGCCGGTCATAGAGACGCTGAGCGGGCGTTCGATGCCTGCATTGGTGCATGCTTCAATCTGGGCGCCCGCCAGGTTCGCGGCCTGCCACTTCGACTCGCCCAAGGGGGCATAGGCGTAGCGCTCACGCATACGTCCTGTCGCAACACCTGCTGCGGTCTCAATGAGCGATTGGAGTCTGCCACCGGCTTGGCTTGCCTCGTAGACCCTTGTGCTGACGGTGCCTTGGGCATTTCGAGACCAGAGGGGGCGGCCCGCTGCATCGGAGAGCGTGAATGAGGTGTCTCCGTCGGCGGTATGCAGACACAACGATTGGCCGGCCAGCCCCGTGAAGGTGACGGCATCGGCATTATCGGTGGCTGGGTTCTTCAGGCTTCGCGCTCCGAAGTGCAGGGTCTTGCGGGCCAGTGGGGCGTTGACTGTACGAGTGACCAACAGACGTACCTGAGATAGGTTTTGTGGCGTACGCAACCATGAGAGTGTACGAAACCGACCGCAGACCGTGGGGGTATTGCTGTGCAGATGGGCAAGTGAACCTGGCATTCCATGCGAACCCGTGAGTGGATCAATGCCGTTCAATATAAATAGTGCAGGGCGCTATGAATGCTCCTAATTAATTGAGGTAGCCATCCGCCGCGCGTGGCCGTAAATGCAGCCTGAATGAAAAAGCCCCGCCAGTTCGCACTGGCGGGGCTTCTTCATTCAGCCGATGGCATCAACCGTGGTTAGGCTTTTGCGCTTCGGTGGTTTCCAGCGCCTCGGGCTCCTGGGCTGCTGCAGCGGCCTTGGCGGCAGCGGCGGCGGCTTCGGCTTCGCGCTTGCGGCGACGCACTTCGCGTGGGTCGTTCGGGGCACGGCCGTTGGGCAGCATGACAGTGGCCGGTTCGACCGGGGCCGGTGCCTCTGGCTCTGCCGCTGCAGGCGCAGCTTGGGCAACGACCGGAGCGGGTTCGACCCCTTCAGGCTTGGCCTCGGCGACCTCGGCAACCGGCTCAACGACCGGCGCTTGCTCTGGCACTTGCTCGGTGGCAGGGGCTTTCTCGGCTTCGCCGGACTCAACGGCCGGTGCTTGTGCGGCAGTTTCGACGGCAGGGGCTTCGACAGCGGGCTGTTCAGCTGTTTCCACGACAGGTTCGGCACCAGGCTCGACTACGGCAACCGGTGCGCTGACAGGCTGCTCTACCACTGGGGCGATAGCGGCTTGCTCGACCTGGGTAGCCGGCTCTGCGGCAACCTGTTCAGCCGGCAGGGCGATGACTTCACCTTCGGCAACCGTGGCGGTGGCCTGTTCGGCCTGCTGGTTGGCCTGGGCTTCGGCGTCGGCGCTGATGTTGCTGGTGGCGACAGCGGCAGTCACGGCCAGGCCGGCAGCCAGTTCCGCACCCAGCTCGGTGGCCTGGTGCTGCGGTGCTGCCTGCTCTTCGCCGGTAGCGTCCTCGTCTCCGCCTTCGATCAGCTCGCCGTTGGCGTTGCGCTGACGTTCGCGACGGTTGCTGCGACGACGCTGGCCACGGGAGCGACGGCGTGGGCGTTCGCCATCGGTGCCTTCCTGTTGCTCATCCTGCAGCAGCTCTTCGTTGGGCAGTTGCTCCTCGGCGGCCTCGGCAGCTTGCTCGGCGGCACGCGGCTGGCGCTCTTCGCGTGGTGGACGCGGCTGGCGTTCTTCACGCTCGGCACGCTCTTCTCGCGGAGCACGTTCTTCACGCGGGGCACGTTCTTCACGTGGAGCGCGTTCTTCACGCGGGGCACGTTCTTCGCGTGGAGCGCGTTCTTCACGCGGGGCACGTTCTTCGCGAGGCGTACGCTCTTCACGCGGTGCGCGTTCTTCGCGGGTTACGCGTTCTTCGCGTGGCGCACGTTCTTCGCGCGGCTGGCGCTCCTCGCGGGCGGCCGGTGCGGCGTCCAGCGGTTCACGCAGCTCGCGTACACGCTCTTCGCGGTTGCCACGGCGGTCTTCGCGTGGCTGGCGCGGCTGGCGCTCTTCACGTGGTGCGCGTTCCTCGCGAGGTGCACGTTCTTCACGCGGTGCACGCTCTTCGCGTGGCTGGCGCTCTTCACGCGAGGCTCGCTCGCCACGCTCTTCGCGCGGCTTGCGCTCCTCATCGCGGCGGCCGTTGCGATTGCGGCTCTGCTGGCGGCCGTTGCGACGTTCTTCGTTACGCTGTGCCCGCTCGGTGGCAGGTTTTTCGGTGGCGGCAGCCGGAGCGGCAACAGGCTCTTCCTTGCCGGCGAACAGGCTGACCAGGGACTTGACCAGGCCTTTGAACAGGCTCGGTTCAGGTGCGCTTGGCGCCGGCGCGGCGGGGGCGGCTGGTTGCGGTTCGGGCGTGGCCGGTACCGGGGCGTTGGCGCGGGCCGGAGCGGTCTTCACTGCAGCTTCCTGGCGAACCAGGGTGCGGGTGGCGGTCGGCTGCGGCGCTTCTTCGGTTTCGGCGGCGGCGATCTCGTAGCTGGACTGGCTGTTGAGCACGTCCGGGTTGTCGTCGCGCAGGCGCTGGACTTCGAAGTGCGGGGTTTCCAGGTGATCGTTCGGCAGGATGATGATGCGCGCACGGGTGCGCAGTTCGATCTTGGTGATCGAGTTGCGCTTTTCATTGAGCAGGAAGGCGGCCACCGGGATCGGCACCTGGGCGCGTACCTCGGCGGTACGGTCCTTGAGGGCTTCTTCCTCGATCAGGCGCAGGATTGCCAGGGACAGCGACTCGACGTCGCGGATGATGCCGGTGCCGGAGCAGCGTGGGCAGACGATGCCGCTGCTTTCGCCAAGCGATGGGCGCAGGCGCTGGCGGGACATCTCCAACAGGCCGAAGCGCGAAATGCGGCCAACCTGGACGCGGGCACGGTCGGCCTCGAGGCATTCGCGTACGCGCTCTTCCACGGCGCGCTGGTTCTTCGCCGGGGTCATGTCGATGAAGTCGATGACGATCAGGCCGCCGATGTCGCGCAGACGCAGCTGGCGGGCGATTTCCTCGGCCGCTTCCAGGTTGGTCTGCAGGGCAGTTTCCTCGATGTCGCTACCCTTGGTGGCGCGCGCCGAGTTGATGTCGATGGAAACCAGGGCTTCGGTCGGGTCGATGACGATGGAGCCGCCCGACGGCAGGTCGACCACACGCTGGAAAGCGGTCTCGATCTGGCTTTCGATCTGGAAGCGGTTGAACAGCGGGACGCTGTCTTCGTACAGCTTGACCTTGCTGGCGTACTGCGGCATCACCTGGCGGATGAAGGTCAGGGCTTCTTCCTGGGCGTCGATGCTGTCGATCAGCACTTCGCCGATGTCCTGGCGCAGGTAGTCGCGGATGGCGCGGATGATGACGTTGCTTTCCTGGTAGATCAGGAACGGCGCGGCGCGGTCCTGGGACGCTTCCTTGATGGCAGTCCACAGTTGCAGCAGGTAGTCCAGGTCCCACTGCATTTCTTCGCTGCTGCGGCCAAGGCCGGCGGTGCGCACGATCAGGCCCATGTCACCCGGGACGGTCAGGCCGTTGAGGGCTTCGCGCAGCTCGTTGCGCTCTTCGCCCTCAATGCGGCGGGAAATGCCGCCGGCGCGCGGGTTGTTGGGCATCAGCACCAGGTAGCGGCCGGCCAGGCTGATGAAGGTGGTCAGGGCGGCGCCTTTGTTGCCGCGCTCTTCCTTCTCGACCTGGACGATGACTTCCTGGCCTTCGCTCAGTACTTCCTTGATGTTGACGCGGCCTTCGGGCGCCTTCTTGAAGTATTCGCGGGAGATTTCCTTGAGTGGCAGGAAGCCGTGGCGTTCGGAGCCGAAGTCGACGAAGGCGGCTTCGAGGCTGGGTTCGATCCGGGTGATCCGGCCTTTGTAGATGTTGGCCTTCTTCTGCTCGCGCGCCCCGGACTCGATATCCAGGTCGTAGAGGCGTTGGCCATCCACCAGGGCTACACGCAACTCTTCGGGTTGAGTCGCGTTAATCAGCATTCTTTTCATGTTGTACCGTCGGTTTCCGGGCTGCCGGAAACGGCGTTCGGCACACACGACTGCTCATGGTCGGTGCCAAGGTGCGCAAAGGGTGGCGGGCCACCCCCGTGTCCAGCGACGTTCGGCACCAGCCGGTTACCCAGCCTGCCGTGGTCGCGACGACGCGTCCTGTTTGCTGCGATGCCAAAAAGACCTGTGGTATCCGAATCAACCATACAGGCCCCGTGCACTCAGTCAGGAGGAGGAATCAACCGTCGGCCGTGGACGCCCGAGGGGCATCTGTCCAGGACCGGGTCCGCTCATCGGCCAAACAAGGGGCCGGTGGCCGGACGCGGTGCTACACGGTCCGAGGGCTGTGCATCTCCACCCTGCACGTATCCTGATCATTCGGGTGCTGCCGCGCGCTGAATCCGCAACGGGTTGCATTTTTCGCCAGCTCCGATTCGGGAACTGGCGCCATTCATATCCAAGGCAGGTATTTCCGAAGCATTCGCCGGGCGATGCGTGCAAGCGCCGGAGCGGGCAGAGGTACGGCGAAAAGAAGCGGGTAAGCAGGTGAAATACCGCACTTGTCGTTTTTTTTCGGTCTTCTCTACACAGCGCTGGTGGCGATTCCAGGCATTTCGGTAAACTGGCGAAAACCCCGTAGGACGGCCTCGCGTCCTCGAGAATTGCGATGGTCAGGGGCGGGCCTGGAGCCTGCTGCCGCTGGCCTGCCGCTTTTGGCGGCGTTCGCGACTATAGCAGTAATGATTAAGTGCTTCAATTCCATAAAAAATTGTTATGATTCCTCCATGACGACCAATACCCCCCCGACTTCCGGCGTACAGCTGATCGAAGTCGCGCCGGAGCTTGCCGGCCAGCGCATCGACAATTTCCTCATCACAGCCCTCAAGGGCGTGCCCAAGACCCTGGTCTACCGCATCCTGCGCAAAGGCGAGGTGCGGGTCAACAAGGGGCGGATCAAGCCCGAGTACAAGCTCCAGGCCGGCGATATCGTGCGCGTGCCGCCGGTGCGCCTGCCCGAGCGTGACGAGCCGGCCCCGGTGGCCCAGGGCCTGCTGCAGCGCCTGGAGGCGGCCATCGTCTACGAAGACAAGGCACTGATCGTGCTCAACAAGCCGGCCGGCATTGCCGTGCATGGCGGCAGCGGCCTGAGCTTCGGGGTGATCGAGGCGTTGCGCCAGTTGCGCCCGGACGCCAAGGAGCTGGAGCTGGTCCATCGCCTCGACCGCGACACCTCCGGTCTGCTGATGATCGCCAAGAAGCGCAGCATGTTGCGCCACCTGCACGCGGCCCTGCGTGGCGATGGTGTCGACAAGCGCTACATGGCTCTGGTGCGCGGCCATTGGCCGACGTCCAAGAAGCAAGTCAGTGCGCCGCTGCAGAAGAGCAACCTGCGTTCGGGCGAGCGCATGGTCGAAGTCAACGACGAAGGCAAGGAGGCGCTGACCCTATTCCGCGTGCTGCGCCGCTTCGGCGACTTCGCCACCCTGGTCGAGGCGCGTCCGGTGACCGGCCGCACCCACCAGATCCGCGTGCACACCCTGCATGCAGGGCACAGCATCGCCGGCGACAGCAAGTATGGCGACGAGGACTTCTCCAAGGAGATCCGCGACCTGGGCGGCAAGCGCCTGTTCCTGCACGCCTATGCCCTGACCGTGCCGCTGCCCGACGGCGGTGAGCTGAAGGTCGAGGCGCCGGTGGACGAGGTATGGGCCAAGACCGTGGAGCGTTTGAGTGCGACCTGATTTCCCATGAACAAACCTTATGAGCTGTTGATCTTCGACTGGGATGGCACCCTGGCCGACTCCATCGGTCGGATCGTCCTGGCCATGAACAGTGCCGCCGAGCGTGCCGGCGAGGCGCCCAGTGATGAAGGTGCGATCAAAGGCATCATCGGGCTGGCCCTGGGCGAGGCGATCGCCACGCTGTACCCGCATCTGGATGTTGGTCAGGTCGAAGTGTTCCGCCAGCACTACGCCGATGTGTACATGGCGCTGGACCAGCAGCCTTCGCCGCTGTTCGAGGGCGTGGTGGAATCACTGGAGGCGTTCCGTGCCGAGGGTTATCGCCTGGCGGTCGCCACCGGCAAGGCGCGCCGTGGGCTGGATCGAGTGCTCAAGGCCAATGGCTGGGAGCGTTACTTCGACATCACCCGCGCCGCCGACGAAACCCGTGGCAAGCCGCACCCGCTGATGCTCGAGCAGATCCTTGCCCATTGTCAGGTCGAACCGCAGCGTGCATTGATGGTCGGAGATTCGGCGTTCGACCTGCAGATGGCCAGCAATGCCGGGATGCATTCGGTCGCCGTGGGATATGGTGCCATGTCCTTGGAGGCCTTGAGCGAGTTCGGCCCGCAGGTGTGCATCGATCATTTTTCACAGTTGCGTGAGTGGCTGGCCACATCGCGCACCCATTCCAAGGTAGGTGAGCATGGCTGACGAGTGGCGGGCACCCGAGCCCGAGGGCTCCGGGGACAACGACGAGCGCAAGAGCTGGAAGCTGCTGGAGAAGACTCTGCTGGCAGGTGTGCAGGAGCAGCGTCGGGCACGGCGCTGGGGGATCTTCTTCAAGCTGCTGACCTTCGTCTACCTGTTTGGCATCCTGCTGTTGTTCACCCCGTTGATGGACATGGACAAGGCGGCTTCGCGCAGTGCCAGTCATACCGCCTTGGTCGAGGTGCGCGGCATCATTGCCGACCAGGAGCCAGCCAGCGCGGACAATGTCGTCAAGAGTCTGCGCGAAGCGTTCAAGGACCCGAAGACCAAGGCTATTGTCATGCGCATCAACAGTCCGGGCGGCAGCCCGGTGCAGGCGGGCTACATCTATGACGAGATCCGTCGCCTGCGCGGCGAATACCCGGCGATCAAGCTCTATGCGGTGATCGCCGACCTGGGGGCGTCGGGCGCCTACTATATCGCCAGTGCGGCCGACGAAATCTATGCCGACAAAGCCAGCCTGGTGGGTTCGATCGGTGTCACCGCGGCCGGTTATGGTTTCGTCGGCACCATGGAGAAGCTTGGCGTGGAGCGGCGTACCTACACGGCCGGCGAGCACAAGGCCTTCCTCGATCCCTTCTCGCCGCAGAAGCCTGAGGAAACCGAGTTCTGGCAGGGCGTGCTGAACACCACCCATCAGCAGTTCATTGCCATGGTCAAGCAGGGGCGGGGTGATCGGCTCAAGGACAAGGAGCACCCCGAGCTGTTCAGTGGCCTGATCTGGTCGGGTGAGCAGGCCAAGGCCCTGGGGCTGGTGGATGGCCTGGGCAGTGCCAGCTATGTGGCGCGTGAGGTCGTGGGCGAGAAGGAGTTGGTAGACTTCACGGTCGAAGAGTCGCCGTTCGATCGCTTCTCCAAGCGCCTGGGAGCCAGCGTGGCCGAGCGCCTGGCCATGTGGATGGGGTTCCAGGGCCCTGCCTTGCGCTGACCTGGGGTCGGGGCCGCTGTGCGGCCCTTTCGCGGCACAAGGCCGCTTCTACCAGGAAGGGCGATGCCTGGGCGCTTCAGGGAACCTGCACGCCTTCTTTCAGCAGCATGTCCACCAGGCGGATCAGCGGCAAGCCGATCAGGCTGGTGGCATCGCACCCGTGGGTGCTTTGGAACAGGCTCACGCCCAGCCCTTCAGCCTTGAAGCTGCCTGCGCAGTCCAGCGGCTGTTCGGCCCTCACATAGCGCTCCACGCGTTCACGGTCCAGCTCCCGAAGATGTACGGTAAACGGCACGCAGTCCACCTGGCAGCGGCCGGTGGCGCTGTTGTACAAGGCCAGGCCGGTGAGGAAGCTGACCTGTTGCCCGCTGGCGGCCAGCAGCTGCTCGCAGGCACGTTCGAAGGTGTGCGGCTTGCCCAGGATCTGTTCGCCGAGGACCGCCACCTGGTCGGAGCCGATGATCAGGTGGTCGGGGTGGCTGCTCGCCAGGGCCTCGGCTTTTTGCCGGGCCAGGCGGCGAACCAGGTCGACGGCCGGTTCGTCATCCAGGCGCCGCTCGTCTATGTCGGGGCTTGCCCAGGTGAAGGGCAGGCGCAGGCGCTCGAGCAGTTCGCGCCGGTAGGGGGAGCTGGAAGCCAGTAACAGGGGAAGCATGATAGACTCCTGGGCAGATGACCCCGATTCTAACATGCGTGATGCTGCCGAATTTCCTTTGACAGGGGCGGGGGGCATCCCTAGAATGCTGCGCCTATGTTGAATGACCCGATTCCACCTCACGTTGACCCGCGCAAATTGGCTGATCGCGGCGTAACCATCCAAGGTTCGCTGCAACTCGCTGATTTGGAAAGACTCTGCGACCCGCTTTCCGACGATGTCGGTACGGTGCAGGCGAAGTTCGATTTTGAGCGAGACGAACAGAACGCCGTGGTTATCCACAGCGAACTCGATGTCGAGGTCAAGATGGTTTGCCAGCGTTGTCTTGAGCTGGTCACCCTGCCGATCCACAGCGAATGTACGTACGCCGTGGTGAAGGAGGGTGCGAATACCCAGTCGTTGCCGAAAGGCTATGACGTGCTGGAACTGGGCGAAGATCCTTTGGATCTGCAGGCGCTGATCGAGGAAGAGCTGTTGCTCGCCCTGCCGATCGTACCTGCTCATCATCCGGAAGAATGCCAGCAGCCGGCGGGCGCCGATGAGCCCGAACCGAGCAAGGACGAGGTATCGCGGTCCAACCCGTTCAGTGTTTTGGCGCAGTTAAAGCGTGACCCAAACGTTTAGGAGTTAATCAATTATGGCTGTTCAGCAGAACAAAAAATCCCGCTCTGCCCGTGACATGCGCCGTTCCCACGACGCCCTGTCGGAAAACGCGCTGTCCGTAGAGAAGAGCACCGGTGAAGTACACCTGCGCCACCACGTTTCGCCAGAAGGCGTATACCGTGGTCGCAAAGTGATCGACAAGGGCGCTGACGAGTAATCCTTGTCTGCTCAGATCATCGCGATCGACGCAATGGGCGGGGACTTCGGTCCCCGCAGCATTGTTCAGGCAAGTATTGCTTGCCTCTCGGCTACCCCCTCGCTGCATCTGACCCTCGTCGGTCAACCTTCCCTCCTCGAAGAACTCATCAGTGGCCTTGCAGCTGCGGATCGCGCACGCCTGCAAATTGTCGCGGCCAGTGAGGTGGTGGGTATGGACGAGCGGCCATCCCAGGCGTTGCGTGGCAAGCCTGACTCGTCGATGCGCGTCGCCCTTGAGTTGGTGCGGGACGGCAAGGCCCAGGCCTGCGTGAGCGCCGGTAACACGGGTGCCCTGATGGCCTTGTCGCGTTTCGTGCTCAAGACCTTGCCGGGCATCGACCGGCCGGCGATGGTGGCGGCGATCCCGACCCAGGGCGGCTACTGCCAGTTGCTCGACCTGGGCGCCAATGTCGACTGCAGTGCCGAGAACCTCTACCAGTTCGCCGTGATGGGTTCCGTGGCCGCCCAGGCCCTGGGTATCCAGCGCCCGCGCGTGGCGTTGCTGAATGTCGGTACCGAGGACATCAAGGGCAACCAGCAGGTCAAGCTGGCGGCCAGCCTGCTGCAGAATGCCCGCGGCCTCAACTACATCGGTTTCGTCGAAGGCGATGGCCTGTATCGGGGTGAGGCCGACGTGGTGGTATGCGACGGTTTCGTCGGCAACATCCTGCTCAAGTCCAGCGAGGGCCTGGCGACCATGATCGGGGCACGCATCGAAGCGTTGTTCCGTGGGGGAGTGCTGGCGCGTGCCGCCGGTGCCTTGGCCATGCCGCTGCTCAAGCGCCTGCAGGCCGACCTGGCTCCGGCGCGACACAATGGCGCGAGCTTCCTCGGTCTGCAAGGTATCGTCATCAAGAGCCATGGCTCTGCCGGGGTGCAGGGCTTCCAAAGCGCCATCCAGCGGGCGCTGATCGAAATCCAGGAGAACCTGCCGCAACGCTTGCATGGTCGCCTGGAAGATCTCTTGCTTTAATTCCCGCGGTGAAATGGTTAAATGTGACCGCTTGGTCTCTTTTCCCATCCAAGTTTTCAGTTTCCGCGTCCAGCCCTTGGCTCGACGCACCCTATCCGACGACAAGATCATAAGGGCTTGTTCAATGTCTGCATCCCTCGCATTCGTCTTTCCCGGTCAAGGCTCCCAGTCGCTGGGCATGCTCGCCGAACTCGGCGCAGAAAAGCCGGTGATCGTCGAGACCTTCAAGGAAGCTTCCGAGGCTCTGGGCTACGACCTGTGGAAGTTGGTCCAGGAAGGTCCGGAAGAACAACTCAACCAAACCGACAAGACCCAGCCGGCAATCCTCACCGCCTCCATCGCCTTGTGGCGCCTGTGGCTGGAGGAGGGCGGGGCGCGTCCGGCCTTCGTCGCTGGCCACAGCCTGGGTGAGTACAGCGCGCTGGTCGCCGCTGGCAGCCTGAGCCTGAAGGACGCCGTGCGCCTGGTCGAACGCCGTGGCCAATTGATGCAGGAAGCCGTGCCGGCCGGCCACGGTGCCATGGCCGCGATCCTCGGCCTGGATGACGCCGACGTGGTCGCCATCTGCGCCGAAGCGGCCGAAGACGAAGTGGTCAGCGCGGTCAACTTCAACTCGCCAGGCCAGGTCGTCATCGCCGGTAACAAGGCTGCGGTCGACCGGGCCATCGAGCTGTGCAAGGCCAAGGGCGCCAAGCGCGCGTTGCCGCTGGCGGTCAGCGTGCCGTCGCACTGTGCATTGATGAAGCCGGCTGCCGAGCGTTTTGCCGAAGCGGTCAACGCCATCGAGTGGAAGGCCCCGCAGATTCCCGTGGTGCAGAACGTCACCGCCGCGGTCGCCGCCGACCTCGCTGCCCTCAAGCAGGACCTGCTGGCCCAGCTGTACCAGCCGGTGCGTTGGGTCGAGTGCGTGCAGACCTTGGCGGCCAATGGTGCGGTCAACCTGGTCGAGTGTGGCCCGGGCAAGGTCCTGGCCGGCCTGAACAAGCGCTGCGCTGACGGCGTGACCACCTACAACCTCAACACCCCTGACGCTGTCGCCGCCACCCGTGCGGCGCTGGCCTGAAATTGGAGAAGCTTGCATGAGCCTGCAAGGTAAAGTCGCACTGGTCACCGGCGCCAGCCGTGGTATCGGCCAGGCCATCGCCCTCGAACTGGGCCGCCAGGGCGCGACCGTGATCGGCACCGCCACGTCGGCTTCGGGCGCAGAGCGCATCGCCGCCACCCTGAAGGAACACGGTATAAATGGCACCGGCATGGAGCTGAACGTGACCAGCGCCGAGTCCGTGGACGCCGTGCTGGCCGCCATCGGCGAGCAGTTCGGTGCCCCGGCCATCCTGGTCAACAATGCCGGCATCACCCGTGACAACCTCATGCTGCGCATGAAGGACGACGAGTGGTTCGACGTGATCGACACCAACCTGAACAGCCTCTACCGTCTGTCCAAGGGCGTGCTGCGTGGCATGACCAAGGCGCGTTGGGGTCGTATCATCAGCATCGGCTCGGTCGTCGGTGCCATGGGTAACGCCGGCCAGGCCAACTACGCCGCCGCCAAGGCCGGCCTGGAAGGTTTCAGCCGCGCCCTGGCGCGTGAAGTGGGCTCGCGCGGCATCACCGTCAACTCGGTGACGCCGGGCTTCATCGACACCGACATGACCCGCGAGCTGCCAGAAGCGCAGCGTGAAGCGCTGCAGACCCAGATTCCGCTGGGTCGCCTGGGCCAGGCCGAGGAGATCGCCAAGGTGGTTTCCTTCCTGGCATCCGAAGGCGCAGGCTACGTTACCGGCGCCACCGTGCCGGTCAACGGCGGGATGTACATGTAAAAAACCCAGTGCGATGTGACGGATTGCTTCAAAAAAGAGTCATACACGAAGCCTAAAATCCGTTATAAAGCTGCAACCAGATTCCAGGCAGAGGGTGGAGTGACTGGGTGAACGGCGCGTTGCGCTTGAAAAGCAGGCGTCTTTCTATAAACTTGGTCACCGGCCAGCTGCCTGACATATGTCCATTAGGAGTGAAAACTAGGTATGAGCACCATCGAAGAACGCGTCAAGAAAATCGTCGCCGAGCAACTGGGCGTCAAGGAAGAGGAAGTGACTGAATCGAAGTCCTTCGTCGATGACCTGGGTGCCGATTCGCTTGACACCGTTGAGCTGGTGATGGCTCTGGAAGAGGAATTCGAGACCGAAATCCCTGACGAAGAAGCCGAGAAGATCACTACCGTTCAAGCTGCAATCGACTACGTCAAAAGCCACCAGGCCTAAGACGCAGTAGTCGACGCTTCTTGTCGGGAAAAACCGCACTGCCTTTGCCGGCGTGCGGTTTTTTCTTTGCGAGCCCCCAGAGCCTGTTGCATTGCATTTCGTCACCATTGAATGCAATGGCAAGAGACTCTGTTATCAGAAGAGGAGAGTACTGTGTCGCGTAGACGCGTCGTGGTCACCGGTATGGGTATGCTGTCGCCACTGGGTACCGATGTACCGAGCACCTGGCAGGGCATTCTGGCTGGCCGCAGTGGCATTGGGCCGATCGAACACACGGACCTGTCTGCCTATACCACCCGTTTTGGCGGCTCGGTGAAAGGCTTCGAGGTCGAGCAATACCTGTCGGCCAAAGAGGCCCGCAAGCTCGATCTGTTCATTCAGTACGGCCTGGCGGCCGGTTTCCAGGCGGTGCGCAACGCCGGCCTGGAAGTCACCGACGCCAACCGTGAGCGCATTGGCGTGGCCATGGGCTCGGGCATCGGCGGCCTGACCAACATCGAGGAAACCAGCCGGACCCTGCATGACCAGGGCCCACGGCGGATTTCGCCGTTCTTCGTGCCTGGCTCGATCATCAACATGATCTCCGGCTTCCTGTCGATCCATCTGGGGTTGCAGGGCCCGAACTACGCCATTTCCACGGCCTGCACCACCGGCACCCACTGCATCGGCATGGCCGCGCGTAACATCGCCTACGGCGAGGCCGACGTGATGATCGCCGGCGGCGCCGAAATGGCTGCCTGCGGCCTGGGCATGGGTGGCTTTGGTGCCTCCCGTGCGCTCTCGACCCGCAATGATGAACCGACCCGCGCCAGCCGTCCGTGGGACAAAGGGCGCGACGGTTTCGTGCTGTCCGACGGTGCGGGTGCCCTGGTGCTCGAAGAACTCGAGCACGCCAAGGCCCGTGGCGCGACGATCTATGCCGAGCTGGTCGGTTTCGGCATGAGCGGCGATGCCTACCACATGACCTCGCCACCCGATAGCGGTGACGGCGCCGCACGTTGCATGGTCAATGCGCTGCGTGATGCCGGCATCGCCCCCGAGGCGGTCAGCTACATCAACGCCCATGGCACCTCGACCCCGGCTGGCGACATCGCCGAAGTGGCCGCGATCAAGAAGGTGTTCGGCGAGCATGCCTACAAGCTGGCGGTCAGCTCGACCAAGTCGATGACCGGCCACCTGCTGGGCGCCGCAGGCGCGGTGGAGGCGATCTTCAGCGTGTTGGCGATCAACAGCCAGATGGCGCCACCGACCATCAACCTGGACGAACCGGACGAAGGTTGCGACCTGGACTTCGTGCCCCACGAAGCCCGCAGCATGCCGATCGACGTGGTGCTGTCCAACTCGTTCGGCTTTGGCGGAACCAACGGTTCGCTGGTATTCCGCCGGTTCGTCGGCTGATGCACAGCTGGATCGACGGCCAGCCCGCTGCTGCACTCAACCTGCAGAATCGCGGCCTGGCCTACGGCGATGGCCTGTTCGAGACCATCGCCGTGCGTGCCGGCAGGCCCAGCCTGCTCACGCAGCACCTCGACCGCCTGGCGCTGGGTTGCCAGCGCCTGGCGATCGAAGCCGACCTGCCCCTTGTCCGCAATGAAATCATCGCCTATGCCAGTCAACTCGGCGAGGGCGTCGCCAAGCTGATCCTCACCCGTGGCGATAGCCAACGCGGCTACGCCCCCATGGTGGGCGCCGCCCCCCGGCGCATTCTCCAGGGCAGCCCGTTGCCCGCCTATCCGAAGGAACACGCCGAGCAGGGCGTACACCTGTTCGATTGCCAGACCCGTCTGGCGGAACAGCCGCTGCTGGCCGGCCTCAAGCACCTGAACCGCCTGGAGCAGGTGTTGGCACGAAGCGAATGGCAGGGTGGCGAATATGCCGAAGGGCTGATGCGGGACGTGCACGGGCGCTTGATCGAGGGTGTCTACAGCAACCTCTTCCTGGTCCGCGACGGCGAGCTGTTGACGGCCGACCTCAGTCGTTGCGGCGTGGCGGGCGTCATGCGTGCGGCGTTGCTGGAGCAGGCCGCTGCCCTGGGCATCACGGCTCAGGTGCGCGACCTGGCGCTCGACGACCTGGAACAGGCCGACGAAGTGTTCCTGTGCAACAGCGTCTATGGTGTATGGCCGGTGCGTACACTTTCTGCCTTGAAGCTCGACTGGCCGCCAGGCCCACTCACCCGTAAACTGCAGGCCGTTGCCCGTACGTTACTGGAAACCTGATTCGTGAGACGTAAATTCCTGCTGCTGCTGGAAATGGGGTTGATCCTCGCTGGCCTGGCCTTCGGCTGGTCGGCCTGGAAGGTCAACTCGGTCCTGGAGCAGCCTCTGCACGTGACGCAGGAGCAACTGCTCGACGTGCCCACTGGCACCACGCCCAATCGCATGTTCTATCGCATGCAGAACGAGGGCCTGCTGGACGACGCCATCTGGTTGCGCCTGTACTGGCGCTTCAACATGGCCGGCACCCCCTTGCACACCGGCGAATACCGCCTCACCCCTGGCATGACCGTGGCCGAGCTGTTCGATGCCTGGCGCCGTGCCGACGTGGTGCAATACAACCTGACCCTGGTCGAAGGCTGGACCTTCCGCCAGGTGCGTGCTGCGGTCGCCAAGCATGAAAAGATCAAGCACACCCTCGACGGGCTATCCGACGCCCAGGTGATGGAAAAGCTTGGCCATACCGGGGTGTTTCCCGAAGGCCGCTTCTTCCCCGATACCTACCGCTTCGTGCGCGGCATGAGCGATGTCGAACTGCTGCAGCAGGCCTACATGCGCCTGGAGGAAGTACTCGCCAAGGAATGGGCCGAGCGCGCCACCGACCTGCCGTACCGCGACCCGTACCAGGCACTGATCATGGCGTCGCTGGTGGAGAAGGAAACCGGTATTCCCCAGGAGCGTGGGCAGATCGCCGGCGTGTTCGTGCGCCGCCTGCGCCTGGGCATGATGCTTCAGACCGACCCGACCGTGATCTACGGCATGGGCGAGCGCTACAACGGCCGCATCACCCGCGCCGACCTGCGCGAGCCGACGCCCTACAACACCTACACCATGACCGGGTTGCCGCCGACACCGATCGCCATGGTCGGCCGCGAGGCCATCCATGCCGCGCTGAACCCCGCCGACGGCTCCAGCCTGTACTTCGTCGCTCGCGGCGACGGCAGTCATGTGTTCTCCGATGATCTGAACGACCACAACAGCGCGGTGCGGGAATTCCAGCTCAAGCGGCGCAGTGACTACCGTTCGAGCCCCGCGCCCCAAGCGCAACCTGGCGCTGGCGAGCAGGCGCCGGTCGAGCCTGCGCCACCTGCCAGCGAGCCATCAGGCGAAGGCCTGGCGCCCGAAGGTGATGCGCCTGCCAGCGAACCCGTGCCGGCCGAGACGCCGGCCCCTGACGAACAACAGTAAGGACTGCCCGTGAGCGGTTTGTTTATCACCCTGGAAGGCCCCGAAGGCGCGGGCAAGAGCACCAATCGCGAATACCTGGCCGAGCGCCTGCGCGAACAGGGCCTGGACGTGGTCCTGACCCGCGAACCGGGCGGTACGCCGCTGGCCGAGCGGATCCGCGAGCTGCTCCTGGCGCCGAGCGACGAGGCCATGGCCGCTGACACCGAGCTGCTCCTGGTGTTTGCTGCCCGAGCCCAGCACCTGGCCGAGGTCATTCGCCCGGCACTGGCCCGCGGTGCGGTGGTGCTGTGCGACCGTTTCACCGATGCCACCTACGCCTATCAGGGCGGTGGCCGCGGCTTGTCCCAGGAACGCATCGCCACCTTGGAGACGTTCGTCCAGGGCGCACTGCGCCCCGACCTGACCTTGGTCTTCGACCTGCCGGTGGAAGTGGGCCTGGCCCGCGCTGCCGCCCGCGGTCGCCTGGACCGTTTCGAGCAGGAGGGCCAAGCTTTCTTCGAGGCCGTGCGCCAGGCCTACCTGCAGCGCGCCGGGCGCGAGCCCCAGCGCTACCGCTTGCTGGATGCCGCACAGCCGCTGGAGGCCGTGCAGCGCGCCATCGATGCGTTGCTGCCGGGCATCCTGGAGCGCTGCCGTGGCTGAGGCCTACCCCTGGCAGCAGGCGCTCTGGCAGCAGTTGGCCGGGCGCGCCCAGCACGCCCATGCCTACCTGCTCCATGGGCCCCAGGGTATCGGCAAGCGGGCCCTGGCCGAGCGCCTGATGGCCCGCCTGCTGTGCCAGCAACCTCAGGGCCTGGATGCCTGCGGCCAGTGCAAGTCGTGCCTGCTGCTCAAGGCCGGCAGCCACCCGGACAACTTCGTGCTGGAGCCGGAAGAGGCCGACAAGCCGATCAAGATCGACCAGGTGCGCGAGCTGGTGTCGTTCGTGGTGCAGACCGCGCAGCAGGGCGGGCGCAAGGTGGTGTTGATCGAGCCGGTCGAGGCGATGAACGTCAATGCGTCCAATGCCTTGCTCAAGAGCCTCGAGGAGCCTTCGGGCGATACCGTGCTGCTGCTGGTCAGCCACCAGCCCAGCCGTCTGCTGCCGACCATCAAGAGCCGCTGCCAGCAAGTCGCCTGCCCGCAGCCGAGCCTGCCCCAAAGCCAGGCCTTCCTCGCCGGAGCCCTGCCCGACGTTGCGCCCGAAGAGCGCGACGAGCTGTTGACCCTGGCTGCCGGCTCGCCCTTGATGGCCATGAGCTTGCAGGCCCAAGGCGTGCGCGAGCAGCGTGCATTGGTCACCGATGGCGTGAAGAAACTGCTCAAGCAGCAACAGTCCCCCAGCCAGCTGGCCGAAGCCTGGAGCAACGTGCCGTTGCTGTTGCTGTTCGACTGGTTCTGTGACTGGTCGCACCTGATCCTGCGCTACCAATTGACCCAGGACGAAGAGGGGCTAGGCTTGGGCGATATGCGCAAGGTGGTGCAGTACCTGGCGCAGAAAAGCCGGCAGGGCAGGGTGCTGGAGGTCCAGGCATGGATCCTCGAGCAACGCCAGAAGGTGCTGGCCAAGGCCAACCTCAATCGTGTCCTGCTGCTCGAAGCCTTGTTGGCCCATTGGGTCCAATTGCCGGGTTCACGCTGATTCCTCTTTCGTTTCCTTCATGTGTGCCGTAATCCCATGCTCGTAGATTCCCATTGCCACCTCGACCGACTTGACCTGAGCGCCCATGGCGGCTCCCTCGATGCCGCCTTGCAAGCAGCCCGTGAACGGGGCGTGGGGCATTTCCTGTGCATCGGCGTGAGCGCCGACAATGCCGGGGCGGTCAAGGCCCTGAGCGAGCGATACGCTGACGTGGACTGTTCGGTCGGTGTGCACCCGCTGGACCTGGCGCCCGGTGAAACGCCAGCGCTGGAATGGTTGTTGCGCGAGCTGGCCCACCCGCACGTGGTGGCCATCGGCGAGACCGGCCTGGACTACCACTACGAGCCTGAGGCCGCTGAGCTGCAGCAGGCCTCCTTCCGCCTGCACCTGGAAGCCTCGCGCCAGACCGGCAAGCCGGTAATCGTCCACACCCGCGCGGCGCGGGCCGATACCCTGGCGCTGCTGCGCGAGGCAGGCCTGCCACAAGCTGGCGTGCTGCACTGCTTCACCGAGGACTGGGACATGGCCCGGGCGGCGCTGGACCTGGGCTACTACATTTCGTTGTCGGGCATCGTCACCTTCCGCAATGCCGACGCCCTGCGCGAGGTGGCGCGCCAGGTCCCGGCCGACCGCCTGCTGGTGGAAACCGACTCGCCGTACCTTGCGCCGATTCCGTACCGCGGCAAACCGAACTTGCCGCAATATGTGCGCGAAGTGGCCGAATACGTGGCCTCGCTACGTGGCGTGAGCTATGCGCAGCTGGCCGAGCAGACCACGGCCAACTTCAAGCGCCTGTTCCCGTTGGCGCGGGTGGCCTGATTCCCTGCCGGTGCTTGGCGCTCCCCCTCCAGAGGCAAGCACCTGTTCCGCGGGCAAAAAAAACCCGGGTTCTGGGGGGGGAATCCGGGTTAAGACCATTAGGAGTAAAACAAAGGTACCGCGGTCCCTGGGCACCTTTATTGACGCGCCACTTGGGGGGATGCGCCGCGCCAACACTCCAAGTATCGATCAGGTTTGGCACAGTGCCAGCGACAACTGGTCGTTTTTTAAACAGATTTGGAATACGCCTGGAAACCATAGGGTCTTCCCTGCATGTCCAGGGGGACAAACGGTTACTCTTCACGCCGCCAGGATTACGCTCGACACGCATCGTGATACATAGAAGCGAGGATGATCCGTGCATTTTCCTGCAAGTTAGGCATAATAAACCGCTTCGATTGTCCATCCAGTCCTTCCTATGCAGAAAGAACCTCGTAAGGTCCGTGAGTTTCGCCGCCGCGAACAAGAGATCCTCGATACCGCGCTCAAGCTGTTTCTCGAGCAAGGTGAAGACAGCGTCACCGTCGAGATGATCGCCGACGCCGTGGGTATCGGCAAAGGCACGATCTACAAGCACTTCAAGTCCAAGGCGGAGATCTACCTGCGCCTGATGCTCGACTACGAACGCGACCTGAATGCCCTGTTGCACTCGGACGACGTCGACCGCGACAAGGAAGCCCTGTCGCGCGCCTATTTCGAGTTCCGCATGCGCGACCCGCAGCGTTACCGGTTGTTCGACCGCCTGGAAGAAAAGGTCGTCAAGGGCAACCAGGTGCCGGAGATGGTCGAGGAGCTGCACCGCATCCGCGCCTCCAACTTCGATCGCCTCACCCTGTTGATCAAGGGCCGTATCAGCGAGGGCAAGCTCGAGGACGTACCGCCTTATTTCCACTACTGTGCCGCATGGGCGTTGGTGCATGGCGCCGTGGCACTGTATCACTCGCCGTTCTGGAGCAATGTGCTGGAGGATCAGGAAGGCTTCTTCCAGTTCCTCATGGACATTGGCGTGCGCATGGGCAACAAGCGCAAGCGCGACCCGGAGATCGCGAACTAGAGCATCGCGAGACAAGTCGCTCCCGCAGGCCTCGTACGTCTGTAGGAGCGGCCTTGTGCCGCGAAAGGCTGCATCGCAGCCTCCGTTCGCTAGCCGGCCAGAAGTTGGGGCTTGCAAAAACCTGATTTATGAGTCAGGTTTTGCCGGCCCTGATTCATCCGTGCCGGAGTCCCACCCATGATCGTCGATCGTCAAGGCAGGCGCTTTCGCAACCTGCGTGTCAGCCTGACGGCTGCCTGCAACTATGCCTGTACGTACTGCGTGCCTGATGGCAAGCGCCTTGTGGCGGCACAGGATGAGCTCCCGGCCGAATTGATGGCCCGTGGCGTGGCCTACCTGGTCGAAGCTGCCGGGATCGAGCGGCTGCGTATCACTGGTGGCGAGCCGTTGGTCAGCCCGCGCCTCGAGGCCTTTCTCGAAGCAGTCGGAACGCTGGGCCTGGCGGATATTGGCCTGACCACCAACGGCCAGTTGCTCTCGCGCAAACTCCCATTGCTCAAGGCCGCCGGTATCCGTCGTCTGAATGTGTCCCTCGACACGCTCGACCCCGACGCCTTCCGTCGCATTGCCCGTGGCGGCGACCTGGCCACGGTGCTGGCTGGCATGGAGCAGGCCAGTGCCGCCGGCATGGGCATCAAGGTGAACATGGTACCCATGCGCGGGCAGAACCTGGATCAGGTATTGCCACTGCTCGACTACTGCCTGGAGCGAGGTTACGAATTGCGCTTCATCGAGCTGATGCGCATGGGCCATCTTGCCCGCGACCACAACGCATTTCTTCAGCAATTCGTCGGCCTCGAACAATTGCTCGATCTGATTGGCCAGGCCCATGCCTTCCAGCAGGCCAGCGCGCCACTGGATGCCACCGCCTTGCGCTATCGAGTGGCCAGCAAAGGCCATTTTGGCGTGATCGCCAACGAGAGCGTGCCGTTCTGCCGGACCTGCTCACGGCTGCGCTTGTCCTCCACGGGCTGGTTGCACGGCTGTCTGTCATCAGGTAGCCGGCATTTCGTCGGCGACCTTCTGGAAAAGCCTCGCCACCAAGCCCTACCGGCCTTGCAACGCTTGCTGGTCAAGGCCCTGGCGGATAAGCAGGACCTGGCGTTTTCCGGCGGCGTGACGGTGATGAAGGTGATCGGCGGCTGACCTGGCGTAAAAGCTGCATCTGGCGGCTATTCGCCGGTTTTTCGTCGCCGGTTTCTGGAGGAAGAATGCGTAGGCTGGTCTTGTCGCTGGCGCTGTTGGCGCTGGGCGGTTGCATGAATGTCAGTGATATGGGCGAGGGGGTTCGCTACCACATGAGCGATGCCGGGCTGCTGGACCACAGCGATACCCGGCGCAGCCTGTCGGTGCGCCTGCAGCCCGACTCGTTCATCTTCATCGGCCAGGGGCATTTCGCACCGCCGGGCAAGGGGCCGGTGCCCCGGCCGAACGTGGTGGCCGAGGAAGCCTACAAGAGCTTCGTCGAATACTTCCCGCTGGTGCGTCGCGCCCAAGGGCCGCTGGGGCTGGAGGAGGCGCTGGCCGAAGCCCGCTCGGTGGGCGCCCATTATGTGCTCTACACCCGTTTCGCGCGGACCGATGACCGCATCGGCAATGGGGACGAATGGTACGACGAGCAAGCCGTCGATCGCCTGGGGGTCGATACCGGTGTGGTGCAGATGATGCTGATCGAGACCAGCACCCGCTATTTGATCGATACGGCGCGGATCAAGAGCCGTGGCGGTTTGTTGACGTTCCACGACAAGGCGCCGGAAGATTTGCTTGGCCCCCCCATGCGCGATTACGCTCGTAGTCTCCTGGGCATGAGTCGTTGAGGATAGGGTGATGACGGATACCGGCAAGGCCAATGATCTCTTGGCACAGATCCCCAAGGAAAAGGGATTGCCTCCGGTACACCTGTGGAACCCGGATTTCTGCGGCGACATCGACATGCGCATCGCCCGCGACGGGACCTGGTACTACCTGGGTACGCCGATCGGGCGCAAGCCGATGGTCCGGTTGTTTTCCACCATCATTCGCCGCGATGGCGATGATTATTTCCTGGTTACGCCGGTGGAGAAGGTCGGAATCCGGGTCGATGACGCACCCTTCGTCGCCGTGCTGCTGGAGGTGCAGGGCAGTGGCGAGCAGCAGGTGCTGCGCTTTACCAGCAATGTCGATGACCAGGTCGAGGCGGGCCCGGAGCATCCGCTGCGGGTCGAGATCGATCCCCTGACCCAGGAGCCTTCGCCCTATATTCTGATGCGCAGTAACCTCGAGGCGCTGATCCATCGCAATGTGTTCTACCAGTTGGTGGAGCTGGCGGTGCCGCGTGAAATCGAGGGCCAGGAGTGGCTTGGGGTTTGGAGCGGCGGGGCGTTCTATCCTGTGGGGCGTCTTTGAGAATGCTGGGGCTGCCTTGCAGCCCTTTCGCGGCACAAGGTGCTCCTGCAGGTGCACAGCACACGTATCGATAGGCCTCCTGGTTTTTCCTTGTATTGGCCATTTGTCCGCAAGCCACCCGGGCATAACCTGCTGGCAATCGCCCACAGGAGAACGCCATGAACATCCCCCGTCTATCCCTTGCCGTGCTGCTTGCCTTCAGCGTGACAGGCATCCAGGCTCCCGCCTGGGCCCACGGCGAGCAACCTGACCAGGTCAAGGTCCTACAGGAACAGCGCCCTAGCAATGCGCCCGGCAAGAAAGCCGTGATGCTCACCGTCCACTATGCCCCGGGCCAGGCATCGCCCGCCCACCAGCACCCTGGCGCGGTGATGGCCTACGTACTCGAAGGTTCGGTGGTATCGAAGCTCAACGATGACCAGGAGAGGACCTACAGGGCCGGTGAATATTGGTACGAAGCGCCTGGCACCGTGCACAGTGTGTCTCGCAACGCCAGCGAATCCGCTCCGGCCAAGCTGCTGGTCTGGAGCCTGGTGGACGAAGGCAGGCCGGTGACCGAACCGTTGAAATAGCGCGTGCAGGCGGCAGAAACGAAAAAACCTCCAGTGCTTGCGCAACTGGAGGTTCTTTCAGTGTTTGGCTCCGCGACCTGGACTCGAACCAGGGACCCAATGATTAACAGTCATTTGCTCTACCGACTGAGCTATCGCGGAATCTGCTGCGTATCTTACTGATAGCCAGGGGGAAGTCAAGCTTACCCCCTGGCAATCAATGGGTTACAGCACTTCGACGATGGCCTTGGTGACCACGTGGATGTTGCTCTGGTTCAGCGCGGCCACGCAGATACGACCGGTATCCAGGGCATAGATGCCGAACTCGTCCTTCAGGCGGCCGACCTGCTCGGCGGTCAGGCCCGAGTAGGAGAACATGCCGCGCTGGCGACCGACGAAGCTGAAATCGCGCTTGGCACCGTATTCGGCCAGCAGCTCGACCATCTGCTTGCGCATGCCATGGATGCGGCCACGCATCTCGCCCAGCTCGGCTTCCCACATCTGGCGCAGCTCAGTGCTGTTGAGCACGGCGGCGACGATGCTGGCACCGTGGGTCGGCGGGTTGGAGTAGGTGGTCCGGATCACGCGCTTGACCTGGGACAGCACACGGGTGCTTTCGTCCTTGGAGCCGGTGACGATCGACAGGGCGCCGACGCGCTCGCCGTACAGCGAGAACGACTTGGAGAACGAGCTGGAGACGAAGAAGTCCAGGCCCGACTCGGCGAACAGGCGCACGGCGAAGGCGTCTTCGGCGATGCCATCGCCGAAGCCCTGGTAGGCCATGTCGAGGAACGGCACGTGGCCCTTGGCCTTGACCACTTCCAGGACGTTCTTCCAGTCGTCCAGACCCAGGTCGACGCCGGTCGGGTTGTGGCAGCAGGCGTGCAGGACGATGATCGAGCCGGACGGCAGGTTGTTCAGGTCTTCGAGCATGCCGGCGCGGTCGACGTCGTTGCTCGGTGCGTCGTAGTAACGGTAGTTCTGCACCGGGAAACCGGCGGTTTCGAACAGGGCGCGGTGGTTTTCCCAGCTCGGGTCGCTGATGGCGACCACGGCGTCGGGGGAGAGGCGCTTGAGGAAGTCCGCGCCGATCTTCAGAGCACCGGTGCCGCCGACCGCCTGCACGGTCACCACGCGGCCTGCGGCCAGCAGCGGCGATTCGGCGCCGAACAGCAGCTTTTGCACCGCCTGGTCGTAGGTGGCGATACCGTCGATCGGCAGGTAGCCGCGGGAGGCATGCTGAGCGGCACGCTGGGTCTCGGCTTCGATCACCGCGCGCAACAGCGGGATACGGCCTTCCTCATTGCAATAGACGCCCACGCCCAGGTTGACCTTGGCGGTACGGGTATCGGCGTTGAATGCTTCGTTGAGGCCCAGGATGGGGTCGCGGGGTGCCAGCTCGACAGCGGAAAACAGGCTCATTGTTACCTTGGCTCTGAATTGGAGAGTGATAGGGCGCGCACGCTCCGGCCGAGTGCGTTGAAGCGGTGCGCAAACGGGGAGTCAGTATAGTGATACCGACCGGTCACCGCGACAGTCTGGCGCAGCTTTTGCGGGCTTTTGTGCGAATATTTTTCGACCATTGGTCTAATTGCCCGGTCCACTGAAAGGCCAGTCCTTGAAACGGGCGCCGGGTGCGCTCATTTGGGTTAGACTACTGGCTAAATTTACAGTTGCCGCGTCATCCACGAGGTCCGTCATGTCCGAGTTCCAGCTCGTCACCCGTTTCCAGCCGGCCGGCGACCAGCCCGAGGCCATCCGTTTGATGGTCGAGGGCATCGAGGCCGGGCTTTCGCACCAGACCCTGCTCGGGGTGACCGGCTCGGGCAAGACCTTCAGCATCGCCAACGTCATCCAGCAGGTGCAGCGCCCGACCCTGGTGCTGGCACCGAACAAGACCCTCGCCGCGCAGCTGTATGGCGAGTTCAAGGCGTTCTTCCCGAACAACGCGGTGGAGTATTTCGTTTCCTATTACGACTACTACCAGCCGGAAGCCTACGTGCCGTCGTCGGACACCTTCATCGAGAAGGACGCCTCGATCAACGACCATATCGAGCAGATGCGCCTGTCGGCGACCAAGGCACTGCTGGAGCGCCGCGATGCCATCATCGTCACCACGGTGTCGTGCATCTACGGCCTGGGCAGCCCGGAGACCTACCTGAAGATGGTCCTGCACGTCGATCGCGGCGACAAGCTCGACCAGCGTGCCTTGTTGCGCCGCCTGGCGGACCTGCAGTACACCCGCAACGAGATGGACTTCGCCCGCGCCACCTTCCGCGTGCGTGGCGATGTGGTCGACATCTTCCCGGCCGAATCGGACCTCGAAGCCATCCGCATCGAGCTGTTCGACGACGAGGTGGAGAACATCGCCGCCTTCGACCCGCTCACCGGCGAGGTCATCCGCAAGCTGCCGCGCTTCACCTTCTACCCCAAGAGCCACTACGTCACCCCGCGCGAAACCCTGCTCGAAGCGGTGGAGGGCATCAAGGAAGAACTCAAGGACCGCCTGGAGTACCTGCACAAGGCCAACAAGCTGGTGGAGGCCCAGCGCCTGGAGCAGCGCACCCGCTTCGACCTGGAGATGATCCTGGAGCTGGGCTATTGCAATGGCATCGAGAACTACTCGCGCTACCTGTCCGGGCGTCCGGCCGGCGCGCCGCCACCTACCTTGTACGACTACCTGCCGGCCGATGCGCTGCTGGTGATCGATGAGTCCCACGTCAGCGTTCCCCAGGTCGGCGCCATGTACAAGGGCGACCGCTCGCGCAAGGAAACGCTGGTGGAGTACGGCTTCCGCCTGCCGTCGGCGCTGGACAACCGCCCCATGCGCTTCGATGAATGGGAGGCGGTCAGTCCGCAGACCATCTTCGTGTCCGCCACGCCCGGCCCCTACGAGGCCGAGCATGCCGGCAGGGTAGTGGAGCAGGTGGTCCGCCCCACCGGCCTGGTGGACCCTCAGGTGGAGGTGCGCCCAGCGCTGACCCAGGTCGACGACCTGCTTTCGGAGATCGGCAAGCGAGTCGCGGCAGGCGAGCGGGTGCTGGCCACCACCCTGACCAAGCGCATGGCCGAAGACCTCACCGACTACCTGGCCGACCACGACGTGCGTGTGCGCTACCTGCACTCGGACATCGACACCGTCGAGCGGGTGGAGATCATCCGCGACCTGCGCCTGGGCACCTTCGACGTGCTGGTGGGTATCAACCTGCTGCGCGAAGGTCTGGACATGCCCGAAGTGTCCCTGGTGGCCATTCTCGATGCCGACAAGGAAGGTTTCCTGCGCTCGGAGCGTTCGTTGATCCAGACCATCGGCCGGGCCGCACGCAACCTCAACGGCAAGGCGATCCTCTATGCCGACCAGGTCACCGGTTCCATGCAGCGGGCCATCGACGAGACCGAGCGGCGCCGGGCCAAGCAGATCGACTTCAACCAGGCCCACGGCATCGTGCCCAAGGGCGTGGTCAAGGACATCACCGACATCATGGAAGGCGCCAGCGTGCCCGGCGGGCGAAGCAAGAAACGCAAGGCCATGGCCAAGGCGGCAGAGGAGAGCGCCCGCTACGAGGCCGAGCTGCAGACCCCGGCCCAGATCACCAAGCGCATCAAGCTACTGGAAGAGAAAATGTTCCAGTTGGCTCGCGACCTGGAGTTCGAGGCCGCGGCGCAGCTGCGCGATGAAATCGCCCAGTTGCGCGATCGCCTGATCGCCAGCTGAGCGCCTGTAGGAGCGGGCTTGTCCCGCGATAGGGACGGGCCAGCCTCCAAAGCTGCAGAAGGCCGCAGCGGCCGTCGACATTCGCCTGCGCGCCATCGCTGGAGCCCGACGCCTGCTCCCTGCTACCATTCGGCCTTTGTTTCATCTTTCGTTCGAGACTCTCCATGACCACCGTTCGCACGCGCATCGCGCCATCGCCCACCGGCGATCCCCATGTCGGCACCGCCTACATCGCCCTGTTCAACTACTGCTTCGCCAAGCAGCACGGCGGTGAGTTCATCCTGCGTATCGAAGACACCGACCAGCTGCGCTCGACCCGTGAGTCGGAACAGCAGATCTTCGACGCCCTGCGTTGGCTCGGCATCGAGTGGAACGAGGGCCCGGACGTCGGTGGTCCCCATGGCCCCTACCGGCAGAGCGAGCGCGGCGAGATCTATGCCAAGTACGCCAAGCAGTTGGTGGATGCCGGCCACGCCTTCTATTGCTTCTGCACTGCCGAAGAGCTGGAGCAGATGCGTGCCGAGCAGATGGCCCGCGGCGAGACCCCGCGCTACGACGGTCGCGCCCTGTTGTTGAGCGCCGAGGAAGTGCAGCGCCGCCTGGATGCCGGCGAACCCCACGTGATCCGCATGAAGGTGCCGAGCGAGGGCGTTTGCGTGGTGCCGGACATGCTCCGTGGCGACGTCGAGATCCCGTGGGACCGCATGGACATGCAGGTGCTGATGAAGAACGACGGCCTGCCGACGTACTTCCTGGCCAACGTGGTCGATGATCACCTGATGGGCATCACCCACGTCCTGCGCGGCGAAGAGTGGCTGCCGTCGGCACCGAAGCTGATCAAGCTGTACGAGTACTTCGGTTGGGAGCAGCCCAAGCTGTGCTACATGCCGCTGCTGCGCAACCCCGACAAGAGCAAGCTGTCCAAACGCAAGAACCCGACCTCGGTGACCTTCTACGAGCGCATGGGCTTCATGCCCGAGGCGATGCTCAACTACTTGGGCCGCATGGGCTGGTCGATGCCTGACGAGCGCGAGAAGTTCTCCCTGGCTGAAATGGTCGAACACTTCGACCTGTCGCGTATCTCCCTGGGCGGCCCGATCTTCGACATCGAGAAGCTGTCCTGGCTCAACGGCCAGTGGCTGCGCGACCTGCCGGTGGAAGAGTTCGCCGCACGCGTGCAGAAGTGGGCCTTCAACAGCGACTACATGATGAAGATCGCCCCCCATGTACAGGGCCGGGTCGAAACCTTCAGCCAGATCGCCCCGCTGGGCGGCTTCTTCTTCGAAGGCGGCCTGAAGCTCGACGCCAAGCTGTTCGAAAGCAAGAAGCTGTCCGCTGACCAGGTACGCCAGGTGATGCAGTTGATCCTGTGGAAGCTCGAGGGCCTGCGCCAGTGGGAAAAGGACCGTATCACCGGCTGCATCCAGGCCGTGGTCGAAGCCCTGGAGCTGAAGCTGCGTGACGCCATGCCGCTGATGTTCGCCGCGATCACCGGCCAGGCCAGCTCGGTCTCGGTGCTCGATGCCATGGAGATTCTCGGCCCTGACCTGACCCGCTATCGTCTGCGCCAGGCCCTGGACCTGCTCGGCGGCGTGTCGAAGAAGGAAAACAAGGAGTGGGAGAAGCTGCTGGCGACCATCGCCTGAAGGCTTTACGCAACCCTGTAGGAGCGGCCTTGCGCCGCGAAAGGACCGCAATGCGGTCCCCGTGTTTGCATCTTGATGCGAAGCTCATGGGGCCGCTGTGCGGCCCTTTCGCGGCACAAGGCCGCTCCTACAATCCGTGCTGGCTGGACCCAGTGGCCTCGAAAACGGGGCAGGGCGATAAGTGATTGTTATCTGTGAAAAAATTTTTGGATATTTTCAAAAATATGTTTGACAGCCCAGCAATCGGAACTTAATATGCGCCCCGTCCACAGCGATGAGCTAAAACGAAACGCCAGGCACCCAGTCGGTGATTCGAGTTCAGCGCGACATTGTGGGGCTATAGCTCAGCTGGGAGAGCGCCTGCATGGCATGCAGGAGGTCAGCGGTTCGATCCCGCTTAGCTCCACCAAATTCCGCTTCACGATCAGTCAGGTTGGTCGGGAAGAAAGATCGGTTCCAGCAAATCGGTCTTGAAGGTAGAAGGTTCGTCCCCTTCGTCTAGTGGCCTAGGACACCGCCCTTTCACGGCGGTAACAGGGGTTCGAGTCCCCTAGGGGACGCCACTTTTACCCGCGCTTTGCGGGAGTTGAAAGGCTCA